>NZ_JBHXIB010000008.1:14324-79015 GCF_042723975.1 Amycolatopsis sp. NPDC058340 | reverse complement strand
AAATTCGTCCCTTATCCCGGCAATTTGGTTGTGACGGCGGGGGGGTGTTTTGTTTAATTGACCTTACAAACCCTCATTGCCACTCACGACCCTTTGGGTAAATCGAATATATGGACATCAATCGGACAACCGGTCGCTGAAGGTTGGTCCCTTGTGGACATTCATGGCAAGTCCCTGCAGCTCACGCGGTGAAGGGCGTTTCAAGACACGAACTTCCGGCGCGGGACACTAGAAGGCGGCGAGGGTGTGCCAGGCCAGGCCCGCGTCCTCGGCGTCATCACGGAGGACGACACCCTCGATCAGGCCGTACGGGCGGTCGGCGGCGTAGAAGACCTCGTTGTCGTTCTTCAGCCCGAACGGTGAGAGGTCCACCAGGAAGTGGTGCTTGTTCGGCAGTGACAGCCGGACTTCGGCGACCTCTTCGCGTTCCTTGAGCACGGCCTCTCCCATGGCGTACAGCGTCTGCTGCAGGGAGAGGCTGTGCTTGTCCGCGAAGGTCTCCAACATGATCCGCCGGACCTCCGCGTGGCTCGTGGCCCAGTCGATCCCGTCGCCCTGGTAGCGCCAGCGGGCGGTCACGGCGGTCGCGAGGATCCGGTCGTTCGTCTCGGCCAGCGTCGTGTACTGATCGCGCGGGAAGCCGTGGAACTCCGAGCCGGTCGACTTGAGCACCACGAGATCGTCCAAACCGGACACCACCCAGGCCTGGTCACCTTGGACGGTCACGGCGGTCGTCCGCTTCTCGCTGCCCGCCTGGGAGAACGCGTGGTCGTGGCCGGAGATGCGGTTCCAGCCGTGTTCGTCGATCAGGATGCGGGCGCCGGTGATGTGCTCGAACGAGCCGACGAAATGCCGTCCGAGCCGCAGCGCGAAGTCCTCGATCTCGCCGACCGGGGCTTCCTTGGCGAAGGCGTAGACGGTGTTCTTCTGGGTGTCGGTCGCCACGACGTCGGCGTTGTCGCCGGTGAGATGCGTCGCCGCGAGGTCGCCGCGAAGCGACGTCGAAACGGTGAGGTCCTTGAGGTGGTGGACGGTGCCTTCGCGCTGAACGGTGACGAGCCGGACTTCGGCCTTGCCGTACTGGTTGGGGCCCAGGGTGATGGCCACGGGCGATCAGCTCCCTCGATAGGTGGAATAGGCGAACGGGCTCAGCAGCAACGGCACGTGGTGGTGCTCGGTCCCGTCGGCGATGCGGAAGGTCAAGGTGACTTCGGGGAAGAAGGAGTCCGGGCCGAGGTGGGCGCCGGTGTCGAAGACCAGCCGGTAGACCCCGGGTTCCAGGGTGTCCGGGCCGAGGTCGCGGATCCGGCCGTCGGCGTCGGTCCGCCCATCGGCGACGGGTTCGCCCGCGCCGGTTTCGAGCCGGACGCCGACGTCCGCGGCGGGCCGTCCCGCGGCGGTGTCGAGGATGTGCGTGGTCACGAGGCTCATGCCGTCACCGCCTTCTCCAGCCGCAGCGCGGCGATCTTGGCCAGCTCTTGGCCGGCCACTTCGAGTTCCTTCCCGGGATCGTTCGACAGCCTCGAACGGAGGTTCTCCAGCAGTTCGGCGCCGCTCCGGCCGCTCGCGCAGACCAGGAAGACATGCCCGAACGTCGCTTCGTATTCGGCGTTGGCCGCGGCGAACTCGCGCGCCGCGTCACCGTCCACTCCGGACTGTTCGGAGCGCGACCAGCCCGCTTCGGTGCTCTGGCCGCCCGCTTTCTCCCCGATCCGGGGATGGGCGGCCATGGCGCGCCGGACCTCTTCGGGACGCAACGGGGTGAGCGCCTCGGACGTGGCGAGCAGCGCGGCGACATCGGCGTACGGACGCCTGGCCAGCAGGGTTTCCACCCAGCGCGGGACGTCGAGGCAGGCGGTCAGCGCCGGCCGGACGTCCTGTGCGGGAGCCTCGTTGAACTCTCGAATGGTGAGCGGCACGGGAACTGACGGTACGGCGACGATTCCGCTGCCGTCAACATTTTGTTGAAACAGCTCTTCAGTCTTGGTCCCGGTTGAGGTAGTTGTAGACCGTGAACCTCGTGACCCCCAGTGCCTCCGCGACGGTCGACACCGACTTGCGGAGGCCGAACGCGCCGCGTTCCTTGAGCAGCCGCACCGCGCGCTGCTTGGCGGCGCGGTCGAGGGTGTCGAGTTTGCCGCCGAGTTCGCGTTCGACGTCGCCGATGAGCCGGGCGAGTGCGCTGTGCAGTTCGACCGCGGGCTCGCCCGTGTCGTCGCCGACCTGCCGGAGCTGGAGGGTCACGCGCGTGGCGCCGCCGTCCAGTGCCGCCCTGGCGATGGCGGGAAGGGCGTCGAGGAGGGCGTCGGCGTCGCCGCGGACGAGGGTGCCGAGCGGGCCGAAGTCGGCGGACAGGCCCGCGTCCTCCGCGGTGTCGCGGGCTTTGACGGCGTGCTCGGGTGGCGGGCCCTCGCCGTGGAACGGTTCGCTGGTGAACTCGGCTTCTAACTGCACGAAGCGAAGGTAGCGCCGCCTGGGCTCGTTGACGAGCAGGGTGGCCGGAGTTAATGTCGGAGTGCGAAACCTCGATTCCACTCAGTGGAAGTTGGAGGGCTTTAGATGGACTTGGTGATCAAAGCCGCCCGGGCCGTGACGGCCGCCGGAGAGGTACCCGCGACCCTCGGTGTCGACGGCGGCCGCATCGTCACGGTGGAGCCCGCCGGAGCCGATCTGGACGGCGATCGGGTACTCGAACTCGGTGAGGACGTCGTCCTGCTGCCGGGGCTCGTGGACACGCATGTGCACGTCAACGACCCAGGCCGCGCCGAATGGGAGGGATTCGCCTCGGCGACCCGCGCGGCCGCGGCGGGCGGGGTCACCACGATCGTGGACATGCCGCTGAACAGCCTGCCGCCGACGGTCGACGTCGCGTCGCTGGAGGTGAAGCGCAAGACCGCCGAGGGCCGGGTGCACGTCGACGTCGGGTTCTGGGGTGGGGCGATCCCGGGCAACCTCGCGGACCTGCGTGGTCTGCACGAGGCCGGGGTCTTCGGTTTCAAGTCCTTCCTGCTGCATTCCGGCGTCGACGAGTTCCCGCCGCTGGACGCGCGCGGGCTCGAAGAGGCGATGACCGAACTGCGGACCTTCGACGGCATGATCATCGTGCACGCGGAGGACTCCGACGCGATCGATCACGCGCCCGACCCGCACGGCGAGAAGTACGAGGACTTCCTGCACTCGCGGCCGCGCGGCGCGGAGAACGTGGCGATCGCGCAGGTCATCGAGCTGGCGAGGAAGACCGGCGTCCGCGCGCACATCCTGCACCTGTCGTCCTCGGACGCGCTGCCGATGGTCGAGAGCGCGCGGCGCGACGGCGTCCGGCTGACCGCCGAGACCTGCCCGCACTACCTGAGTTTCACCGCGGAGGAGATCGGCGACGGGGCCACACAGTTCAAATGCTGCCCGCCGATCCGCGAGGCCGGGAACCGCGAACTGCTGTGGAAGGGCCTCGCGGACGGCGTCATCGACTGCGTGGTGACCGATCATTCGCCGTGCACGCCCGAGCTGAAACGCTTCGACAGCGGCGATTTCGGGCTCGCCTGGGGCGGGATCGCCGGCCTGCAGCTCGGCCTGCCCGCCGTCTGGACCCAGGCGCGGCAGCGCGGGTTCGCGCTCACCGACGTCGTCCGCTGGATGGCGGAACATCCGGCCGCACAGGCGGGAATGAAGCGCAAAGGACATCTCGCGCCGGGCTACGACGCCGACTTCAGCGTGTTCGCCCCCGACGAGGCGTTCGTCGTCGACGTCGCGAAATTGAAGCACCGCAACCCGGTCAGCGCCTACCACGGACGGCCGCTGGCCGGTGTCGTCCGGAGCACGTGGTTGCGGGGCGAGGAGATCACCGGAGAAGACCCGGCAGGCGTTCTGCTGACCCGGGGAGACTGCTGAGATGGAGGATGCCGTGAACGACCGTCCTGAGTGGACAGCACTGCCCGACCTGGCCTCGCGCAAGTTCGGCGGGACCGTGATGTGGGCGACGGACGAGTTGTTCGCCGAGAAGGAGAATCTGGTCAACCCCTGGACGCCCGCGCATCAGACGGAGACCTTCGGCCCCAAGGGCCAGGTCTACGACGGCTGGGAGACCCGGCGGCATCGCGAGCCCGGCGACGACCAGGCGGTGATCCGGCTCGGCCTGGCGGGCGCGATCACCGGCGTCATCGTGGACACCGCGTTCTTCAAGGGCAACTACCCGCCGTTCGTCTCGGTCGAGGCGTGCGCCGTCGACGGGTATCCCAACGCGGCCGAAGTGGCCGAAGCGGACTGGGACGTGCTGGTGAAACGCGGCGCGGCGGCGGGGCACACGGAGAACTTCTTCGAGATCGGCGGGAGCAAGCGCTACACGCACGTCCGGCTGACCATGCATCCGGACGGCGGCGTGGCCCGGCTGCGCGTGCACGGCACACCGATCCCGGACCCGCGCCTGCTCGACCTCGGGGCGCTCGACCTCGCCGCGCTGGAGAACGGCGCGGTGGTCACCGGCTGCAGCAACATGTTCTATTCCTCGCCCAACAACCTCTTCTCGCCGGGGCTCGCCGCGCATCAGGCCGAGGGCTGGGAGACCGCCCGGCGCCGGGACGACGGGAACGACTGGGTCACGGTGCGGCTCGCCGGCGCGGGTGTCGTCCGGTTCGCCGAGTTCGACAACAGCAACCTCAAGGGCAACGCGCCGGGCTGGGCGGCGCTGAGCGGCAGGGACGGCGACGGCGAGTGGGTCGAACTGCTGCCGAAGACCCGCTTGCAGCCGGACACGCGGCACCGGTTCGCCCTCGCCGAGGGGCCGGAGGTGACCGAGGTCCGTCTCGACATCTATCCCGACGGCGGGATGGCGCGCCTACGTCTCTTCGGCGCGCTTTCCGAGCGAGGACGCGCGGATCTCGCTGCGCGTTTCGAGGCGGCTCAGGACTGAGCGTCGCGCCGGTTCAGGTACGCGGAGAACAACGAAAGGACGATGCCGACCGAGAAGATCGCGGTGAGCCACCAAGCGCCGCCGATGGACAGGTTCCACACCAGGGCACCCGCCATGAGCAGCGCCATGACGATGTTCCTGATCTGCAGCGGCGTCGGTTTGGCCATGCCGCCACCCTCTCACGGACCGTGGCAGGCCCAGGTCAGGGGGCGGACTGGCGGCGCGAGCTGATCACGCCGGTGTTGAAACCGGCGAGGTGCAGCCCACCGGCGAACCGGGCGTGCTCGATCTTGACGCAGCGGTTCATCACCACGTCCAGCCCCGCCTCCTTGGCGCGGTCGGCGACGGGCTCGTGCCACAGGCCCAGCTGAAGCCAGAGCGTGCGCGCTCCGGCCTCGACGACCTCCTCGGCGACGCCGGGGAGGTCGTCGTGCTTGCGGAACACGCTGACCAGATCCGCCTCGCCGGGCACGTCGGCCAGCGACGGGTACACCGGCCGCCCGAGGAGCTCGTCCAGGCGCGGGTTCACGAAGTTGACCTCGTACTCGCTGGAGGAGAGCAGGTACGTCGCGACGAAATAGCTCGGCCGCGCCGGGTTGTTCGAGGCGCCGACGATGGTCACCGACCTCGTGCGCGAAAGGATGCGGCGGCGTTCGACCGCGCCGACGTCGTAGGTCATCCCGCCACCGCCTTCCCGAGCGCCTGATCGAGATCCCACAGGATGTCGTCGACGTCCTCCAGCCCGACCGACAGGCGGATCAGGTCCGCGCCCACCCCGGCCGAACGCAGCTGATCCTCGGAGAGCTGCTGATGGGTGGTGGACGCCGGATGGATGACCAGTGTCCGCGCGTCCCCGACGTTCGCCAGATGCGACAGCAGCTCGACCGAGTTCACGAACGTCTCCCCGGCCGTGCGGCCGCCGTCGACACCGAAGGAGAACACGGCGCCCGGCCCGGCGGGCAGGTACTTCTTCGCGCGCTCGTGGTGCGGGTGATCCGGCAGGCCCGCGTAGTTCACCCAGGCCACCCGGCTGTCGTTCACGAGGTACTCCGCGACCGCTCGCGCGTTGGCGACGTGGGCGTCCATCCGCTGCGGCAGCGTCTCGACCCCTTGCAGCAGGAGGAAGGCCGAGTGCGGTGAGAGGACGGCACCGATGTCACGCAACTGTTCGGCGCGAAGCCGGGTGCAGAAGGCGTACTCGCCGAAGTTCTCCCAGTACTTCAGTCCGCCGTAGCTTTCGACGGTCTCGGTCATCCGCGGGAACTTGCCGTTGCCCCAGTCGAACTTCCCGGACTCGACGACCACCCCGCCCAGCGTGGTCCCGTGCCCGCCGAGGAACTTCGTGGCCGAATGCAGCACGATGTCCGCACCGTGCTCGATCGGGCGGCACAGGTACGGCGTCGCCAGGGTGGCGTCGACGACCAGCGGGATGTCGTGCGCGTGCGCGAGCTCGGCCAGCCCCGCGATGTCGGCGATCCCGCCGCCGGGATTGCCGATGACCTCGGTGAAGATCAGCTTCGTCCGGTCGGTGATGGCGGCCGCGTAGTCCTCGATGCGGTCTCCGCTGACGAAGGTGGTCTCGATACCGAAGCGGCGCAGCGTGCCGGTGAGTTGCGTGACCGTCCCGCCGTAGAGCCCACCGGCGGAGACGATGTGGTCGCCGGCCTCGGCGAGGGCGGAGAAGGTCAAGAACTCCGCGGCCTGGCCACTACTGGTCGCGACACCGCCGATCGCGCCTTCGAGGCTGGCCAAACGCTCCTCGAAGGCCGCGACCGTCGGGTTGCCGATGCGGCTGTAGATGTTGCCGTACTTCTGCAGCGCGAACAGGTTCGCCGCGTCGGCCGCGTCCTCGAAGACGAAGCTCGTGGTCTGGTAGATGGGCACGGCGCGGGCGCCGGTCGCCGGATCGGGCGTCCCGCCCGCGTGCAGGGCGCGGGTGCGGAAGCCCCAGGTGCGTTCACTCATCGCGCCCGACGCTACCCCGCGTCCCACTCCGTGACCATCGTTCCCAGTCCGTGGCTACTTGCGGTCCAGGGTGATCACCGTGCCGGGACGGTGACCGTTCCGGCGCGGGGTGACCGGACGCGGTTCACGGGACACCGCGACCCCGGCCGGCCGGTGCCGATCGACCGGCAGGACCTCTCGCGAGTTCGTCCGGTCGGCCAGCCGCAGGGATTGCGCCGAGGTCAGCCATTCCTCGGCCGGCTCCGCGATTTCGAGCAGCAGGGCCTCGAACTCCGAACGGGTGGTCTCCAGGATGTGCGGGGCCGCGAGCCAGCGCAGCACCTGACGCCCGGTGACCGCCATCCGCTGACGCGGCGAGGACACCAGCCGCTGGTCGAAGTACCGGATCAGCACCTCGTCCACGGTGTCCCACGCGTTGGCCGCGCCGAACAGGTCCAGCACGTCCTCCGAACCGAGGATCTTGAACGCCTCGGTCAGCAGTTGCATGACCTCGACCCGCAGGACGTTCAGGTGACCGTACGAGGTGAACTTCAGGTTGTTCCGCAGGTCGAGACCGCTGCGCCGGACGACCGCCACACTGCCGAAACTCGGGTCGTACGCGCGTTCGCGGACGACGTCGGAGATCCGCTTGTCCCGCCAGAACAAGGCGACCTGGTTGCTGAACTGCGTGAACAGCTGGTGGAAATCGGTGTTCGGCCGCGAGTTCGCCGAGCCGAGCCCCTTGCCGTAGCCGAGCACCCGCCGATACGCGCTGACACGATCCCGCCGGGTGTAGCGCAGGACGTCCCGCCGGTCGAACCGGTACAGCCCGAACGCGCCGGGGCCGTCCGAAAGCCGGATGGCGCCGCCCTGGAACAGCTCCTGCAGCTTCTGCACCACACGGAACACGCCGATCCGTTCGTGCTGGTACAGGTAGTACAGGTCGCCGACCGCGATGACCCGTTCCGAGGCGACGGTCTCGTCGTAGGCGTCGACACCCGGCGGCATCGCCGTCGCGCCGAGATCCGCGGCCGAACCGTCGCCGAGCCCGACGAGCTGCGCGATCCCGCCGTCCGCGGGCCCTGGTTTGCCCCGCTGCTCGGCCTCGACGGCGGTGAGCATGTCGTCCAGCTGTTTGAGGACCGCGTCGCCGAGTTTCGGATCGCTGCCCAGTTCGTTCGCGAGTTTCCCGGCGACCTGGCCGCGCAGGGCCGCGACCCGGTCGAAGAGTTCCCGGTATTCCTTTTCCGTGCCCATCGTCTTCCTCCCGTACGGGTCCGGCTACTGCCCGGGCCGCTTGCGCGTGGTCCGGGGTTTCGGCGGTTCCTCCGCCTCGGGTGGTGTCCGGCTTTCCCCCGTGCCGTGCCCCTCACGGAGTTCGGCGACCGAAGGCACCGCCGGCGTCCGGCCGGGCGGTGGCGTGAGCTGCGGGGTGGGCGCGGGAGGGTTCGGCTCGGACGACGACGGCGAGCCGTCCCGCCCGATCGGCTCGGCGATCCGGACGACCTCCTGGAGGTGGTCGTCGAGTTCGTCGATGGCCCGCTGCACACGGGAGCTGAAGAAGCCAGGGGGAAGCGACGCGCGGAAGTTGCCGGGCACGTCCCCGTTGGAACCGCCGGTGCTCTGCCGGGGGAGGTTCGCCACGATCCGCTGCAGCCGTGTCGCGATCTGCAGGAACGACGTTCCGACGCCTTCCTTGCCCGCCGACTCGATCAGTTTGCCGCCCTCGAAGGTGGCGAACTCGCGGATCCAGCGCAGCAGCCCGCCGAGCGACATGGTCCCGCCCTGCGGATCGGGGACGCGGAGCACTTCGAGGTCCTCCTGCTGGACGAACACCGACCGCAGCATCGCGACGACCTCGTCGACCTGCGACGCGGTCGCGGACAGCAGCCGGGAGAGGGCGACCACGGCGGGACCGAAGAACGGCTGGCCGCCGGCCGGCTGCGAGAACGGGTCGATCTTGTCGCGTGCGTCCTGCCAGCCCCTGAACAACGAGACCACCCAATCCGTCAGCGTGATGAAGGAGGTCTGGATCCGTTCCTCCTCGATCGTGTTGACCTTGCCCGAGACCAGGCCGAACTCGTCCCGCAGCTGGCCGAGGTGCCCTTGGGTACGGTCTCCGGCGCCGACCGCGAGGCCGCCGTTCCCGAGCAGCAGCAGGAAGAGCTGATCGACCCGTGCCACGCGGATCAGCGGGCTCTCCAGCTCCTGCCGGATCTGTTCGAGGTCGTGCCGGACGAGGGCGCGGAAACCCTCGGCGTTCTCGGGATCCGCGTCCGTCCTCAGTGGACGGAGCGAATCGAGCAGCGCCAGCGAGTCCTTGACCGCGCTCCTTGCCCTCGCCGCGAGCGACGCCTGGCCGCCGGTGACGGCGCCGAGATCGGCCTGGATCGCGTACCCGCGCGGAGTCCATTTCGCCTCGGTGTGGCCTTGGACCTCTTTCAGCTCGAAACTGCCGGTCAGCGCGGCCACGAACCCTTTCGTGTCGCCTTCGCGCCACTTCCAGCCGAGCATGTCGCTGATCGTCTGTTCGGCGAGTTTGCCGGGTGCCGCCGCCGGCGGTGGGTACTGCCCGGTCGACAGCGGATACGCGCTGTCGATGTCCTGTGCGCGCGGCAACGTCGCGCCGCGGTCGTCGTTGATCGTCATCGGGTCGCCCCACATCCCTTGAATTCGGCCAGTTCCACTGCTTCACGCCAGCACCGCACCATCGCGTCCTCCGCCGAGGACAAGGCGGCGGCGCATTGGTCCACCCCGGCGTGGAAGCTCTTCGCCCAGCCCCGCCATTCCTGTTCCCGTCCGTGCACCGCGCGCAGCAGCCCGGAGACCGCGTGATGCGAACGGCAGTGCCCGTCCACCCGCCGCCGCAGGTTCAGCAGCGACGACGCCGTGGTGTGCAACGACTCCGCGCTCACCGGGCGCTGTGTCGCGCGCGTGGCCGCCTCGACCTCTCCGGTGCCGTCCAGGACGACCTCGGCGAGATGGTCCGCCGCGGCGAGCCCGACGCCGGCGGGCCGGTCTTCGGCGACACTGATCTCCAAGGCCCGCCAGCATGCGGCCACCTGGTTCACTTCCTTGCCCAGCCGGGAGAATTCGGTGTCGAGCGTCATCTCGCCCTCCTGCCGAGCTCTTCCATGAAGAAGCCGAAAAGCCGTTTCGGCGGAGCCATCCGTTCGTCGAGTGCGAAGCGGACCGCGCCGATCAGGAACCGTTCCGGGACCACGCCGGGGGAGACCCCGTCGGCCAGCCTTCCGGCGGCTTCTTCGATCATCGCCTGTTCTTTGGCCTCGAACCGCAGCACCTTCGCCAGGGGACGGTGCCCCAGCGAGGGGAACGAGGTGAAGCACATCGCGTCCACCACCGTGGGGATCGCCTTGTCCGCCGTCCGCAGCAGCGCCGGCGGCGCGTTCACCAGCTTCGCGCGCGGGTACAGCTTGTGCCACATCGCCGCGTACGATTCCGCGTGCCGGGTGAAACCCATGCGGCGCAACAGTTCCACCGAGATCTTCGCGCGGAGGTACGGCACCGGGTGCACCGCGCGCGGGGCGAACCCCGTCGTTTCGAGTTCGGTGCGCCCGATGACGTCGAACAGCGAACCGACGACCGCCGGGCCGCCCAGCAGCAGCGCGGCCAGGTCGGCGAACGTCTCCCGGTTCCACCTGACCCAGACGCCGGTCACCTCCCGCGGCACCCCGGCTTCGACTAGCCTCGCCGCCACCTGGAGCGGGATCGCCCTGGCGATGCCGAGGTCGTTCTGCAGGTTGTGACTCACCTCGTGCAGGACCGCGCCGAGTGTCCACGGGTTCACCAGCCGGTGGTACGGGAGCTGGATCAGCGGAAAGGGATTGAGCCGGTTCCCCAGCCGCCGCAAGGGAATCCCGCGGCGCGAGGTGGCCGGGCCGGATCCGGTGCGCAGGTAGCAGAACGGTGGCGGGGTCGGGATCGACCGCCAGCGCCCGATCCCGAGATAGGCGTACTGGTAGCAGTCGAGCGCCACCCGGTCGCACGCCACGAGCCACGGGGCGAACGCGCCTTGCCGCTGGTTGAACAGGTCGAGGTAGAAGTCCCAGACCCCTTCGGTGGTCTTGACCCAGCGCTGTGCCCGTGACTTCGCCCGCAGCAGCCTGGCGAACTCGGCTCGCTCCGGCCGTGCCACCGCCTCGTCCGCGGCACGGCGGACCGCACGGGTCGCGGAGTACAGCGGCTTCCGCAGGGTCGCCATCGTCCGGTTGACCGCCGCGAGATGGGCCCGGCTCGGGCCGGTGGCCGGGTCGCCGAACTCCGACCAGCGGAACGGCCGCAGCGCCTCCAGATGCCGTTCCACGTTGGTGGCCTGGGAGAGCACCCAAGCCGTCAGCTCGTCTTCCCCGGACGGCCTCGCCCGCCGGAACCCGGTGGACGAGGCCGATTCACCGGATGCCGCGGGCGGTGCCTCAGCGGCGGCGCGCACGGCCGCGCGCCTTGCCACGACGGGCGGCGCCCGCCCTGGCCCGGGACTGCGTCCGGCGTCCGCCACGGGCGGCGGGACGACGGCGGCGCTGCTGGGGACGGCCGCGACGGCGCTGTTGCTGGTTCCGGCGGTTCGCGGGCGCGTTCTGCGCGCTGTTCACGGTGTGGCCGACCAGCCTGCGCGTGATGTACCGGGCGTTGATCGGGCGGCCGTCGGCGTACCGGCGCCCGACGTCGCGCGCGGTGCGGCCGATGATCTTCGGGATATGCCGGACGGCGCGGCGGGTCGCCGGGTTCCGCCACAGCTTGCGCCCGAGGTTGACCGCGCCGCGGATCAGCTGCGGACCGTGTTTGATGATCTTCGGCGCCGCCCATTTCGCCGCCTGGAACGCCAGCGGCGCGAGCGCGCCGAGGAAGGCCTCCGCCTCGTCCTCGGTCTCGGCGTTCTCGGCCTGGAAGGCCAGCTGCGCCATCATCTCGGCGTCGGGATAGACCCGCCGCGCCGGATGCGTGAAGTCCTCGTCCTCGGATTCCAGTTCGAACTCGTCCTCGAGTTCGCGGACGACGGCCTCGAACTCGGACTCGAATTCGTCTTCGTCCTCGTACTCGCCGTAGACCTCGTCCTCCAGCTCGTCTTCGAGCTCACGGGCCAGGCCGCCGAGCTCGTCTTCGAACTCGTCCTCGTCCTCGAATTCGCCTTCCAGTTCGTCCTCGAGTTCGTTTTCGAACTCGGCCTCGAGTTCACGGCTCAGCTCGTCTTCCAGCTCGCCGTCCACTGCCGCATAGCCACGGCTCATAACCGTTCTCCTCTGCTCCGGTGAAAATCCGCGATCGCCGGCGCGGTGCGTCGGTGAGCACTGACCCGACACTGCCCGCATACCGGGGGACACCGGTAGTCACACGTTCTTGCGTGACATGAATCGACTAGTTCGTACTTGTCACACAAACCGACGATGCGCTTTTCCTGTCGGAGGGGTTTGCTAGAGAAGGAGGGAGACCTAGAGGGGGGAGACCGGTCTATGTCCACGAGCCCGGTGATGGGATTTCCTGCTTCATCGATACACGACCTCGCGCGGCAGCGGGCGACGGTCGTCACGGAGGACGAAGCCGTACGAAACCTGGCGAGATCACTCGTCAGACGTGTCATGGAACTGAACGACGGGGGCTCCGTGCAGCGGAAGCCGCTGCTCGACGTCACCGAGCACGGCGTCAGATGCCTGCTCGTCCCGGTGGCGCCGGAGCCGCACGACCTGCTCAGCCCGCGTGAGCACGAGGTGGCGCGCATGGTCGGCCGTGGCTATACGAACAAGCAGATCGCCGGTGTCCTGGAAATCAGCTTGAACACGGTTTCCGCGCATATGCGCCGGATCTTCACCAAACTGGGGGTCGGCAGCCGGGCGGCGATGGTGGCCGCGTTGACCGGTGAGAATCTCGCCGCCGGATGAGGCGATCGCCACGCGGGCCCCATTGGTCACAGAACCGCGTCGGCGGGCCTGGAGCGAGTAGGCCGGGTGCTCGTGAGTGGCGATTCGGGTTCTAAGCCGAATCGCCACTCACGAGGACGTGGCACCGCACTCACGTGATCGAAGGCGGAACTCGCATGATCGAAGGCGGAACACCCCGAGTGCGGCCTCCGATCACGCGAGTCACGTCCCTGATCACGCGAATCACGCCTTCGCTCACGCCCGCGCCTCTCCTGCTAGTCCGTGAAGGCCTCCTTGAGGGACCCAGAGTCCCTCAAGGAGGCCTTCACGGACTTTCGACTTGTCCCGTCAAGAAACCGCGCACTACCCGAGAGCCGCGCGCAGCCGCCGGTCCCGTTCCGCCGGGGTCTGCCGGGGGCAACTGGTGCACTTCGGGTTGCCCGCCTCGTAGATCAGGCAACAGGAAGCGCGGCGCACCACGGTGTTCCGCCCGACCCTGGCGAACCGCGGTTCCGGCAGCCCGAGCCCGATCGCGGCCACGAGCGGTGCCGCCAGCGCGATCGCCCGTTCGGTGTCGCCGGTCCACAGCAGGCGGTTGCCGATCGAATCCGTGGCGATCGCGCCCAGCGCACGCGGATTCGCCCCGGTGACGGCCGAAATCGTGCCGATCGCCGTGCCCAGCGTCCCGGCGAAGGCGTCACCGAGTTCGGCGACGCCGCCGGCGAGGAGCCGTGACGATCGGGCGCCGGTGAAACGGCCGTCCGGGACGAGGTCGATCGTGACGGCGTCGAGTGACGGGTCCAAGGGCTCGCCGCGAACGAGTGATTCCACTGAGGGCGCGACGAGGACGGAAGAGAGCGAGTACCACCAGATCGTGCCGAGCACCTCCGGCCGGGAGCAGCCGTAGAGCTTCGCGGCGCCGCCGATGCGGGCGCTGACCCAGGCGGCGTCGGCGAGCAGGGTCGCGGGTGCCTCCATCAGGACACCGGCCGGTACAGCGTCACGCCGAACGAAGTGGTGACGTCCACCGGTCCGGTGATCGCGTCGAGGCGTTCACGCCTGCCGTCACGGTGGAGGTGATGTGCGCTCGGGCCCATCTCCACCACCTGGCGGATCTGGGCGGGCGCCAACGTCACCTGCCGGGTGACGTCGTGCCGGTCCACCCGGGTGAAGTGTTCGCCGAGGGTGTCCTCCAGCCGCGCGTCCTTGCCGCCGTCGACGGAGATCACCAGGTCGCCCAGTTCCCGGAGGTGACCTGGGTTCGGTGTGGCGACGGCCAGCAGCCCGTCCGGGGCGAGGACGCGGTGGAACTGCGGGGCGTTGCGGGGAGCGAAGACGTTGAGGATCAGCGACGCGCACGAGTCCGCCACCGGCCAGGGCTCCCAGAGATTCCACACGGCCGCGCCCACGCGCGGGTGCGCGCGAGCGGCCCGGCGCAGGGCGACGGCGGAGACGTCGAGCGCCAGTCCGTACGCGGCGGGGACGGCGTCGAGCACGTGCGCGAGGTAGTACCCCGTGCCCGCGCCGGCGTCGATGACCATCCCGTTCTCGACGTGCTCCGAAGCGACCTTCGCGAGGGCGTCGGCGAGTGGCAGGTAAACACCCGAAGAGAGAAGGTCGGCACGGGCCGCGACCATCGGCGCCGTGTCCGCGGTCCCCGCCGGGATACGCGCGTGCAGAAGGTTGACGTAACCCTGCTTCGCCACGTCGAACGAGTGGCCTCGGCCGCAACGCACCGTGCGCTCGTTTACGCCGACCGGGTCACCGCAGACCGAACACCGCAACGACCGGACGATCGCCGGTGGCAGAGGGTCATGGCCGGATACACGCGCGTTCATGGCCCTATTCGACCACGAGGTTTCGCAACCGGACAGAACGCACCAGGTCACCGGAAACCTGGCCGTAACAACGCCGTACCGACAGTTCACGCGGGTGAAACCTGAATCGCCGCCCGAGGAAACACCGCGGTCCAAAAATTCCTGCGCAGTACACCCCAGGCACGGGAGGAAGATTGTGCTGAACGCAGGAGACACCGCATGGGTGTTGATCAGCGCCGCGCTGGTCATGCTCATGACACCGGGATTGGCGTTCTTCTACGGCGGCATGGTCCGCGCGAAGAGCGTTCTGAACATGTTGATGATGAACTTCATCGCGCTGGCCGTGGTCGGTGTCCTCTGGACGCTGTACGGCTTCACGATGGCGTTCGGCAACGACGTCGGTGGCGGGTTGCTCGGGAACTTCGACTTCGCGGGTCTCTCGACCATCTCCGGCAAGCTCGCCGGGTTCGCGACCGCCGCGACCAGCTCCACACCCGAGGTCGCCTGGCCCGGCGCGGACGCGTTGCCGCTGTTCGCCTTCGTGATGTTCCAGCTGATGTTCGCGATCATCACGCCCGCGCTGATCTCCGGTGCCATCGCCGACCGCGCCAAGTTCTGGGGCTGGACGCTGTTCGTCGCGGTGTGGGTGACCATCGTGTACTTCCCGGTCGCGCACTGGGTGTTCTCGTTCAACGGCTTCATCAGCGCCGATTCGGTCGGCGGCTGGATCGCCAACCAGCTCAAGGCGCTCGACTTCGCCGGCGGGACCGCGGTCCACATCAACGCGGGCGCGGCGGGTCTCGCGCTGGCGATCGTGCTCGGCAAGCGCAAGGGCTGGCCGAAGGGCACCGGACGCCCGCACAACGTGCCGTTCGTGCTTCTGGGCGCCGCGCTGCTGTGGTTCGGCTGGTACGGCTTCAACGCCGGTTCGGCGCTGGCCGCCAACGACCTCGCCGCGGTCGCGTTCACCAACACCACCGTCGCGACCGCGGCCGCCATCCTCGGCTGGCTGATCATCGAGCAGATCAAGGTCGGCAAGCCGACCACGCTCGGCGCCGCCTCCGGTGCCGTCGCGGGTCTCGTCGCGATCACCCCGGCGGCCGGTTTCGTCAGCCCGCTGGGTGCCATCGCCATCGGTCTCATCGCCGGTGCCCTCTGCGCACTGGCGATCAGCCTCAAGTTCCGCTTCGGTTTCGACGACTCCCTCGACGTCGTCGGCGTGCACCTCGTGGGTGGTCTCGTCGGCACGCTGCTCATCGGTTTCTTCGGCACCACCAGCGTCAACTCGCTCGGTGTCGACGGCCTGTTCTACGGCGGCGGCCTCGGCCAGCTCGGCAAGCAGGCGCTCGCCGCGGCCGTGGTACTCGGCTACTCGTTCGTGCTGACCTTCGTCATCGGCTGGGTGATCAAGAAGCTCGGCGGATTCCGCGTCAGCGCGGAGGACGAGGTCAGTGGTATCGATGAGGCCCAGCACGCGGAGAGCGCGTACGACTTCACCGGTTCGGGCGGCGGCCTCGGCCAGCCGAGCTCCATCCCGGTCAAGACGTCCACCGGAACCGCGGCCACGAAACTCGAGGAGAGCAAGGCATGAAGCTGATCACCGCGATCGTCAAGCCGTTCACGCTCGACGACGTCCGCTCCTCGCTGGAGCAGCTGGGCGTGCTCGGCATGACGGTCAGTGAGGTACAGGGCTACGGCAGGCAGAAGGGCCACACCGAGGTCTACCGGGGCGCGGAGTACTCCGTGGACTTCGTGGCGAAGCTGCGGGTCGAGGTCGTCACCGACGATTCCAACGTCGAGAAGGTCCTCGACGCGATCACCACGGCCGCCCACACCGGCAAGATCGGTGACGGGAAGATCTGGGTGACGCCGGTGGAGACGGTCATCCGGGTACGCACCGGCGAGCGCGGCTCGGACGCCCTATAGGCGCCCACGATGGCCGACGGGGGTGAACTGGTCAAGGCCACCGAGCGTTTGCTCGAAGGCAGGCACGGGAGGCTAGGGGCGTCCGCGTTGCGGGCGGCCTTGGTCGACCTCTACGAATTCTGGTTGGGCAAGGGCGCTTCGGCGGCCGGCGTCGACACCGCTGAACCCGGTGTCGCGCTGGCCGCCGTCGGCGGCCTCGGGCGCAGCGAACTGGTGCCCTTCTCCGATCTCGATCTGTTGTTGCTGCACAACGGCAACTCGCACGTCGGCGAGATCGCCGACGCGATCTGGTATCCGTTGTGGGACGCGAAGATCGGCCTCGACCACTCGGTCCGCACGCCGGGTGAGGCGCTGAAGGTGGCGTCGGAGGATCTGCGGACCGCGATGGGGCTGCTCGACATCCGCCATATCTCCGGGGACGCGGAGATCACCGCGAGGCTGGCGGCCGCGGCACGGGATCAATGGCGGCGGACGGCCAGGAAACAGATGGACGAACTGTCGGACGCGGTGCGTCAGCGCTGGGCCCGCAGCGGCGAGATCGCGCAGTCCGCCGAGCCGGATCTCAAGCACGGCCGAGGAGGGCTTCGCGACTTCGCCGTCCTCGAAGCGCTGGCGGCGGCACAGCTGACGGCGAGGCCCGGCGAGGAATTGCTCGCGGCCAAGAGCCTGCTGCTCGACGTCCGGACGGAACTGCGCCGGGAACTCCGCCGGGAGCGGGACATCCTCAGCGCGCCGGAGGCCGAGACGGTCGCGGGTGAACTCGGCTTCGGCGATCGGTTCACGTTGGCGCGCAAGCTTTCCGGTGCCGGGCGGACGATCGCGTACGCGGTCGACGTCGCGCTCCGGTCCACTGTGGAACCACCGAAGGCGCGGTTCGGCCGCCGTCCGGTGCGGACGCCGCTCGACGAGGGTGTCGTCCTGCACGGGAACGAGGTCGCGCTGGCGCGGGACGCCTTGCCCGCCAAGGATCCGGCGCTGCTGCTGCGGGTCGCCGCGGCGTCGGCCCGGATCCGCAAGCCCATCGCGCACGGGACATTGCGGGCGCTCGCCGACACCGCCCCCGAACTGCGTGCGCCGTGGCCGGCCGACGCCCTCAAGGCGCTGGTGGAACTGCTCGGCGCGGGCGAGGGACTCGTCGACGCCGTGGAGGCGCTGGACCGCACGGGCCTCTGGGCGCGGCTGTTCCCCGAATGGGGGGCGGTGCGGGATCTCCCGCCGAGGTCGCCGGTGCATTCGTGGACCGTCGACCGGCATCTCGTCCGGGCCGCGGTCGAGGCGTCGAAACTGACGACCACCGTTTCGCGGCCGGATCTGCTGCTGATCGGCGCGTTGCTGCACGACATCGGCAAGGGCCGCGACGCGGACCATTCCGAACTCGGCGCGAAGATCAGCGCACAGGTGGCGGCCCGGCTCGGGTTGTCGTCGGCCGATTCGGCGCTGGTGGCGGCGATGGTGCGGCATCACCTGTTGCTGCCGCACACCGCGACGCGGCGGGACATCAGCGATCCCGCCACGATCCAGCGGGTCACCAAGACCCTCGACGACAACCTCGTCCTGCTGGAACTGCTGCACGCCCTGACGACGGCGGATTCGCTGGCCACCGGGCCGGGGGTGTGGACGGACTGGAAGGCGCGCCTGCTCGCCGAGCTGGTGTCGGGTTGTGAAGAAGCGTTGCACGGCAAGGGTTTCGTGCCGCCGGAGCCGATGGGCGCCGAACAACGGGAGCTCGTCGCCGAAGCCGTGGCGTCCGGCCGCGGCGAGGTGCGCATCACCGCCGCCGGCAAGGTGGTGACGGTGGTGCTCGCGGTCCCGGCCCGCGCGGAACTGCTGGCGCCCGCGGCCGGCGTGCTCGCGCTCAACTCGCTCGAGGTCCACGCGGCGGTACTGCGCGGGCACGACGGGGGACGGGCGGGAGTCTTCACGGCGTCACCGAAGTTCGGCTCGCTGCCCGACGTCACGTTGCTGCGGGAGCAGTTCGCGCGGGCGGTGGCGGGGACGCTGCCGCTCACCCAGCGGCTCGCGGCGAAGGAACGGGATTACGGCGGAGGGGAGACGCCGTCGGCCGGGGCGAAGGTGATCTGGTTCGACGACGAGACCAGCGGGCACGACACGGTCGTCGTCGAACTGCGGGCCGCGAACCGGATCGGGTTGCTGTACCGGGTCGCGGGCGCGTTGCGCCGGTGCGAGGCCGAGGTGCGGTGGGCGAAGGTGGCCACGCTCGGTGGCGCCGTCGTCGATTCGTTCGCCGTCGCCCCGCGGAGCGGCCTGGTCGACCAGGCTTGGCGGTCGAAGGTCGAAGCGGCGCTGCTGACGGCCGCTTCCTGACATTCGGGGTGTCGCGCGAGTCACGGAAGGTGGCGGTGGCAGGATGTGCGCGGTCGAGACCTGAAGGAGCCGGAGGGTGGTGAGCGCGTGCCCGGTCCACAGCGTGTCACGTTGCCGCCGACGGTCGTGGCCTCCCATCTCCGCGCGTGCGCGGACGACCTCGCCGTCTCCCTCACCGCCTCCGGTCCCGCCGCGACCGTGCCCGAACTGCTCAAAGTGGTCCGGCACCTCGTCGCGGGCCAGCAGGCACTGGCCATCGCGCTCGAAGGCATGGCGGGCCGGGTCGAAGGGGGAGGCGAAGGCGCGCTTGCCACCGCCCCGATGGTCGACGTCGAGGTGGTCGCTGAAGTGCTCCGTGCGGCGGCCACCGCTGTCGACTGTTCGGCCGAGGCGCTCGCCGAATCGCGTCCGTCATTCGAATGTGTGAGCGATTCAGTCGCCCCTGACACCCGTTTGTAGCTGTCCCGCCGCTTCGGCGCGTGGATACGCTGGCCAGGCGGAGGTGGGCCATGCGCGCGGTGTGGAAAGGCACGATCGGATTCGGGACCTACGCCATTCCGGTGAAGGCGTACAGCGCGACCGAAGAGCACAACATCCCCCTCCACCAGGTGCACGAGCCGGACGGCGGCAGGGTGCGGGTGAAGTGGGTCTGCGAGGTCGACGGCGCCGAGGTACCCGCGGCCGAGATCGCCAAGGGCTATCCCGTCCCCAACGGTGACGTCGTCCTGCTGACCAGCGGGGATTTCGCGTCGCTGCTCGCGCCGACCACCCAGTCGATGGACGTCGTCGGCTTCACCCCCGCCGACCAGGTCGATCCGATGTATTTCGCGCGCAGCTACTACCTGGAACCGGAGCCGGCGGGCACCAAGCCGTACGTGTTGTTGAGCGAAGCGCTGCAGCAGTCCGGGCGGATCGCGATCGTCAAGGTGACCTTGCGGCAGCGCGAGACGCTGGGCGCGCTGCGCGTGCGGGACCAGGTGATCCTGCTCGAGACGATGCTGTGGCCCGACGAGATCCGGCGGCCGGATTTCCCGTTCCTGCACGAGGACGTCGACCTGCGGCGCGGGGAACTGCAGCACGCGGTCTCGCTGATCGAAGACCTCACACGGGATTTCGAACCCGGCCGGTACACCGATCGCTACCGTGAGGCGCTCGAAGCGCTCATCCAGGCCAAACTGGACGGCGACGACGTACGCCAGCCGACCGCCGCCGAACAGGCGGAAGGGGTGACGCGGCTGCTGGCCGCCTTGCAGCAGGGCCCGGTCGAGAAGGCCAAGGAAGCGGCCGACAAGGCACGTCAGGCGCGGACACGGGCGAAGCGGGCTGCGTCGTCGGCGTCGTCGGCCAAGACCAGTTGAGTAGATCTACTCAGGGGGAGTTGGGGGTCTTCACGCTGCCGTGACCCCACGGTGACCGGGCAAGGTTATGCCCATCGCGCGGAGAGAGCGCGGGCAGCGAATCGCCTGGTACTGGGGGTCCGGCGATACCGAGTCCCGCGAAGCTCGCCAAGTGTGCTTACGGTCGGCTCGCGGGGAGGCGAGCCTTCCGTAGGGGCTCCGGTACCGGTCTGCGAGGGGCGATCGGTCCCGGAGCCCTGTTTTTTGCGCTAGTA
This sequence comes from Amycolatopsis sp. NPDC058340, assembly GCF_042723975.1. Classification (NCBI taxonomy): domain Bacteria; kingdom Bacillati; phylum Actinomycetota; class Actinomycetes; order Pseudonocardiales; family Pseudonocardiaceae; genus Amycolatopsis; species Amycolatopsis sp. NPDC058340. The sequence goes on along the minus strand of NZ_JBHXIB010000008.1, from coordinate 58,612 downwards.
ATTACGCATGGGCGAGGCCTGGCCGTCATGCGATCGCGAGGATTGCCGTGGCGTGCGCGTCCCCGGCTTCGATCACTGCCTCGAGCACCTCGAAACCGGGCAGCAGGACGAGTACTTCCGTGGTCTCTCGCTCGGCGCCGAAGTCGATCTCCGGGGAACCGGGCTTTCCGGGGAACTCGTCGGGAGACTCGTCGACGCCGTCGGCAGCATCGACGGCCGTCGCGCGGAGTTCGGCCGCGCGGATTTCGCCGAAGCGCGCTTCCACGGTCTCGTGGTTTTCGAAGACGTCACGTTCTTCGACGCGGACTTCACGGATGCCACGTTCGAAGGCACCACCAGATTCGACAAGGCCGGCTTTCGTGACAGCGCTTCGTTTCTTCGCAGCCGGTTCGGCGGGTCGGTGACGTTCGAGGACGCTTCGTTCGAGAAGACCACGTTCGAGGACACGCGGTTCGGTGGGCGCGTCTCCTTCGAGAACGCGAAGTTCGAAACCGACGTGTCGTTCTCGCGCGGATTCCCCGGTCAGGTTTCGTTCGCCGGAGCGGAATTCGCGGGCGAAGCGGGCTTCGGCTCGTTGCGTTTCGACGGCCGCGCCATGTTCAGCGGTGCGAAATTCCGTGGCGCCACGACGTTCTCGGAATCCCGTTTCCAGGACTACGCCTGCTTCAAGGACTCCCGGTTCGACGGAGACGTGAAGTTCGAAGGTGCGCGATTCGCGACGACGGCCCGCTTCCGAGGGGTGGATTTCACGGCGGCCGAACGCTTCGGGCCGGTCACCGCCGAGCACCTGATCTTCGGGCGTGCGACCTTCCGCAGACGGATGCTCATCACCGCCGAAGCCGAGGTGGACTGCGCCGAGACCAGGTTCGAGGACGGGGTCACGCTCAGGCTGGGCGCGAACTCGGCGGCCTGCCTGCGGCGGACGATCTTCGGCAAGGCGTCGACGGTCATGGGACCCGCGTCGGTGAAATCCGTCGAGGGCACGGATGTCGCGGATGTCGTGTTCACCGACATCGACCTCGCGGGCTGTCTTTTCACCGGCGCGCATCACCTGGACAAGCTGCGGCTGGAAGGTGACTGCGGATTCGGTTCGTACCGCAAGCGCCAGGTGCTCGCGGAGGAACGGGAGTGGCGGGCCGACCGGAATGCCCCCGTCGGCCCGCGGCGCATCGCGGATCTCTACCGCCAGCTCCGCAAGGCACAGGAAGACAGCAAGAACGAACCCGGTGCCGCCGACTTCTACTACGGCGAGATGGAGATGCGCCGCCACAGCCCGGCCACCCCGTGGTCCGAGCGCGTCATCCTCCACCTCTACTGGCTCGTCTCCGGCTACGGCCTCCGCGCCCTCAGAGCCCTCGCGACCCTGGCGGTCCTCATCGCCGTCGTGAGCACGAGCATCTGGCTAGGCGGCTTCAAGACCACGCCCGCCTTCGGGGACACCTTGATCTACGTCGCACAGAGCACCGTTTCGCTGGACACGAAGCTGGCGTCGCTGCCGAAGGAGCTGACGCCGTTCGGCGAGGTCCTGCGGCTGGTCATGCGCGTCCTCGGGCCACTGCTGCTCGGGTTGACGCTGCTGGCCGTCCGCAACCGCGTCAAACGCTGACCCCGGACACCGACTACCCTGGGAAGCCGCCGGTCCGTACCGGCAAGCCACAACGACCCAGCTGGAGCGTGCACACCCGTGTTCGACACCCTCTCCGATCGGCTCACGTCCGCCCTGCAGACCCTGTCTCGCAAGGGCAGGCTCTCCGACGCCGACATCGACGCCACCGCGCGCGAGATCCGGATCGCGCTGCTCGAGGCGGATGTCGCGCTGTCTGTGGTCAAGGACTTCATCGCCCGCATCAAGGAGCGCGCCAAGGGCGCCGAGGTGCACGGCGCGCTGAACCCGGCGCAGCAGGTCATCAAGATCGTCAACGAGGAACTCGTCACCATCCTCGGCGGCGAGACCAGGCGGCTCACCTTCGCGAAGAACCCGCCGACGGTCATCATGCTCGCGGGTCTGCAGGGTGCCGGTAAGACGACGCTCGCGGGCAAGCTCGCGATGTGGCTGAAGAAGCAGGGCCACGCGCCGATGCTGGTCGCCTGTGACCTTCAGCGCCCCAACGCGGTCACGCAGCTGCAGGTCGTCGGCGAGCGGGCCGGGGTCGCGGTGTTCGCGCCCGAGCCCGGCAACGGCGTCGGAGACCCGGTCGACGTCGCCCGCCGTGCCATCGACGAGGCCAAACGCGCCCAGCACGACATCGTCCTGGTCGACACCGCCGGCCGTCTCGGCGTCGACGAAGAGCTGATGAAGCAGGCCGCGGACATCCGCGACGCCGTCTCGCCGGACGAGACGCTGTTCGTCGTCGACGCGATGATCGGTCAGGACGCGGTCACCACGGCCGAGGCGTTCCGCGACGGCGTCGGCTTCACCGGTGTCGTGCTCACCAAGCTCGACGGTGACGCCCGCGGTGGTGCCGCGCTGTCGGTCCGCCAGGTCACCGGGCAGCCGATCCTGTTCGCCTCCAACGGTGAGAAGCTCGAAGACTTCGACCTCTTCCACCCGGACCGGATGGCCAGCCGGATCCTCGGCATGGGCGACGTGCTCAGCCTCATCGAGCAGGCCGAGCAGCATTTCGACCAGGAGAAGGCCGAGCAGACCGCGGCCAAGCTCGGCAGCGGCCAGCTCACCCTCGAAGACTTCCTCGAGCAGATGCTCGCGGTCCGCAAGATGGGCCCGATCGGCAACCTGCTCGGCATGCTGCCCGGCGCCGGCCAGATGAAGGACCAGCTCGCGCAGGTCGACGACAAGCAGCTCGACAAGCTGCAGGCGATCATCCGCGGCATGACCCCCGCCGAGCGGGCCGACCCGAAGATCATCAACGCCTCGCGCCGGGTGCGGATCTCGAAGGGGTCCGGTGTCGCCGTCCGCGACGTCAACGACCTGGTCAACCGGTTCTTCGAAGCGCGCAAGATGATGGCGCAGATGGCGGGCCGCTTCGGCTTCGGCGGCGGAGGCGGCGGCAGCAAGAACCGCAAGGGCAAGAAGGGGAAGAAGGGCAAGGGGCGCGGCCCGACGCAGCCCAAGGTCCGCGGCGGCTTCCCCGGCGGTATGCCGATGCTGCCCCCGGGCGGCGGGATGCCCGGGGGAGCTGGCATGCCCGACCTCTCCCAGCTCGGCGGCATGAACGACGTACCCGGGTTCGACCCGAAGAAGTTCAAGCTGCCGAAGGACAAATAGCCCGTGGAGGCGCTGCACCTGGCCGGCGTCGTCCTGCCGGACGGCGAGCACCGCGAGCTGTGGGTCACCGGCGGCCGGATCACGACCGAACCCGTCGCCGGAGCGGAAACCGTTGTCCGGGAAGGCTTTCTCGTTCCCGGGCTGGTCGACGCGCACTGTCATCCCGGGATCGGGGTCGGCGGCGCGACCACGCTCGAAGAGGCCACCGAGCAGGCGATCACCGACCGCGACGCCGGGACGCTGCTGATCCGCGACTGCGGGCTGCCGATCGACGTCCGGCCGTTGCAGGAGCGGGCCGATCTGCCGCGGATCATCCGCGCCGGACGGCATCTCGCCCTGCGCAAGCGCTACATCCCGGGCCTCGGTATCGAACTCGAAGACCCGTCCGAGCTGCCGGAGGCGGTCGCCGAACAGGCGCGTGACGGCGACGGCTGGGTCAAACTCGTCGGCGACTGGATCGACCGGGGCGTCGGTGATCTCGCGCCGCTCTGGCCCGACGACGTCCTCGCCGAGGCCATCGCCGCCGCGCACGCCGAGGGCGCCAAGGTGACGGCGCACGTGTTCGGCCAGGCCGCGTTGCCCGGTCTCATCGACGCGGGGATCGACTGCCTCGAACACGGCACGGAGCTTTCGGCGGACCAGCTGGGCGTCCTCGCCGAACGCGGGATCGCGCTCGTGCCGACCCTGATCAACATCGAGAACTTCCCCGGTATCGCGGACAAGGCGGGCAAGTACCCGGTGTACGCGGACCACATGCGGGCGCTGCACGCCGGCGTGGGGGAGATGGTCTCGACGGCGATCGAGGCGGGTGTCGGGGTGTACGCGGGAAGCGACGCGGGCGGCATGGTCGAGCACGGCAGGCTCGTCGACGAGATCGAGGCGCTGCACAAGGCGGGTATGTCCGCGGAGCAAGCGCTGGCGTCGGCTTCGTGGGCGGCCCGCGACTGGCTCGGCGTACCGGGCATCGTCGACGGCGCTTCGGCCGATCTGCTCGTCTACCCGTCCGATCCGCGCGAGGATCTCGCGGTGCTCCGCCATCCGAGCCACATCGTCCTGCGTGGCAAGATCTACGCCTGACCCGACTCCACCCGTGACCGGAGCGGCACTTAGCGTGGAGGCGTGGTGGACGACGGGCAGGCTCGTGAGCGTCTGGTGCTCGGAGCGCACTGGGGATTCGTAGCGTTCTTCGCGGGCATCGCCGGATACCACCTCGTCACGCTCGTCATGAGCTTCCTGATGTCGGGTCGCTTCGGCGGCTACGACCCGCTCGAACTCCGCGACGTCGGCCCGCTGCTGATCCTCGCGTTCCTGCCGACCCTCGTGCTCGGGCTCGGCCCCGCGGTGGGCTCTCGCCTGTGGGGCCAAGGACTTCGCGCGGATTTCGGGCTCAAGCCCACCTGGCGCGACGTCCGGATCGGGCTCGCCTGCGGAGCCGCCGCGCTCGCCGCCGGCTACCTGCTCAACCTGCTCCTGCTCGCCGTCTACGGGACCGACAGCGACGACAGGACCTTCTCCGACGTCTCGCCGGGCCCGATCACCGAACTGTCGGGCACCACCGAAGGCGACACGGTCTGGCTGGTGCTGGCCGCGGTCATCGTCGTCCTCGCCGCTCCGGTCACCGAAGAACTGCTCTTCCGCGGCACACTGTGGAACGCCATGGGCTTCCACCGCCTGCCCTCATGGGTGATCCTGCTGGTGACGGCGCTGGTGTTCGCCCAGTTGCACGGCGAGGCCGCGCGCACGATCGCGTTGTTCGGCCAGGGCATCGCCATCGGTCTGGCCCGTTATCTGTCCGGCCGGGTGTGCGCGTCCGTGATCGCGCACGCGGCCAACAACCTCCCACCGGCTGTATTGCTCTTCGCGGCGAGGTGATCGCCGGTCCTGGCGGTTAGAGTCTTTGAGTAACCGAACGATCACCGGAGGATCGGCGTGACCGTATCTCAGCCAAGGGAGCCGATCCCCGAGGCGGCGCCGCCGGATGAAGTCACTGCCGGAGGTGAGGTGGCCGCGCCCGACACGCCACCGCCGCATCGCTGGGGATTCGGGGCCTTCCTCCTGGTGGAAGCCGTCCTGCTGGCGTCGGCGGCGTTCATCAGCGTCCTGCTCGGCGACGTCCAGCCCGGTCAGCCCCTGCCGATGCGCATGGTGCTGCTGGGCACCATGGTGCCGACGATGATCGCCGCCGGGGTGGCGCTGCTGATCACCCGGCTGCGTGGCAACGGACCGTTCACCGACCTGCGGATCGGCTGGAGCTGGGCCGACGTCAAGGTCGGGCTCAAACTCGGGGTGCTCGGGCTCGGGTTCACCTCGCTGGCCGCCTACGTCTGGACTCAGGCCGTCGGAAACGAGAACGCGACCTCGGCGATCTCCGCGCTCGTCGAGGACCGGCGGATGTCGGTCTCGGCGGCCGTCGTCATGTTCATCTACCTGTGGCTGGTCGGGCCGATCTGCGAGGAGATCATCTATCGCGGCCTCCTGTGGGGCGCGGTGGAGCGGCTCACCTGGCGCACCGAACGCTGGGGGAGGATCGCGGCGTTCCTCGTCTCCACGGCGGTTTTCGCGGCGAGCCACCTCGAACCGCTGCGTACCACCTTGCTGCTGGTGATCGCGATCCCGATCGGGCTGGCCAGGGTGTTCACCGGGCGGCTGCTCGGCAGCGTCGTCGCCCATCAGGTGAACAACTTCCTCCCGGCCGTGACGATCCTGCTCGCCTCGCTCGGGATAGCCGCGTTCTGACGGCGGGCGGGCGTCTGGCAGAATGTTCGCTTGCCTGCTTTGGCCGGACCCTCTCACCGCGCCCGAGCTCACCCTTCGGGTGTGCGCAGCCGTGTCCCCACTCGGCTGGCGTGCGCCTTCCACATGCATCAGAGAGAACTGAGGAGTACCCACACCCGTGGCCGTCAAGATCAAGCTGCAGCGTCTCGGCAAGATCCGTGCGCCGTACTACCGCATCATCGTCGCCGACGCGCGCACCCGCCGTGATGGCAAGGCCATCGAGACGATCGGCAAGTACCACCCCAAGGAGGAGCCGAGCCTCATCGAGGTGAACTCCGACCGCGCCCAGCACTGGCTGTCCGTCGGCGCCCAGCCGACCGAGCCGGTCCAGCGCATCCTCGAGATCACCGGTGACTGGCAGAAGTTCAAGGGCCTGCCGGGCGCCGAGGGCACCCTGAAGGTCGCCGAGCCGAAGCCGTCGAAGCAGGACCTCTTCAACGCCGCGCTCGCCGCCGCCGGCGAAGAGCCCTCCGCCGAGGCCACCACGCCGAAGAAGAAGTCCGCTCCGAAGAAGGCCGAGGCCGAGAAGGCCGAAGCCGCCGAGGGTGACAAGGCCGAGGCGTGAGCTTCCTCGCTGACTCCCTCGAGCACCTGGTGCGCGGGATCGTCGACAACCCGGACGAGGTCCGGGTCGAGCTGCTGACCACGCGCCGTGGCCGCACGCTCGAGGTGCACGTGCACCCCGACGATCTCGGCAAGGTGATCGGCCGGGGCGGTCGTACCGCGACCGCCCTGCGCACCGTCATGGGCGGCATCGGTGGCCGCGGCGTCCGCGTGGACGTCGTCGACACCGATCGCTGACCAAGGACTGAACGGGATGGACGTCGTAGTCGGCCGGATCGCCAAGGCGCACGGAATCCGCGGGGAACTCGCGGTGGACGTGCGCACGGACTCACCGGAACAGCGGTTCGCGGTCGGTTCGGCCGTCACGACGAAGCTGCGTGACGGCAGCAGCAGAAACCTCACCATCGCAGCCGCCCGCGAACACAGCGGGCGGCTGCTGGTGCGTTTCGAAGAGGTGCTGACCAGGGACGTCGCGGAGACCCTCCGCGGCGCGCTGCTGATCGCCGACACCTCGACGCTGCCGCCGACCGAAGACCCCGACGAGTTCTACGACCACGAACTCGAAGGCCTCCGGGCCGAACTCGGCGACGGCACCGTCGTCGGCAAGGTGCTCGAAATCGTGCATTCGCCGGCCGGGGAACTGCTGTCGATCGAACACGACGGACGTGAGGTGCTGGTGCCGTTCGTGAAGGCGATCGTCCCGGCCGTCGACGTCGCGGGCGGCCGCGTGGTCCTCGACCCGCCGGAAGGCCTGCTGGACGCCTGATGCGCCTCGACGTCGTCACGATCTTCCCCGAATACCTCGACCCGCTCCGCGCCGCGTTGCTCGGGCGCGCGATCGACCGCGGCCTCATCGAGGTCGGCGTGCACGACCTGCGGGACTGGACGCACGACGTCCACCGCGCCGTCGACGACGCCCCGTACGGCGGCGGGCCCGGCATGGTGATGAAACCGCAGATCTGGGGCCCCGCCCTGGACGACGTCTGCGGCGAGAACACCCGCCTCGTGGTCCCGACCCCCGCCGGGCGGCCGTTCACCCAGGCCATGGCCCACCAGTACGCCGCCGAGGAGCACCTGGTGTTCGCGTGCGGCCGTTACGAGGGCATCGACCAGCGGGTGATCGACGACGCCGCGCGGAGGATGCCCGTCGACGAGGTCTCCATCGGCGACTACGTGCTGGTCGGCGGCGAGGCCGCGGTACTGGTGATGGTCGAAGCCGTCGTCCGGCTGCTGCCCGGAGTCCTCGGCAACGCCCGCTCCGCCGAGGAGGACTCGTTCTCCGACGGCCTCCTCGAAGGCCCCAGCTACACCCGTCCGGAGGTCTGGCGCGACCTGGCCGTACCGGACGTCCTGCGCTCGGGAAACCACGCGCTGATCGACCGCTGGCGCCGCGACCAGGCGCTGGAACGCACCGTCCGGCGCAGGCCCGAACTGATCGGGCAGCTGCCGGAGGGTAGTCTCGACAAGCACGATCTCGGTGTCCTCGAACGGTTGGACGAGGGCACCGGCCAGGCCGGGTCAAACGCCTGAGACCTGGTCTGCAATACTTGACAGGTTGGCGTGAGTGGACGCGCGGCTTCGCAGCCGGCGCCGTACACCGGAACGCCATCAGCCCCCGGGTAGGTCGCAGTGCCCGACACTGCGCGCCCAAGCTGCACGTAAGCCATACGAAGACGAGGACGGACCACCGATGAACACCCTGGACGCGCTGGACGCGCAGTCACTGCGTTCCGACATCCCGGACTTCCGACCGGGCGACACGCTCAAGGTTCACGTCCGCGTCATCGAGGGCAACCGCGAGCGCAACCAGGTCTTCCAGGGCGTCGTGCTGCGTCGCCAGGGCGGCGGCATCCGCGAGACCTTCACGGTCCGCAAGGTGTCGTTCGGGATCGGCGTGGAGCGCACGTTCCCGGTGCACTCGCCGAACATCGCCCAGATCGAGGTCTTCAAGCGCGGTGACGTCCGCCGGGCGAAGCTGTACTACCTCCGCGAGCTGCGCGGCAAGGCCGCCAAGATCAAGGAACGCCGCGAAAACCGCGAGACGACCTCCGCTTCCTGAGTAGCCACTCGGTTACAGGTAACCTGGCGTCGTGGTCGAACCCGTGTCCCAGAACACCTCCGAAGACGAGCCCGATCGCCCCGAAGAGGAGCGCCCCACCCGGGCCTCCCGCCGGGGCCGATCCGGATCCAAGAAATTCGGCAAGGTCAACAAGAAGCGGTCGTTCTGGAAGGAACTGCCGATCCTGATCGTCGTCGCACTGGTGCTGACGATCTTGATCCAGCAGTTCCTCGCCAAGGTCTACATGATCCCGTCGGGGTCGATGGAGACCACTTTGCACGGCTGCTCGGGATGCACGGGCGACCGGATCCTGGTCGACCGGATCACGTACGACTTCACCGATCCCAGCCCGGGCGACGTGGTGGTCTTCAAGGGACCGCCCGCCTGGGTCGGCGAGATCGACACGCCGGAGTCCAGCAACATCTTCGTCACCGGATTCCGCACGCTGGGTTCCCTGATCGGGTTCGCGCCGCCGGACGAGCGTGACTTCGTCAAGCGGATCATCGCGGTCGGCGGCCAGACGGTCCAGTGCTGCGACAACAACCGCGTCGTCGTCGACGGCAAGGCACTCGACGAGCCGTACGTCCACTGGGAAGAGGGCATGGCCCCGACCGAGCGGACCTTCGAGCCGGTCAAGGTGCCCGCCGGATACGTCTGGGTGATGGGCGACAACCGCAACAACTCCAGCGACTCCCGTATCCAGGGTGGCGGTGGGGTCAACGGCGCCGTCCCGGTGGACAACATCATCGGCAAGGCACGGGTCATCGTGCTCCCGCCCGGCCGCTGGGGTGGCGTTTCGGACCACAACCCGCAGGCGAACGCTCAGCCGCTGGCGCTCGGCGCCCCGGCTTGGCAGCAGGGGCTCCCCTTGGGGGTCGGTATCGCCGCGGCGTGGCCCGTGCTCTTCCTCGGCAGGCGGATGTCGGCCGGAGTGCGCAAGGCGGTCGACCGGAGGCGGTAAGGCCTTGAGAGTTCCTGTACCGCTCACACCGGCCGAGCCGCTTCGGCCGCCGCGGGCAGTGGTGCGTGGCGACCTCTTCTGGGGTTTGCAGGGTGCGCTGGACCGGCGGGGCCTCGGGCCCGTCGCCGGAGTCGACGAGGCAGGGCGCGGTGCTTGCGCCGGCCCGCTCGTCGTGGCCGCCTGCGTCCTGCGGCCCGGCGACGCCGCGCGATTGCCCGAGCTCACCGATTCGAAGGTGCTCACGGCCAAGGCGCGCGACCGCGTGTACGACCGGGTCGTCCAGCGTGCCGTCGACTATTCGGTCATCGTCATCCCGGCGGCCGAGGTCGACCTGTACGGCATCCACGTCATGAACCTCGAAGGCATGCGGCGCGCCGTCTCGGCGTTGCGGAACGCGCCCGGTTACGTCCTGACCGACGGATTCCGCGTGTCCGGGCTGCCCGCGCCGAGCGTCCCGGTGATCAAGGGGGACAAGGCCGTCGCGTGCGTCGCGGCGGCTTCAGTGCTGGCGAAGGTCACCCGTGACCGGATCATGGGCGACCTGCACGACGTCCATCCGCACTACGGTTTCGACGTGCACAAGGGATACAGCACCACCGATCACAGCGCGGCGCTGAACACTCACGGTCCGAGTCCGGTCCATCGCTGGTCGTACGCCAACGTGGCCACCGCCGCCGCCGCGCACCGTGTCCGGCCGCCTCACCCGGTCGTGCTCACCGTCGCGGCGCTGGAAAACCCGAGCGTGCCGATACGTGCCCTCGGCCCGTACGTGGGTGACAATGAACGCTCCGCCGCTGGAACAGCAGCAAAATCGCGAGGAGGGGCGCGGATTTCATGAGCGCAGAGGATCTCGAGAAGTACGAGACCGAGATGGAGCTCTCGCTTTACCGCGAGTATCGCGACATAGTCGGCCAGTTCTCGTACGTGGTGGAGACCGAGCGGCGGTTCTATCTCGCGAACGCCGTCGACGTGCAGGTGCGCGACGGTGGCGGTGAGGTGTACTTCGAGGTCCGCATGTCCGACGCGTGGGTCTGGGACATGTACCGGCCCGCCCGGTTCGTCAAGCACGTCCGGGTCATCACGTTCAAGGACGTCAACGTCGAAGAGCTCGACAAACCGGATCTCCGGCTGCCGGAAGACGGACCGTTCTCCGGCTGATGCCCTGAGTACGTGGAAGGCCCCCTTCACCTGGCGTCCAGCCCGTGAAGGGGGCCTTCCACGTACTTGCCCGGGGCGCATAGCACAACCCACCGACGATTCCGTCCGACGAGCTCCCACGACGGCCCAACCATCCACAACACCCCGGTTGTCCACAGGCGGCCAAATCGGGTCTGTCCGCCACCCCCTCACCCTGGCAGCGTTGATCGCACACGCACCGTGACGATCGCTGAGGGGGATCGAGATGACGAGCACCGCCGAACAACCATCCGCCGGGACACCCCGGATCGAACTGGGCCGCTGGGGTGAGGACCTCGCGGTCCGGCATCTGGAGAAAACGGGCTATGTCGTCCTGAGCCGTAACTGGCGTTGCCGTGACGGCGAGCTGGACCTCATAGCGACCGACACGAAACGCCTCGTCTTCTGCGAGGTCAAGACGAGGACGGGGCTGGGCTTCGGTACTCCGGCCGAGGCGGTGACCCCGGACAAGGCGGATCGCATCCGCCGTCTCGCGTACCAGTGGCAGCGCAAGTTCATGCTCCGCTGGTGCCCGGTCCGCTACGACATCATCGCGATCGTCGCCCAGCCCGACGCCCCGCCCCGGGTGCGGCATATCAAGGCGGCGTTCTGAATGGCGCTGGCGAAGGCCTGGTCCGTCGCGCTGCTCGGCGTCGACGGCAGGATGATCGAGATCGAGGCCGACATCGGCGGTGGCTCGCCGAAGGTGACGATGGTCGGCCTTCCCGACACCGGGCTGAAAGAGGCCAAGGACAGGGTCCGTTCCGCCGTGCGCAATTCCGGGCGGACCTGGCCGGACGAGAGGGTGATCCTCGGCCTGTCGCCGGCGAATCTGCCGAAGGTGGGGTCCGGCTACGACCTGGGGATCGCGGCGGCGGTCCTGGCCGCCACCGGCTCGGTCCCCGCCACGAAGCTGCTGAACACCGTGCTGCTCGGTGAGCTCGCCCTCGACGGCCGGGTACGGGCGGTCCGCGGGGTCCTGCCGGGGCTGTTGGCGGCGCGCAACGCCGGGTACCGGCGGGCCGTCGTCCCCGCCGAGTCGCTGTTCGAAGCCGCTCTCGTGGACGGGCTGGAGGTCGGCGGGGTAGCGCGGCTGAGCGAGTTCTTGGACTGGCTCAAGGGCGAAGGGGAACTCACCCGCCCCGAGCCGTCGGCAGTCCAGAAGCCGCCGCGGGTGCCGGACCTCGCCGACGTCGTGGGGCAGCCGGAAGCGCGATGGGCGTTGGAGGTGGCCGCGGCAGGCGGGCATCACCTGCTCATGACCGGCCCGCCCGGGGTGGGCAAGACGATGCTCGCGAAACGCCTTCCCGGTCTGCTTCCTCGGCTGACCGCCGAAGAGTCGTTGCAGGTGACAGCGGTGCATTCGGTCGACGGTTCGCTCTCCCGCGCCGAACCGCTGGTCACCGTGCCGCCGTTCGTCGCGCCGCATCATTCGATCAGCGTGCCCGCCCTGATCGGCGGCGGAAGCGGCCTGGCGGTCCCCGGCGCGATCAGCCGGGCGCACCGGGGAATCCTGTTCCTCGACGAGGTGTGCGAATTCGGCCCGGAACGGCTGGAGTCGCTGCGCACGGTGCTCGAAGAGGGCGAAGTGCGGATCGCGAGGGTCAAGGGCTCCGTGCGATACCCCGCGCGTTTCCAGCTGGTGCTGGCGACCAACCCCTGCCCTTGCGCCCCGGCGAAGGACGCCGACTGCACCTGTTCGGCGACCGTGCGAAGGCGCTACTTGGGCCGGCTGTCCGGGCCATTACTCGATCGGGTGGATCTGCGGGTTCGGCTGCGCCCGCTGTCCGCGCTCAGCGCGCACCTGAGCGAGCCGCCCGAGGCGTCGGCGGCCGTCCGGGAGCGAGTGCTGGAGGCACGCGAGCGGGCCGGGAAACGCTGGGCGGAGCAAGGCTGGCTCACGAACGCGGAAGTGCCCGGACCCGCGCTGCGCCGTGAGTTCGCCCTGCCACCGCAGGTCACGGCGCTGCTGGACCGGGCGCTGGAGAGGGGTGCGATCACCGCCCGCGGCGCCGACCGCTGCCTTCGCATCGCTTGGACGCTCGCCGATTTGAAGGGGGCCGACAAGCCGGAGGCGGATGAGGTCGCGGCTGCCCTGAACTTCCGCGAGAGGTCATCCGGATGAGTGAACTCGAAGCCGAACGTCTCGCGCGGTCGTACCTCCTGCGCGTTGCCGAGCCTCCGGCACCCGCTTTGGCCGGCTTCGTCGGCGAAGTCGGCCCTGTCGTGGCCGCGGAACGGGTGCGGCGCGCCGACTGCCCGCCCAAGGTGCGGGACGAGACGGCCGCCCGGCGGGCGCACGACTACGCCGAGCGGGATCTGGAGCGGGCCGCGGCCGACGAGACCAGGCTCGTCATCCCGGAAGACGGCGAATGGCCCGCTTGGCCGTTGCTTTCGCTGGCCGTGGCGCAGAGCAGGGGCGTTTCCGGTGTGGCACCTCCGCTGGCACTGTGGGTCCGCGGCCCGGCCAAGCTCGATGAAGCGGTCGACCAGGCGATCGCGATCGTCGGCGCCCGCGCGGCGACCGGATACGGCGAGCACAACGCGGCCGAGGTGGGTTATCACCTCGCGAGCCGCGGGATCCCGGTGTTCTCGGGAGCGGCGTACGGCATCGACGGCGCGGCCCACCGGGGCGCGCTGAGCGCGGGCGGGACGACGGTCGCCCTCCTCGGCTGCGGAGCCGACGTCGGGTACCCGGCGCAGCACGCGACCTTGTTGCGCAACATCGGAAAGGCCGGCGCGGTGGTCAGCGAATACCCGCCGGGCACCTCGCCCGCGAGGCATCGGTTCCTCGTGCGGAACAGGCTCATCGCGGCGCTCACGGAGGGGACGGTCGTGGTCGAGGCGGGCAGGCGCAGCGGCGCGCGGAACACCGCGAGTACGGCCGGGGCCCTGGGCAAGGTCGTGATGGCCATGCCGGGGCCGGTGTCGTCGGGGATGTCCGCCGGCTGCCACGCGCTGATCCGCGAAGGCGAGGCCACGCTGGTGACCTCGGTCGACGAGATCCTCGAGACCGCCGGACGGCTGGGAGCGCCGGGAGCGGATCCGTCGAAACCGCGCCGCCGCACCGATCGGCTCGGTCCGGAGGCGCTGCGCGTGCACGACGCGCTGTCCGAGCGATCGGCGAGACCGGAGGAACGGCTGGCGGCCGAGTCCGGCATCCCGGTCGAGCGCGTCCGCTCGCTGCTTCCCGAACTGGAACTCGAGGGCTTCGCGGAAAAGAGTGACACAGGGTGGCGAAGAAGGGCCGCCAAGACCTGACTGGCCTACACCTGAGACGCCATCCCGGCACGATCCGACCACGGACACCGCAACAGGGTGCGGCGATACTTGACCATCCGCCGTACATCGCGCAGCGTGATCGGCATGCCGTCGACCGAAGGTCCCCACGGCACGGGGAAACGCGCCCGCAGACCCGATCTGCGCGCCGCCCGTGCCGCGCTGCCGGAATCTGTCCGGAAGCTGATCGACGACTACGAGCGGCACCTTTCGCTGGAACGCGGGCTGTCCGCGCACACCGTGCGTGCCTACCTCGGCGACGTGGTGTCGCTGACGGGTTTCGTGGACGGGAACGGCGGCCGGTTCGAAGATCTCGACATCGGGGTACTGCGCGGTTGGCTCGCCCGGCAACGCGAGGAGGGAGCCGGCCGGACGACTTTGGCGAGGCGTGCGGCCGCGGCCCGCACCTTCACCGCGTGGGCACACCGACGTGGGGCGCTCGCGTCGGATCCGGGCGGACGGCTGGTGGCGCCCCGCGCGCACCGCAAGCTTCCCGGGGTCCTCCGCGCGGAGCAGGCGAGCGATGTCATGCGCTTCTCAGCCGCCGGTGCCGAACAGCGCGACCCGGTGGCTTTGAGGGACAGTGCCATCGTGGAACTGCTCTACGCGACCGGTGTGCGGGTCTCGGAACTGTGCGGGCTGGATGTGGGCGACGTCGACTTCTCCCGCCGGGTCGTGCTCGTGCTGGGCAAGGGCGGCAAGGAACGGGTCGTACCGTTCGGCGTCCCCGCCGAAACGGCTTTGCGGGCATGGCTGGACGAGGGCAGGGGAAAGCTCGCCGTCGAGACGAAGGATCCGGGGAAAGCGGCGCTCTTCCTGGGGGCCCGGGGTGGCAGGCTCGACCCGCGGGCGGCCCGGCGGATCGTCCACGACGCCGTCGGTTCGGTGCCGGGCGCGAACGACATGGGGCCGCACGGCCTGAGACATTCCGCGGCCACCCATCTGCTCGAAGGTGGCGCTGATCTTCGAAGCGTTCAGGAACTGCTTGGTCACGCTACGCTGGCTACAACGCAGCTCTACACTCATGTGACCGTCGATCGGCTGAAGGCGATCCACGACCGCGCGCACCCCCGGGCCCGATGATGCCGGGGAGAACTCGGCAGGTGACCCGGCGGCCCGGACCGGCGGCGCACGCGCATCCGCACGAGCACGGAGACCACGCTGAGTCGCATGCTGAGAACGGCGGTCCGATGACCGCCGACCCACATGTCACCGAAGCCGCCGGGAAACATCGTCCCGGCGGGGACGGTCCTGCCGTCGCACCCGAAGCACGGACCGGCTACGAAGTGGACGCCGGGATCCAGGCGCTGTGGCGGGAGTTCACCGAGTCGCCGGACCAGGTCGTGCGCGACCGGCTCGTGCTCCACTACGCCCCGCTCGTCAAATACGTCGCGGGCCGGGTCGGCACCGGCCTGCCGACCCACGTCGACGTCGGTGACCTGATCCAGTCCGGGATCTTCGGCCTGGTCGACGCGATCGAGAAGTTCGAACCCGCCAGGGGCCTGCGGTTCGAGACCTACGCCATGCAGCGCATCCGTGGCGCGATCCTCGACGATCTCCGTTCCCAGGACTGGGTGCCCAGGGCGGTCCGCAGCAAGGCCCGCGAGGCCGAACGCGCGCTGGAACGTCTCGGCGCCCGGCTGAACCGCACACCGACCGACGCCGAGCTCGCGGCCGAGCTCGAAATCAGCGTCGACGACCTGCGCGAGTTCTACGGGCAGATGCAGCTGACCAGCGTCATCGCACTGGAAGACCTGGTCGCCGCGGGCAAGGACAGCGGCTCGCTGGTGGACACCCTGCCCGACGACGGCGCCGTCGACCCGGTGGCCGTCCTGGTCGACCAGGACAACCGGCGCCAGCTGGCGCAGGCGATCGCCCAGCTGACCGAACGCGACCGGATCGTGGTCGGTCTCTACTACTTCGAAAGCCTCACGCTCGCCGAGATCGGCAAGGTCCTCGGCGTCACCGAGTCACGGGTCAGCCAGCTGCACACCCGCGCCGTCATGCGGCTGCGCGCCAAACTGGTCGAGCAGGCCTAGCCGGTCGGTCCCGCGACGATCAGCCGCGGTGCCCGGCTGTCCGACGCCCGCCCGGGCCGCTCCGGGTGAACCGGCAAGGCCGCACGTCGCGGCCTTGCCGCGCTACTGGAAGCCCCTTTCTCGAGTGAGTGCGCCGCACGCGCCTCCTGACAGAGGGACGGCGCGCGTGTCTGGAGGGACGGCACATGTGTAAGGCCGGACGGCGGGTGTGTCTGGCCGGACGGCGGGTGTGTCTGGAAGGGCGACGCGTGTGTCTGGAGGGACGACGCGCGTGTTCGGGCCGGGTGACGTGTGTTTTGGGGCCGGAACAGGCGTGGAGCCGGAAGGCACGTCGCGGCCCCGGACTCGGAGTGATCGTCCGCCCAGCATGGGAGTTCCGCCTTCCAGCACGCGAGTTCCGTCTCCAAGCACGCGTGTTCGGCCGTCGATCACGCGAGTTCCGTGCTCAGGCAAGTGCGAATCGCGTGATCTGCCGAGGACCCCGCGTCCCGCTCTGGCAACCCAGGCCCCACCTGGATCATTCGCGGGCAGGGAGCGGCGCTGGCCCCGGAACGGTCACTCAGTCCCCTTCCCACGGTTTGAGCCGGATCTCGGACGGCTCGCCGATCAAGGCGAGCGGATCGACGTACTCCTCGCCACGCCGGACGCCGAAATGCAGGCACGCCGGCTCCGGGCAGCCAGGGTGTCCCGCCGCGAGCGTCCCGAGCACCTGCCCGCGGTAGACCTGATCACCCGCGGTGACCGTCGGGGCGAGCGGTTGATAGGTGGTGCGAAGCCCGCCATCGTGGTCGATCGACACCACGCCGCGGCCGGCCACCTGCCCGGCGAACATCACCACTCCTTCGGCGGCCGCGAGCACGTTCGTTCCCGGTGCCGCGGCGAGGTCGACTCCCCGATGACCGGGGCCGTACGGAGTCGAGGGCGGCTCGAAGTACCTGGTGACGCTCGGTGCCGGCGAGAGCGGCCAGGAGAGGCGCCCTTGCGGGGAGGGCGCGCCTCTGGCCGTGCCCGGCATCGCCGCCGACGCGAAGATCGCGAGCAGTGTCGCGAGGATCGCGAGGCGGGGAAGCCGCCGAGGGCGCCCAGGGCGGCGGTGCCGCCCACCGGTGCGGTCGAGAGCGAAGGAGTGCCTGGTGACAGGGCGGGAACAGGTCGTCATGGTCATGTGTTCCAGGCTGGGGGACCGGCGTGGCGTGCGGGGCGCGCCGGGGGAATCTGTGGATAACCGAGGTGGTTGTGGACAACCCCTCTCAGCAGGGGCTGCCGGTGCGGTACCCGGTGGCGACAGGGAGTAGACTCTTTTGCGCGGTCCGCGGCAGCGGACTGACTTCGCGTGCACGTGCGCGCTCCCGATGGCCGATCTCCTCACGGAGGGTCAGGACAGCCGGGGGCACACGGCCCGGCGGTCCTTGGGGTCACTTCGCCACAGGGTCCGGGCCCGAGCATCGGCACCAGGGCGATCGGCCACCCGGCCGAGAGCGACGAACCGAGCAAGCGCGTTCCGGCGGAGCCGGGCGCGCACGACACAGAAGAGGTTGATTCCGGCAATGGCCGTCGTCACCATGAAGCAGCTGCTCGACAGCGGCGTGCACTTCGGGCACCAGACCCGTCGGTGGAACCCGAAGATGAAGCGCTACATCTTCACCGAGCGCAACGGCATCTACATCATCGACCTGCAGCAGACGCTGACGTACATCGACCGTGCGTACGAGTTCATCAAGGAAACCGTCGCGCACGGCGGCACCATCATGTTCGTCGGCACGAAGAAGCAGGCTCAGGAAGCCATCGCCTCCGAGGCCTCGCGCGTGGGCATGCCCTACGTGAACCAGCGCTGGCTCGGCGGCATGCTGACCAACTTCCAGACGGTGCACAAGCGTCTCCTCCGCCTGAAGGAGCTCGAGTCGCAGGAGCAGACCGGCGGTTTCGCCGGCCTGACCAAGCGCGAAATCCTCACGCTCACCCGTGAGAAGGACAAGCTCGAGAAGACCCTCGGCGGTATCCGCGACATGGCCAAGGTGCCGAGCATCGTGTGGATCGTCGACACGAAGAAGGAGCACATCGCCGTCGGCGAGGCTCGCAAGCTGAACATCCCGGTGGTCGCGATCCTGGACACCAACTGCGACCCGGACGAGGTCGACTACCCGATCCCGGGTAACGACGACGCCATCCGTTCGGCCGCGCTGCTGACCAAGGTCGTGGCCGAGGCCGCCGCCGCCGGTCTGATGGCCCGCTCCAGCCGCAACGGTGCCTCCGCCGACGCCAAGCCCGAGGCCGGCGTCGCCACGGACGAGCCGCTGGCCGAGTGGGAGAAGGAGCTGCTCGCCGGTTCCGAGACCGCCGCCGCGGACGCCAAGGAAGCCGCCGCCGCGACCGACGCCGCCACCGAGGCCCCGGCCGAGCAGGCCACCGCCTCCTCCTGATCCACCAGCTCGTGGGGCCGCCTCCGGGCGGCCCCACGAGTGAATTCCCCAAAAGACTTTCTCGTACCTGAAAAAGGACGGACACACCCACGATGGCGAACTACACCGCCGCAGACGTGAAGCGTCTCCGGGAGCTCACCGGCTCCGGCATGATGAACTGCAAGAAGGCGCTGGAGGAGAACGACGGCGACTTCGACAAGGCCGTCGAGTTCCTGCGCATCAAGGGCGCCAAGGACGTCGGCAAGCGCGCCGAGCGCGCCACCGCCGAGGGCCTCGTCGCCGGTGACGGCGGCGTGCTGATCGAGCTCGACTCCGAGACCGACTTCGTCGCGAAGAACGAGGACTTCCAGGCCCTCGCCGCGAAGATCGTCGAGGTCGCGAAGGCCGAGAAGACCAGCGACGTCGAGAAGCTGAAGGCCGCCTCGCTCGACGGCAAGACCGTCGAGGAGCAGGTCCAGGAGCTGGCCGCCCGCATCGGTGAGAAGCTCGAGCTGCGCCGTGTCGCCGCTTACGAGGGCACCACCACCACGTACCTGCACCGTCGCGGTGCGGACCTCCCGCCCGCCGTCGGCGTGCTCATCGAGTACACCGGTGAGGGCGAGGCCGCCGCCGAGGCCGCTCGTGGCGCCGCCATGCAGGTCGCCGCGCTCAAGGCGAAGTACCTCACCCGTGACGAGGTCCCGGCCGAGGTCGTGGAGAACGAGCGCCGCGTCGCCGAGGCGACCGCCCGCGAAGAGGGCAAGCCGGAGCAGGCCATGCCCAAGATCATCGAGGGCAAGGTCAACGCCTACTACAAGGACAACGTCCTGCTCGAGCAGCCTTCGGTCAAGGACAACAAGAAGACCGTCAAGGCCCTGCTCGACGAGGCCGGCGTGTCCGTGAGCCGGTTCGCCCGGTTCGAGGTCGGCCAGGCCTGATCAAGGCGCGGAACACAAGAATCACCACTGTGCCCCGTCTCCGTCCATCGGGGACGGGGCACAGTCGGGTTTCAGAGCATTAGGGAGGGCGACATGGGTGTCCGGGTCGAAGGCGGATACCGGCGGGTGCTGCTGAAACTGGGCGGCGAGATGTTCGGCGGCGGTTCCATCGGGGTCGATCCCGATGTGGTGCACTCGGTCGCCCAGCAGATCGCCGACGTCGCACGGACGGGTGTGCAGATCGCCGTCGTGATCGGCGGTGGCAACTACTTCCGCGGCGCGGAACTGTCGCAGCGCGGCATGGACCGCGACCGCGCGGACTACATGGCGATGCTCGGCACCGTCATGAACTGCCTGGCGCTGCAGGACTTCCTGGAGAAGGAGGGCCTGCCCACCCGGGTGCAGACCGCCATCACCATGGGGCAGGTCGCCGAGCCGTACATCCCGCGCCGCGCCGAGCGTCATCTGGAGAAGGGCCGCGTCGTCATCTTCGGCGCGGGGGTCGGCATGCCGTACTTCTCGACGGACACCGCCGCCGCGCAGCGCGCGCTCGAACTCGGCTGCGAAGCCGTCTTGATGGCGAAGGCCGTCGACGGCGTCTACACCGCGGACCCGAAGAGCGATCCGACCGCCGAGATGTTCCACGAGATCAGCCACCGCGAGGTGCTGGAACGGGACCTCAAGGTCGCCGACGCCACCGCGTTCAGCCTGTGCATGGACAACAACATGCCGATCATCGTGTTCAATCTGCTCACCGAGGGGAACATCGCCCGCGCGGTCGGCGGTGAAAGGATCGGCACCCTGGTCGACACCCCCGCCGACGGGGTGCCCGCGTAGTCCTGCTCTGATCTCCGTAATCGGTACGCATACACAACAACGGGAGTTGCCGTGATCGACGAGACCCTCCTCGACGCCGAGGAGAAGATGGAAAAAGCGGTGTCCGTCGCCAAGGAGGACCTGTCGTCGGTACGCACCGGCCGGGCCCACCCCGGGATGTTCTCGCGCGTTGTCGTCGATTACTACGGCGCGCCGACCCCGCTGAACCAGCTGGCGGGCGTCAACATCCCCGAAGCCCGGATGGCGTTGATCAAGCCTTACGACCAGAGCTCCCTCAACGCCATCGAGAAGGCGATCCGCGAGTCGGACCTCGGCGTGAACCCGAGCAACGACGGCAACGTGATCCGCATCGTCATCCCGCAGCTCACCGAAGAGCGCCGCAAGGAGATGGTGAAGGTCGCCAAGGCCAAGGGCGAGGACGCCCGCGTCTCGATCCGCAGCGTCCGCCGCAAGGCCAAGGAAGAACTCGACCGGATCAAGAAGGACGGCGAGGCAGGCGAGGACGAGGTCGTCCACGCCGAGAAGGAACTCCAGAACCTCACCGACACCTACACCCACAAGGTGGACGAGCTGGTGAAACACAAGGAAGCCGAGCTACTCGAGGTCTGATGAGCCAGGTGAGCGAGGAACGCGAGGACCGGGTGGACGCCCCGGAACCGGTTCCGGCGGAGAAGCCGGAACCGGCGAAGAAGGTTTCCCGCGCCGGCCGTAACCTGCCCGCCGCGATCGGGGTCGGGCTGCTGCTGGGCGCGGCGATCATCACGTCCCTGCTCACCGTGCGTTTCCTGTTCATCGGCATCATCGCGATCGCCATCGCGGTCGGCACGATCGAGCTGGCCGGGGCACTGAAACGCGCGGCGGGCATCCGGATCGCGCTGGTCCCGGTGCTCGTCGGCGGTCAGGCGATGATCTGGCTCGCGTGGCCGTACGGCCGCGAAGGCGCGTTGACGGCGTTCGTGCTGACGGTGCTCGTCTGCCTGCTGTGGCGGTTGCCCGGCGGCGCGGACGGGTATCTGCGCGACATCAGCGCGTCGGTCTTCGCCGCCGCGTACATCCCGCTTTTCGGCGCCTTCGCCGCCATGCTCGTCCCGCCTGCCGACGGTGTCGGCCGGGTGCTGGCGTTCATGATCGGTGTCGTCGCCTCGGACACCGGTGGCTACATCGCCGGTGTGCTGGGCGGCAAGCACCCGATGGCGCCGACCATCAGCCCGAAGAAGACCTGGGAAGGGTTCGCCGGTTCCCTCGTGGCCGGTGTGGTCGCCGGTGCGCTGACCCTGAGCCTCCTGCTCGACGGCCACGCCTGGCAGGGTGTGCTGTTCGGCGCGGCGATCGTCTGCACGGCGACGCTGGGCGATCTCGTCGAGTCGCTGATCAAACGCGACCTCGGGGTCAAGGACATGGGGAACATGCTGCCGGGTCACGGCGGTTTGATGGACCGGCTCGATTCTTTGCTTCCTTCGGCCGTCGTCTCCTGGTTGCTGCTCTCGGCGTTCGTCCCCGTTTAGCCCCGGCCCGGCTCAGTCGTCGTAAGGATCGTCGACTTCGGCGGTGCCCCAGCCCTCGACGGCCCGGGAGTGGTCGATCACGGCGAAGACCGAACCGTCCGGGTCGGCGAGGATCGCCATCCGGCCGTACGGGGTGTCGTAGGGCTGGACCACGACGGAGCCGCCGAGCATCAAGGCCTGCCCGGCCGCGGCGTCCGCGCCGCGAGCCGGGTCGAGGGCCAGGTAGACCATCCAGTGCGGGGGAGTGTCCGGCCGGTACTCCGAGCCCATCACGTACCGGTACAGCACCGGTTCGTGCTCGATGAGCCATTCGGCGTAGTCGAGCGACGCGCCGTCGCCGATCTGGTGGCTGGTGTAGTTGAAGAGGCGGCAGTAGAAGTGATCCGCCGCCGCGCCGTCGTGGGTGTTGAGGTCCGCGCCGCTGAAGGTGTTCGGCACCCCGGTCGCGAATTCCCAGGTGGCGGGCGGCTCCCAGAAGACGACGTGCGCGCCGCACGCGTCGATCGCGTGAAGGATGTTGCCGCGATGCGGGATCGCCATCGGCCCGAGCGTGACCCGGCCACCGAGACTGTCGACCCATTCGGCGGCGGCGGCCGCCTGGTGCACCGAGATGTGGACGCTCCAGCCGGACGGCCCCTCCGCGCCCGCGCGGTACAGACCAGCGGTCGGGACGCCGTTCAGTGTCGCGATCGAGTACCGGCCGGTCGGCGTCGCCGGATCACGCTGAACGGTGAACTCCCAGTCGAAAAGCCCGCTGTAGAAGGCTTGTGTGGCCGCTTCGTCTCTGCACGCGAGCTCGATCCAGCACGGGATTCCTGAAGGTATGACGGAAGTGTGGGCGGCCGAGCCAAGCGACATGCGGTTCTCCCTTACCGGTGGGAGTAAAGTCTAGTCGCTGACCGCATTGTTTCCGTCAAAGATTTCGACCCGGATACCCCGGAACCCGGCCCGGTGTCCCTTCGTTGGAGCTTCCGTGCGCTGGTTTCCCCGAGCCCTCTCCTCCTCCCGCCGCGGCGGCGAGGAGGTGCTGCCGAGCCCGAACATCTGGTATTACCAAAAGGCCTACGAGGTCGAGAACCGCGCGCAGGACGTCGACGACGAAATCTGGCGCGTGCTCGCCGGCTCTCGCGATTGGTCCGGGGCGGACGTCCTCGACATCGGCTGTGGTGACGGTTTCCACCTGCCGCGGTTCGCCGCGACGGCGCGGTCGGTGGTCGGTGTCGAACCCCATGAGCCGCTCGTCCGCGACGCGCGGAACCGGGTGGAGCGGCTGGCGAACGTCGAGGTGCGGCAAGGACGTGCGCAGCGGCTTCCCTTGCCGGACGCGGCTTTCGACGTCGTCCACGCGCGCACCGCGTACTTCTTCGGCCCAGGTTGCGAACCCGGCCTTCGCGAAGCGGAACGGGTGTTGCGCCCGGGTGGGCTGATGATGATCGTGGATCTCGACGTGACGAGTGAGCCCTACGGCCGCTGGATGCGGCTGGATCTGCCGCACTACGACCCGCCCGGCGTCGAGAAGTTCTTCGCCCGTCAGGGATTCGACTGCCGCAAGGTGATGACGCGGTGGCTGTTCGAAGACGCCGCCGCGATGGAAGCGGTGCTCAAGATCGAGTTCAGCGCGCCTGTCGCGGCGAAGGCGATCGCGGAGGTCCGGCGCCTCAACGAGGTTTCGTCAGGTGCCGGGGAGAAGCAGGTGACGCTGCCGGTGGGCTATCGCGTGCATACGCGGGTCAAGCCCACCGGCCTCGTCGTGCCGGATCACTCCGTGTCCTCGTCCGGGGTGGTGTCCTCGGCCTCGCCGAGGATTCCGTAGATCGCCCGGCGTGCCTCGTTGAGCACGTCGACGGTGCGGGCCTGCTGGCTTTCGCTGCCGGCGTGCATGACCTGCGCGACCGCCGCGGCCAGGGTCGCGCCCGCCTTGCGCAGGTTCACCTCGACCGGGTCGACGTCGTGGGCGATCTGTTCCCACGGCGGGACGGCGTCCTGCTGCTCGGCCGCGGCGCGGCCGGTTTCGGTGAGCTCGAACAGCTTCTTGCCGTTCTCGTCCTTGCTGATCACCAGGCCTTCGTCGGCCAGCATCTGCAGCGTTGGGTAGACCGAGCCGGGGCTCGGCTTCCAGAAGCCGCCGCTGCGTTCGCCGATCTCGCGGATGATCTCGTACCCGTGCCTCGGCTGCTCGGAAAGCAGCGCCAGGATCGCGGCGCGGACGTCGCCGCGTTTGCCGCGCCGTCCGCCGGGGCCGCCGCGACGGCCGTGCCGGTGCCGATGGCCCGGTCCGCCCGGCCCCGGGGGGAATTCGCCGAAGCCGCCGCGAGCCCAAGGCCCGAAGGCGGGTCGGCCGTGTTCTGGGGGGAAAGGTCGTCGTCGCATGATGTGAATCCTCTCTTCGTAATGTTCCGACCCGTTCACGATATATCGGAAACAGTCGCTCGGCAACCCCTTTCGCGTGAGTTGGGTCTCAGTGACTTGTGGTGTCGTGATCTGGGGAACAGTGATCCGGGGCGGCCCGGCCGCGCGGAAGGTGGACATGGGAGACTGGGTGGGCTATGACTGCCCTCCCTCTCGTCTTCGACGCGCCCAAGCGCGGCCTCCCGCCGCGCCACCTCGCCGATCTCACCGCCGCCGAGCGGGCCGCGGCCGTCGCCGAGCTGGGTGAGAAGCCGTTCCGCGCGAAGCAGCTTTCGAACCACTACTTCTCGCGGCTCACGGTGAACCCGGAGGAGATGACCGACATCCCGGCGGCGTCACGGGAGAAGCTCGTCGGCGATCTGATGCCGACGCTGCTCACCGAGGTCAAGGCGCTCGCCTGCGACGACGGGACCACCCGCAAGACCTTGTGGCGCGCGCACGACGGGACGCTGCTGGAGAGCGTGCTGATGCGCTACCCGGACCGCGCGACCCTGTGCATCTCGAGCCAGGCGGGTTGCGGCATGGCGTGCCCCTTCTGCGCGACCGGGCAGGGCGGCCTCGACCGGAACCTGTCGACCGCGGAGATCGTCGACCAGGTCCGCTCCGCCGCCGCCGTGATGCGCGACGGCCTCATGCCCGGCGGCCCCGGCCGTCTGTCGAACATCGTCTTCATGGGCATGGGCGAACCGCTGGCGAACTACAAGCGGGTGGTGGCGGCGGTCCGGCGGATCACCGACCCCTCGCCGGAAGGGCTCGGTATCGGTCAGCGTTCGGTGACCGTGTCGACGGTGGGTCTCGCGCCGGCGATCCGGAAGCTGGCGGACGAGAAGATGCAGGTGCGCCTGGCGGTTTCGCTGCACACGCCGGACGACGAACTGCGGGACACGCTGGTGCCGGTGAACGAGCGCTGGTCGGTGGACGAGGTCCTGTCCGCGGCCCGGTACTACGCGGACACTTCCGGTCGCCGCGTGTCGATCGAGTACGCGCTGATCCGGGACGTCAACGACCAGCCTTGGCGTGCCGAGCTGCTGGCGAAGCGGCTTCGCCAGCACCTGGGCCAGCTGGTGCACGTGAACGTGATCCCGCTGAACCCGACGCCGGGAAGCAAGTGGGACGCGTCGCCGAAGCCGGTGGAGCGGGAGTTCGTCCGGCTGGTGAACGCGGGCGGAGTGGCGTGCACGGTGCGTGACACGCGTGGTCAGGAGATCGCGGCGGCGTGCGGTCAGCTCGCCGCCGAGAACTGAGTTTCCTTTCAGTGATGGAGATTTTGTCGTGATGTATGCCCCCAGCCTGCTGGATCCGGCTGCGGAGGAGCTGAAGCTCTCGGACGTGCTCGGCCGTGGTGCGACCGGTGTCGCGCGCGAGGCCAGGACGTTGCTCGGCGAGCGGTTCAGCTCGGTGACCTTCATGTACGTCCTGATGCGGGCGTTCGAGGTGGAGTACACGGCGGCTCGGGACGCTTCGCGGTGGCACGAGTTCCACGGCGGCCCGTACGCGCTGTCGGACGCCGACCTCGAAGCCCTGCTTGCGCCCTGGCTCGGGGCCGCGTCGGTCACGGCGTAGGCAGGATCGACGCGGCCGTCCTTTGTGGATGGTCAGCTCGATTCGTGCCGAGTGGGCCGGTAGACGAGCTCCTGGATACGCCCGTCGAACGTCCGGCTCTCGAGCAGTTCGAGGTCGAAGTCGGCCGCACCCTGGAAGATCGAGGCGGCTCCGGTCCTTCCGGTGATCACCGGGAAGACCGTCACCTGGACGCGATCCACCAGACCGGCGGCCATCAGTGCCCGGTTCATCGCCAGGCCGCCGTGCGAGCGCAGCGGCACGTCGGACTCCTCCTTGAGCCGGGCCACGACGTCGACCGCGTCCCCGCTCACGACGGTCGCGTCCGGCCAGTCGAGCGGTTCCCGCAGCGTGGTCGAGACGACCGTCGCCGGCAGGTGCTTCAGCCGGGAGACCCACGGATCCAGCCCCTCGACCTCCGGGGACTCCGCGTTGAGCATCTCCATGTTCGCCCGGAACGTGGTGGCGCCGAAGACCATCCGCTGCTCCTCGGAGTACAGCGCGAGGCGGTGGTCGAGGAATTCCGGGCCTTGCTTGCCCCAGTAGCCGCCCCAATCGCCGGTGTGGGAGCCGTAGCCGTCGAGGCTGGAAAAGACGTCGAACGTGTACGTCGCGGTCATGATGCTCCTTCGGTGAGTTCGTCTCTCACCCTGGCTACGAACGCGTCCGGCGCCGATCGACATCGGCGGCGGAAATTCTTCGCGGGACGGCGAAGTGGCAGGATGCGGGCGTGTACTGCCTCCAAGCCGTCATCGTCACCGAGTCCGCGCGGAGCCGATTGCTCGATGCGATCGAAGGCGCACGGCTCGTGCCGCTCGGACACGGCCTGTCGCTGATGCCGGTGACCGAGACCCGGTTCGATACCAGGCCGCTCGCCGAGTGCTCCCAGGACGGAGCCGTGGCATACGTCGAGGCCGAGTACTTCGGTGGCGCCGGGACGCAGTCCGCGCAGGTGTGGGAGGGCGGCGAGACCGTCCTCGGCCCGCTGCACGTCGACGAAGACGAACCCGGCCCGGCCGACGGCAGCCCGATCTCCCAGGCGCTTCGGCGGCTGGGCGTGCTCAAGGGCGACCACTTCGACGAGTTCGACGCCGTCGGGCTCGGCGGACATCGCAGCACGGACGACTGGCTGTCCGCTTAGGCGTCCTTCGCTGGGCCGGACGGACCAGTCGCGCGGCGGTCTTCATCGTGGGCGGCGACACTCGATGAAGAGGAGGTGGACCGGATGTCCGCGACCAAGGCGAGACAGGTGCGCCGCAACAAGGCCGTCCAGGTGCTCGGACGGATCGGCATGGGCTGCTATGGCCTGGTGTATCTGCTCATCGGGTATCTGGCGGTGCGCGTCGCCGTCGGCGGTGGCGGCCAGGAGGCCGACGGACGCGGCGCGATCGCCGAAGTCGGTTCGACCCCGGCGGGCGGGGTGCTGTTGTGGGTGCTGGCGGCAGGGCTGGTGGCCTACGGCCTGTGGCAGGGGTTGCTGGCGGCGGTCGGCTACACCTGGATCGGCAAGCAGCGCACTCGCACCGTCAAGCGGGTGACGTCCGGAGTGCGCTGCCTGGTCGGGATCTCGCTGGGTGTGTACGCGGCCAAGGTCGCCATGGGTGCGGGGGAACAGGGCGGCGGTGACCAGAAGCAGCGTGAGTTCACCGCGTGGCTGCTCGGGTTGCCCGCCGGCCCGTTCCTGGTGACCGTGGTGGCCGTCATCGTGTTCGGCGTCGCCGTCGGCTCGGCGGTGAAGGGGATACGCCGGACCTTCGAACAGGACCTCGACCTCGCGAAGCTCCCCACGGGGACCCGGCGGTGGGTGGAGCGTCTGGGCAGGATCGGTTACGTGGCAAGGGGTTTCGTGTTCGGTGTGGTCGCGGTACTGGTCGGGTACGCGGCGCTGACGCATGATCCGTCCCGTTCCGGCGGGCTCGACGCCGCCCTGCGGACCTTGGCCGCCCAGCCGTTCGGCACGGTTCTGCTCATCGTGGTGGCCGCCGGGGTCGCGGCCTTCGGTGTGTACTGCGTCGGGGCGGCACGGGCGCAGCGCGGGTGAGCCGTCAGGCGAACTGGATTCCGCCGTCGATCATCACCGACTGGCCGGTCATGTAGTCGGAATCCGGGGAAGCGAGGTACGACACGTACGCCGCCACGTCCTCGGGTACGGAGACCCGCCCGAGATGGATCAGGTTCGAATACTTCTCGATCGCCTGGCCCTTCCGGATTCCTTCCGATTCCGCCAGTTTCTCGTCGATGAGGTCCCACATGGCGGTTCCGACGATGCCGGGGCAGTACGCGTTGACGGTGATTCCGTGCCGTGCCCATTCCATCGCGGCGGCCTGGGTCAGCCCTCGCACCGCCCATTTGGACGCGGAATAGTGGCCCAGCAAGGCGAACGGGCGGTGGGCGACGATGGACGCCGCGCCGATGATCTTCCCGCCGTTCCCCTGTTCGATCATCTGCTTGGCCGCGGCCTGGTAGCAGAGGAACATGCCGCGCGCGTTGACGGCCATCATCCGGTCCCAGTCCTCGGGGGTCACTTCGAGCAGCGGCAGGACCTGCGCGATCCCCGCGTTCGCGACCATGACGTCGAGGGAACCCAGCGCGGCGGCGGTTTCGCCGACCATGGCGGTGACGGACGCCGGGTCCGAGACGTCCGCGGTGATCGCCGTCGAGCGCCGTCCCGTTTCGCGGATCTCCTTGGCGACCGCTTCGAGTTCCGCTTCGTTGGCGGCGACGTCGTTGACCGCGACGTCGTGCCCGTCGGCGGCGAGCCGGAGCGCGATCCCCTTTCCGATCCCTCGTGCCGCACCGGTGACGAGTACGTTCTTGCTCATGCGATGAACTCCTTTGTTCGCCTGGGCTTGAACGAAACGTAGGGGCGGCGGCGGAACCGCGGGAGGGGCGCCGTGTCTCACTTTGAGACACCGGGGTTCAGAGCGCGGACGCGGCGCGGTAGTCCTTCGGCGAGGTGCCGAGAAGCCGGTTGAACATCGTCGAGAACGCGGCGGGGCTCTCGTAGCCGAGCGAGGCGGCGATCGCGGCGATGGGCAGGCCGTCCGACAGCAGTGACAGGGAATGCAGGACGCAGGCCCGCTGCCGCCAGCGGGCGAAACCCATCCCGGTCTCCGCGGTGAAGAGCCGGTTCAGCGTCCGCTCGCTCACGTGCAGCCGCCTCGCCCAGGCACTCGCCGGATCATGGATGTCCGGAGCGTCCAAAAAGGACTCGCACAGGGCGCGCAGCCGTTCGTGCTTCGGCAGCGGGAGGTCGAGCCGGACCGGGGCGGACCGGCGGATCTCGTGCAGGGCCAGTCCGATGACCGCGGCGTCCCTTCCACGGGAGGCGTACAGCTCCGGCACGCCGACGGCCTCGTTCAGAAGTTCCCGGAGCAGCGCGGACACTTCGACGACCTGGCAGCGGCGCGGGAACCACGGCACTGCCTTCGGCTCGATGTACAGGCTCCGGGTGCTCACGTTCGTCGTGAAGACCTGATGGACGGTTTCCGGCGGGACGAGCACCGCGCGCCGCGTCGGGATGGTCCACGTGCCGTCGGCCGTTTCGACCCGCATCGATCCCGTCGCGCTGTAGAGGAACTGCGCCCGACGGTGCCGATGCGGGAGGATCCGGTGCCCCGGCGGGTAATCGGTGCGGATCGCCACCACCGCGCGGTCGAGATGGTCGACCTCGTCGATGGGGATGTCACGCATCTCACCAAGGCTACGCGGGATGTCCGATCGGCGAAAGAATCTGGCGCCCTTTCGAATGCCCGACGTACCGGCGAGGCCTACCGTCGAGGGAGTGCTGATCGAGATCTCGGTGCTCCTCGGGTTCGGTTGCCTGAGCGGCGTCACCACCGTCCTTTTCGGATTCGGCGGCGGGTTCATCACCGTGCCCGTCGTCTACGCCTTCGCGCTCGCCGATCCGGGACACGCATTGGGCGCGATGCACGTGGCGGTGGCCACGTCGACCGCGGTGATGGTGGTCAACGCCGGGAGCGCGACCCTCGCCCAGCGGCGGACAGGGCGGCTCCGCCGCGACTACCTGTGGCCGCTCATCGTCTTCATCGGGTTGGGTGCCGTGCTCGGGTCCTTCGCCGCCACCGTGGCCGACGAGAGTGTCCTGCGCTGGCTCTTCGTCGCCTACCTCGCGCTGACCATCGCGGACAGCGTCGTCCGGACGGGTTTCGTGAGCAGGCGGGACGACGGCGGGCCGCGTGCGCTCGGCGGGATCACCACCGTCGCGGGCGGAACCGGGATCGGTGCCGTGGCGAGTTTCCTCGGCGTCGGGGGCAGCGTCCTCACCGTGCCACTGATGCGGCGCAAGGGATTGCCGATGGCCGACGCGACCGCGCTGGCGAATCCGCTGAGCCTGCCCGTGGCGGTGATCGGCACGGCCGTCTACGCCTTCGCGGCGACGGGCACGGCTTCGGGCGCCGCTCACCTGGGCTACGTCGATCTGGTGGCCGCGGGCGCGCTGCTGTGCGGGTCGCTGCCGACCATCGCCGTGACGCGCCGGGTGGTCGGCCGGATCCCGGACCGTGCGCACGCGATCGCGTACCTCGCCCTACTGGTCGCCGCGCTGATCGCGATAGTGGTCCGATGAGTTGCCGCGAAGTCAAGCCTTGACAAGGCATCCGTGAGCTGGCAAGGGGTTATCGCCAGGCAAAGATCCGACGAATCCTCTATCTCTTTTCCGGATCTTGCGCCAAGATCTCCCGCATGAAACTGAGATCGATCACCAAACGCATGTTCGTTCTCGGGCTGCTGACGGTTCTCGGCACCACCGGGGCGACGTCGGTGGCCACCGCCGAACCCCGGACACCGCCCGCGGACGTCAACGCGACCGGGCTGCCGCGCGGCGGCTGGGAACCGATCGGCCCGAACAGCGTCGGCGGACTGCTCGCCGCTTCGCCCGCCGGACTGGCGATGATGCAGCCGAGCCCGCCCGCGCTCTGGCTTTCCGGCGATCGCGGCGCATCGTGGAGTGTGCGCCGCGGACTGCCGCAAGACACCTCCATCCAGGGATTCTTCGTCGATCCGGCGAACCCGGACCGGATGCTCGCGGTGGGCAACAAACCGGCGGGCTTCCTCGGCGAATGGCGTGGCGTGCTGGTGCGGACCACCGACCGCGGCCAGACCTGGGAAACCCTGCGCGAGTGGTACCCCGACGGCGCGTTCGGCATGGCCACGGACCCGGCGGGCCGGGTCGTCGTGGTGCAGAACATGGATTCCCTGAGCGTCAGCACCGACGGTGGCGAGCACTGGAACGACGTGCCGAGGACCTGGCCGCGCGAGGGCAACGCCTCGCCGGTCGGCTCGCTCAAGCTCACGATGGTCGGTGACGACGCCTACCTCACGACGGTCTACCCCGAGTACGCCCTTTGGGTGGTCCGCGGGGTCAGCGGCAAGGAACCGCAGGCCGAACTCGTCTACCGGACCAACGGCGAGATCAACCAGGTCGCTTCGGACGGCAAGCGGCTCGTGGTCACGGCCGGTCCCGAACTGCACGGCTCCACCGACGGCGGCAAGACCTGGGCGGTGCTGCGCCGCGACCCGGGCGAGCAGACCCTGCGCGAACCGCGTTTCCTCGGCGGACGTCTGTACGTTTCGACGTATAACGACATAGACGTCAGCGCGGACTTCGGCCGCACCTGGACCCGCAAACCGGTACCCGCGCCGGGCGAGGGCGTCAGCGACATGATCGATCTCCCCGCCGGACCGGGCAAACCCGCCACCACGCTGATCTCCTCGCTCTACCGAGGCGTGTACGCGGACGAGGGCAAACGGGGCTACCGGCAGCTCGGTGTCCCCGGTGAGTCCATCCGCGACCTCGTGACCACCGGGAACCTGCTGCGCGAGAGCGTCGTCGCGGCGGGCGTGCAGGAGATCTACAACACCCCGCTCCCGCGCGGGAAGGTGGCCGCGGCGGACCGGGTCTGGCAGTCGCATCCGACCGACCGGCTGCACGAGGACGCGCGTCTGTCCGTCTCCCCGGGCCGTCCGGACGTCGTATGGCAGGTCACCCGGAACGGGTTCTCGCTCGACGTGCTCCGCAGCGGCGACGGCGGACGGACCTGGCAGTTCGCGGCGAAGGCGAAGGAAGGCCTCCCGCGGACGATCTTCGCCCACCCGGCCGATCCGGACCGGGTGATCGTCTCGGCCTTCGCACCCAGCGGTTACGTGCTTTACCGCAGCAACGATGCCGGGAAGACCTGGGAAAAGCTCGCGACCGACAACGGCTTCATCGCGTTCGCCGGTGATCCCTGGAACCCGGACCGGGTCTGGGGCGGGGACTCCGACGGCCTGTCCCGGTCGGACGACGGGGGCAAGACCTGGACCCACGTCACCAGCCAACCGGTCAGTTCGATCTCGATCAGCCGATGGGGTGGCGGCCGCATGCTCATCGGCGGCGCGGGCGTCCACCTGAGCGAGGACGGCGGCAAGACGTTCCGCCGGGTCCTCGACGGCGAGGACCCCCGTGAGATCAGCCGGATCCTGCCGCATCCGTTCGACTTCCGGGTGTGGTTCGCGAGCAACGCGACCGGCGGCGGGGTGCTGCGCAGCACGGACTTCGGCCGCACCTGGTCGCCTGTGCCCGGCGCGCTGCCCGATCCCAGGGTGCTCTCGCTTGCGGTGAGCGCGGACGGCCGGTACCTGTTCGCCGGCACCGCGCAGTCCGGCGCCTACCGGTTGACGCTGTACTGAGTCCGGAGACGCTTCGTGGCCGGAGGAAGTTCCGGCCACGAAGCGTTTACGCGTGCCTCGCCGGATGCGAGAGTCGAGGACATGGCCATCGATGTCGCCGCTCTCCGGCTCCATTTCCCTTCCCTCGCCGACGGAACCGCCTTCTTCGACGGACCCGCGGGTACCCAGACACCCCGGGCGGTCGCCGACGCCATCGCCGGGACGCTGACCGGTCCGTTGTCGAACCGGGGCAAGGTCACTCCGTCCGAACTCAACGCGGAGAACGCCGTCTCAGGGTTCCGCGACGCCTACGCGGACTTCCTCGGAGTACCTGCCGAAGGTGTCGTCCACGGCCGCAGCGCCACTCAGCTGACGTACGACTTTTCCCGGCACCTGGCCAAAAGCTGGCGCGAGGGCGACGAGATCGTCGTCAGCCGTCTCGATCACGACGCCAACGTCCGGCCGTGGGTCCAGGCCGCCGAACGAACCGGGACGACCGTCCGCTGGCTCGACATCGACCCCGAGACCACGGAACTCGACCTCGATTCCCTCGTCCTCACCGAACGGACGAGGCTGGTCGCGGTGACGGCGGCTTCGAACGTCCTCGGCACCAAACCGCCGATCCGCCGGATCGCCGATCTCGCCCACGACGCCGGGGCGCTGGTGTTCGTGGACGGAGTGCACTACGCCGCCCACGAACTGGTGGACGTGCCCGCGCTCGGAGCGGATTTCTTCGTCTGCTCGCCGTACAAGTTCCTCGGCCCGCACTGCGGGGTGCTCGGCGCGTCGCCCGCCCTGCTGGAAACCGTCGAGCCGGACAAGCTCATGCCGTCGCCGGACACCGTGCCCGAACGGTTCGAATTCGGCACGCTGCCCTACGAAATCCTCGCGGGCGCCACGGCGGCGGTGGACTTCCTCGCCGCGCTGGACCCCGGATCGGGCGGAGCACGACGAGAACGGCTCGCGGACTCGATGAACTCGTTGCACGAGCACGAAAGCGCGTTGCGCGCCAGGCTGGAGAAGGGGCTGGGCGACGCCGTCACCGTCCACTGCAAGGCGGCGGACCGGACCCCGACCGTCCTGATGAGCCTCGGCGGCCGCGAGCGTGAGGCACAACGGCTTCTCGCCGAAAGGAACATCGTCGCGCCGGCGGGATCCTTCTACGCCTACGAAGTGTTCGCGGCCTTGAAACTGGAGGATCCGGCGCTCCGGGTCGGGCTCGCACCGTACACCAGCACCGACGACGTCGACAGGTTGCTCGACGGGCTTTCGACGTTCGGATGAAGACCACAGTGGACAGTCGGGCGTAACCCGAACAGGTTGGATTTCCGCGTCGTCACCAGGAGCCGTATTACCGTTCGGTCATGATCGACAACGGGAGGTTCGCGATGCGTTTCCGGTCGATGGCCGCTTCTGTTCTTCTCGGTTGCGCGCTGTGCGTGGCGCCCGCGGCGCTCGGGGCGGGGGCTTCGTCGCTGGCGATCCAGCCCTGCCCCGAGGTCAACGATCCGCCCGACTACAAGATCTCGAACGGTGCCAAGGCCTGGATGAAGACGAACCTGCGCAGTGACTACCTGCGCGGACCGGGCACGATCACCTACAACAAGACGACGACCTCCTCGGTCAATGCCTCCATCACCGGCACGACCAGCGCCGAGGCGGGCGTCATCTTCGCGAAGGCGAGTGTCTCGCTGGCGGTGAGCGTCGGCGCGAGTTACTCGAAGGCCGACTCCTGGTCCTACGCCGCGACTGTGCCCGCGGGGAAGACGTTGCGGCTGCAGCAGTACAAGGAAGGCCGTTCCTTCACCGTGCAGAAGTACCGGATCGTCCCGCCCTGCAAGGTGAAGTACCTCTGGAAGAAGAACGCCGTCGCACCGGTGAAGAGCCCGAGCTATCTGTGGCAGCTCGTCGGCTGATCCTCGTTTTGGGCCCGATCACAAGAGTCGTCCGCCCGATCTTGTGATCGGCCCCATGGACGTACGGTGACCGTACCGACACTCTGAGAAGGAGTGCCGTGGGCGACGGGGCCCTGGCGGAACGGGACGGGTGACCATCATGGGGAGACTTCGCGCACGGACACTCATCGCCGGGATGGTCGCGCTCGCCACCGTCGGCCTCGCGCCCGCCGCGACGGCCGCGACCGGCATCGACACCCGGTGGAG
Organism: Amycolatopsis sp. NPDC058340; assembly: GCF_042723975.1. Lineage (NCBI taxonomy): Bacteria > Bacillati > Actinomycetota > Actinomycetes > Pseudonocardiales > Pseudonocardiaceae > Amycolatopsis > Amycolatopsis sp. NPDC058340. The sequence goes on along the minus strand of NZ_JBHXIB010000008.1, from coordinate 24,054 downwards.
TGAACCAGGCCCCTACGCGGTGACCGTCGAAGCCCTCGACAGCGCGCACACCGTGTACCGGCCTTCGCGGCTGGAGCGACACCCGGTGATCCTGTGGGGCAACGGGACCGGCGCGAACCCGAAGATCTATGACGGCCTGCTGCGGCATCTGGCCTCCCACGGTTTCGTCGTCGCGGCGGCCGACACGCCGAACGCCGGCTCGGGACAGGAGATGCTGGCCGGGGCCACGACCTTGATCGCCGAGAACTCCCGTCCCGGCAGCCGTTACGAAGGGAAGATCGACACCGCCCATATCGGCGCCACCGGCCACTCCCAGGGCGGGGGCGGAGCGATCGCCGCCGGTGCCGACTCGCGCGTCACCACCACGATCCCGATCGAGCCGGGGCCGCAGGGCTCCGCCACGGCGCTCAAGGGCCCTTCGTTCTTCCTCGGCGGCCAGTTCGACACCATCGTCGTCCCCGGGCTGCTGGTCATCCCGCGATACCGCCTCGCGGGCCAGGTCCCCGCCATCTACGGCGAACTCGGCGGGGCGACCCATTTCACGCCCGTCGGCGACGGGGGCGGGTTCCGCGGCGCGATCACGGCGTGGTTCCGGTTCTGGCTTTCCGGCGACGAGCGGGCCCGCGCGGAGTTCTTCGGCCCGTCCTGCGGATTGTGCGGTGACGGCGCGTGGTCCGATGTCCGGCGCAACGCGAAGGCGCTGGCCGTTCCGGGGGCTTGATCGCCGGTTCTTGTCGGTGGTCCGGGCTAGGGTCTGCCTCGGCAGCCTGACCTGGAGGGATACCCGTCATGACCACTCTCGACAACCGGCCGAACACCGCGCTCCTCGTCGTCGACGTCCAGAACGCCGTCGTCGAAGACGGATACCGGCGCGACGCCGTGGTCGCGAACATCGGCGGTCTCGTCGGCAGGGCACGGCGGGAAGGCGTCCCGGTCGTGTGGGTGCAGCATTCCGACGACGAGCTCGTGCGAGGGAGCGAGGAATGGCGCATCGTCGGCGAGCTGAAGCGGGAGGAAGCCGAGCCACTCGTCGAAAAGTCCTACGGGGACTCGTTCGAGGACACCGATCTGGAGAAGGTGCTGGCCGAACGCGGTGTCGGACGGCTCGTGGTCGTCGGGGCCGAGACCGACGCCTGCATCCGTTCGACGCTGCACGGCGCCATCGTCCGCGGTTACGACGCGACGCTGGTCGGCGACGCGCACACGACCGGGGACAAGACCGAGTGGGGCGGGATCGCGCCGGAGCTGGCCATCGCGCATACGAACCGGTACTGGCGGTATCACGTCGCGCCGGGCCGGAAGGGAGGGACGGTGATGACCGAAGACGTCGATTTCAACGCCTGAGCGGCTTCACGGCGTTCCCGGCCAGTGAGCGAGCAGCAGGCCGGCGTCACCGGCGAAAGTGTTGTGGCAGTGGGACTTCGCCGCCTGCAGCACCCGACGGGCGATTTCAGGCGGTACGTGCCCGGCGTTGGCGGCCAGACTTCCGGCGAGTGAGAACCGCGCGCCGTCTCCGGAACGCGCGTCCGAGAGGCCTTCGGTGTGCAGGACGAGGAGATCTCCGGGCCGGAGGCGGGCGGCCGAGACACGGCCGGGCGTCCCGGCGCCGAACGGCGATCGCCGCGCACTGTCCACTGTGGCCGGTCCGTGCCCGTCGCCGAGCACGAGCGGGGCTTCCCCGCCCGCTTCCAGGTGGCGCAGCTCCCCGCGGGCGAGGTCCACTTCGGCCAGGGTCCCGCGGACCGCGGTGCCGACGCCGAACTGAGCCGAAAGCGCTTTGTCGACAGCGCTCTCCTGGCCCTGCAGGCCTTGGCCCTCGCGGCGGGCGGACCGGTAGGCCGCGAGTGCCGCCGACACCACCAGCCCCGCGGACTCGGTGTCACGGCCCGCGTCGAAGATCGCCAGCCATGCCGTCGTTTCGGAAAGGGCGTAGTCGAAAGTGACGCCGCGAAGGTCGTAGGCGGGCTCGACGCCGCCTGCCACCACGACGTCGCGCGTCGCCGCCGTCAACGGGGGCAGGTGCTCCCAGAGCAGCTCGGCGGTGGGTCCGCGCCGTCGACGGCGGCGCGTCACGTCGAGGCCGTCGCCGTAGCGCATCGCGGCGGCGATGAGGTGGCCGGACAGCGACGCGAGCCAGTGGCACTGTGTGCGCAGCGTGGGGTCGTTGAGGTCGGTGTTCACGCCGGCTTCGACCTCGAGCACGCCCACGCGCTCGTCGCCGTCCAGCAGCGCGGTCCACAGGCGCGGTCCGGCGGAGTCTTCGGCGAGCATGGCGCCCGCGCGCCGGTACGCCTGGCCCGCGGTGCTGGTTTCGATCGCCAGCGGCACCCGGCCGGGCGGCTGCCCGGGGAACGGGATGAGCCGGTGCTGGTCGTAGTCGGCGAGATAGACGGCTATCCGGAGGTCCAGCGCGCGCCCCGCCGCGGCGATGACCTCGGGCAGCCGTTCCGGGGCGACCCGGTGGGCACCGTCGAGAAGTCCCACCAGCGCGGCCAGCGGGCCGCGAGGGCGGGCGTCCTCACCGGTGTCGCGGCTGTACGGTGCCCGTCGTGCGCCGGAGATCTCGTCGAGGCGCTCGTTGACCGCGTGGGCGACCATGTCCCGCTGAATCCTCGGCAAGGAGGACGAACCCCGCAGGAACGCCCGCAGTTCGCCTTCGCTGACGTCACCGCCGAGCGCGAAGTACCTCAGCCACAGCTGTTCCACCGTGAGCCCGGTGCGCGCGAAGCAGGCCGCGACGAGCCGTCGCTGCTCCTCGGCCTGGAGCGAGGACACAGTGACCACCCCCGGAGTGCTCGGCGATACGGGGCCCGGATACCAACCGCGACCGCGGATGAAACATGACCGGAAGGGCGTCGCGTTACGCCAGGTGGCCGAGCGGTCCGCCGACGGCGCGGCCGGAAGTGACGATCCGGGGCGGGCCGAACGTGGGTCGCGGTAGGCGAGGTGATCGCATTCGGCTAAGGTCGGCTTCCGAAAGCGGTTCTGAGCGTTGAGAAGTTAGCGCCGATCCGCCGGTAACCGGGTTGGTTGCGGCGGTTGATGGTGCGCGCTCGGCGCCGGTTCCCGCCGGTGGCTCCCGTGGTGCATCACGCCGATGTGCAGAAGTGGGAGAGGCGGGCTTTGGACGATGAAATCGACTGGCAGCGGGACAAGAACCGATTCGTCGAGGATGTCGGCGACGGCGAACTGCCGGTGACCTCTGAAAACGGCGCCCGGCTCCTCGCCGGGCCACTGGTCAACCAGTTCGTGTCCCTGACCAGGGCGTTGCTGGATTCCGGTTCGATCGCGGCGGTACTCGAACGAGTGGTCTTCGCGACGCGTGATCTGGTGCCGGGCGCGGATCTGGTCAGCGTCACCCTCCTCGATCCCGACGGGGGGTTCCACACCCCGGTGGGCACCGACGAGATCGCCGGCGAACTGGACCAGTTGCAATATCAGTACGGCGAGGGTGCCTGTGTCGAAGCGGCGCGGGTTTCGGGACCGGCGGCGGCCTTCAGCGACAACCTCGCCGAAGACGCTCGATGGCCGCGTTTCGGCCCCGCCGCCGCGGCGCTCGGGTTCCACTCGCTGGTCTCGACGGCCTTGCTGCCGGAAGCGTCGAGTTCGCAGCTTTCCGGCGCGCTGAACGTCTACTCGCGCCGTCCGCACGGCATCGCCAGGGCCGACCGCGACGTGCTGCTGCTGCTGGCGACGCACGCGTCGCTGGCTTTGGCGACGACGCACGCGGTCACGCGCGGTCAGCTTCAGGAGGAGCAGCTCCAGCAGGCGCTGGACAGCCGGGACGCGATCGGGCAGGCGAAGGGCATCTTGATGGCGCGGCGCGGGATCGACGCCGCGGAGGCGTTCGAGGTGTTGCGGCATACGTCGCAGAACATGAACGTCAAACTCCGGGAACTGGCGGAGATGCTGTCCAAACGGCATACGGAACTGCAATTGCCCGACTGAACGGGTGGCCGCCACTACGATCGCGATCATGGGTTTCGGCGAGCTGGAATTGTCGCGGACGTTCGAGTGGCGTGGCCGTTCGGTCGCGTGGGAGCGCCTCGGCGAAGGCGCCCCGGTGGTGCTGTGCCACGGGACACCGTGGTCGGCGCAGCTGTGGGCGCCTTTCGCGCGGGCGCTCAGCGAGGAGTTCGCCGTCCACGTCTGGGACATGCCCGGATACGGTGCTTCGTCCAAGGATCCCGGGCATGCCGTCGATCTCGGCACGCAGGGCGAGCTTTTCGCCGACCTGCTCAAGTATTGGGGGCTGACCGCCCCGCACGTGATCGCCCACGACTACGGCGGGGCCGTTTCGCTGCGCGCGAAGCTGCTGCACGGCGCGGAGTACGCCTCGCTCGCGCTGGTGGACGTCGTCGCGCTGCGGCCATGGGGTTCGGAGTTCTTCCGGCTCGTCGCCGAGAACGCCGAGGTCTTCCAGGCGCAGCCCCCGGCGGTGCACCGGGGCGCGCTCGAGTCCTACATCGGGACGGCCTCCCATCGTGGTCTCACCGGCGCGCAACTGGCCACGCTGACCGGGCCTTGGCTGGACGAGGCGGGGCAACGCGCCTTCTACCGGCAGATCGCCGAGGCGGATGTCCGGTACACCGACGAGATCCAGGACCGCTACCCGGAACTCGCGTTGCCGGTGAAGGTGATCTGGGGCGCGGACGACACATGGATCCCGGTGGACCGCGCGGAACGGCTCGCCGGCGCGATCCCGGGTGCCCTCCTGGACGTCATTCCCGATGCCGGGCATCTGATCCAGTACGACGCGCCGGTCGAACTCGCCTTTTCGCTGCATCGGTGGCTGACCACGGAAGTGGGCCGGTGGGGACCAGCCGGGAGCGGACGCTGAAACGCGCCGCGAAGATCAACATCGTTTCATTCGGATATTAGAAGTCGTCTACGTGATATCCGGCCACGTATGCGCTCGAAAGGAGCGCGCCGTGACATTCCGCCGTCGAGGGGCCGAAACCGATCGGCACCCAATGTCCGACGGTGTACCAAAAGGAGGAGCCGGACGCGCAGTGGGCGACCACCCGATAGGTTTCCGAGTGTCTCGGCAGTGAGAAGCAGGTCATCGAAATGCCCTCACCGAAGAGGATTCCGTAGCGATTGCTGTCGCATCCGTAGGGCGGGAACTGGCCTTCGGTCGCCGCGGCGGCCGGCGAGGCGGCCAGGAATCCGGCCGCCGAAAAGGCGGCCATGGCCAAAGCGGCGATTTTCTTCTTCATTGTTTCTCCCGCGTCTTGTTCCCGGTGGAAAGGCCAGATTAGCCGCACGGAAGAATTGCCGTGAATTCATCGGGCAGGTGAAACGAGAACGCGTGCGGTGAACCGCGCTGCTCCGAAAGGGCGTCGCCCGCCCCTCTTCTGAGTTCCCGGCTCCCCTTTTGGCCTAGCGTCGCCGGTACTGCGCCGGAGAGGTGATGGTGGACCGGTCCTCATAGGATCCGGGCCTGCCGCGGTCGACGTGGAACGTCGTCAAGGTGCTCACCGGGGAGCGCGGGTCGCGCCGGTCGCCGATCACCCGCATGTGCGTGCTCCAGCGGCGCGGGGTGACCTCGTAGACGTCGTAGCCGTACCGGTCGCCCTCGAAGTACTTGAGGTGCGGGTTCGCCGCGCCCATCCTCGGTCCGTTCGTGGCGTTCCATTCGGGGGAGTAGGCGCCGGAGGTGATCGAATGCGCGGTGAACTCCGTGCCGATCACCGGGGTGGACGGGTCCGCGAAGTCCGGGCGGATGTCGTCGACGAACGCGGAATGCCAGTCGCCGGTGATCACCACGAGGTCTTCGAGACCGCTCTGTGCCACGTGGGTCAGCACCTCCTCGCGTTCGGCGAGGAAGCCGTCCCACTGGTCCGTGAACATGTAGCCACCGCCGGGTTTCGCCAGCTGGCTCAGCATGATCGAGTTCACCCAGCAATGCCAGGCCTCGCCGGCGCCGGTCACCTGGTCCTTGAGCCACGCCTTCTGGTCCGCGCCGAGGATCGTGCCGTCGGGCAGGTTCTGCGCCGACCGGTACTGCCGAAGGTCCAAAATGGACAGATCGAGGAGGTCGCCCCAGCGGCGCTGCCGGTGGATCCTCGGCGACGAGGGGTGGTCCGGGCGCACCGGCATATGCTCGAACCAGGCTTGATACGCCGCCGAGCGCCGGGCCCGCAGCGACGGGGTGGTGCCGCTGTAGTCGTTGACGACCTCGTGATCGTCCCAGGTGATGAACCAGGGGTGGGCCGCGTGGGCGTCCCGCAACGAGGGGTCGGATTTGTAGAGCGCGTGCCGCCGCCGGTACGCCGGCAGGGTCAGCACCTCGGGGCCTTCGTGGTCGCGCAGTGGGTTGCCGCCGACCTGACCGTGCTCGTAGACGTAGTCGCCGAGGTGGACGACGAAGTCCAGTTCCTCCCGCGCGATCCCGGCGTGCGCCGCGTAGAACCCGTCGTGGAACGCCTGGCAGTTCGCCGAGGCGAACCGCACCCGCCGGACCGGCCCGACCGGGGCGGTGCGGGTGCGGCCGACCCGGCTGACCTTGCCGAGCGCGTGGAAGCGGTAGTAGTACTGCGAGCCCGGCTCCAGCCCGGAAACCGGCACGTGCACGCTGTGCCCGAGCCCGGCGGTGGCGGCCGCCGTCCCGCGCGCCACGCGGCGGCGGAACCCGCGGTCGGTGGCCACCTCCCAGCCGACCTCGACGGTGTCGTCCAGTGGCTGCTCGAACTCCATCGGCTTCGGCGCGAGCCTGGTCCAGAGCGCGACGCCGTACGGGACCGGGTCGCCGGACGCGACGCCGAGCGTGAACGGCGCCTCGTCCCAGGTCGCGCCCAGCGCGGCGGCGGCCTCCTCGGCCTGCGCGACCGTCATCCGCGAACTCAACGGCCAGGCCAGCCCCAGCGCGCCGGCGGTGGCGGCGCCTCGCAACAGGTCGCGGCGGTTGACGGACATCGGTGGTCTCCTCGGAACTCGTCGGATCGCTCACCGACACCGAACACCGCCGAGATGGCCGGAGGTCGACGTGGGGGAGAACATCAGACGGTGATGACGACCTTGCCGCTCGTATGACCTTCCCGCACGTGGCGGACGGCTTCGGGTACCTCGGCCAGTGAGTAGGCCCGGCCGATGACCGGGGTCAGCTTCCCGGCCTCGATGAGCGCGCGCAGCGTCTGAAGATCGTCCTGGTTCTCTGTGGAGAACAGGCCGCGCAGCTTCTGCTTCACGAACGGCCCGAGCATGAGCGCCCGGAGATTGCGGCCAACCGCGCCGATCCATTTCCCCTCGCTCTCGCCGCCGACGAGGACGAGGGTTCCGCGCGGGGTAAGGGATTTCCGCAGCGAGGTCAGCGACCGGTTGCCCGCGGTGTCGACGATGAGGTCGTAGCCGCCGCCGAAGTCCTCGCGGGTGTAGTCGAAGACCCGGGCCGCGCCGAGCGAGCGCACCAGGTCGACCTTGCCGGTGCCGCAGACGCCGTCCACGTCGGCGCCGAACGCCTTGGCGATCTGCACCGCGAAGGTGCCCACGCCGCCACCCGCGCCGATGACGAGGACCTTCTGCCGGGGAGCGACCCGGCCTCTGTCCCGGAGCGCTTGGAGCGCGGTGAAAGCGGAGATCGGGACGGCCGCCGCTTCGTCGAAGCCGAGCCCCTCGGGTTTCCGGGCGATCTTGTCCACTGTGGTCAGTGCGTACTCGGCGAAAGATCCCTGACAGGTGCCGAAAACCTCGTCGCCGGGGCGGAATCGCGTCACCTCCCCGCCGACGGCGTGCACGACGCCGGCGAAGTCCAGCCCGCGAACACGGGCCTTCGGTCTCCGTACCCCGAAACCCATCAGCCGTACCAGATACGGAGAGCCCTCCATGAGGTGCCAGACGCCGGGATCGACCCCCGCGGCCCGGATCCGCACCACCACATCGTCCGGCCCCGCTTCGGGTTCGGGCAGATCGGCGGGCTTCAGTACGTCGGCGGTGCCGTACTCGTTCTGGACGATCGCCTTCACGGCGGCCTCTTTTCCTAGTCTGGGTACTGGAAAACGTCGTCGAGCCCGACGCCGAACACGCGGGCTATCTGGAAGGCCATCTCGAGCGACGGCGAGTATCGGCCTTGCTCGATCGCGATGACCGTCTGGCGCGTGACGCCGATCCGGTCCGCGAGTTCGGCCTGGGTCATCTCGCCCTCGGCGAACCGCAGGGCGCGGATGGAGTTCGTGACCTTGGTCGGTTTCACCATGCCTGGAATCCCCAGCGGTACGCGGCGATCTTCGCGATCGAGCCGAGCAGGGACGCGCACACGAAGGCGAGGTAGACGGCGTTGGCGATCCAGAAGTGGTCCAGTTCCGCCATCGCCATGACGAGCGCCGCGACGCCGCCGATCACGACGAACGACTGTCCGATGTACTCGCCGAACCGGTCGATCTCGCGGTCTCGCTGGTCTTTGCGGCCGGCGTCACGCGGGGAGGCGATCGCCGCGGCGACGTTCAGCACGATCGAGGCCGCGATGGCCGCTCCGATCGTCCACAACAGCGTCGCCACGTAGGGGACGTCGACGAGCGGGCCGGAGCCTGCCCGGCCGAGGACGACGATCAGATACGCCGCGTAGGCGCAGATCGTGACCACCACCATGATCCACGCGCGTTTCTCTTCCATCGCCACGAGAGCCAAGGTAAAGAGTTCTAGACATCATGTCAAATATCCTTTACATCGACACCAAGAATTAGTTCGTGATACAAATAGTGCGTACTACGAACTTAGGGAGTGGTGATGGCACTGTTCGGATTCGGCCTCGAAACCGGCGTCGGCGAGGTGGACGACCTTCTGCGGCACGCCGAACAGGCCGATCGCGCGGGACTCGACCTGGTCAGCTTGTCCGATCACCCGTACTTCGCCGACCGGCTGGACGCCTACGCGGCGCTGGGCGTGATCCTCGGCAGGACGTCGCACGTGACGGCCGCCGTCAACGTCACCAACCTGCCGAGCCGCCCCGCGCCGATGCTGGCGAGGACGATCACGTCGCTTTCGGCGCTCTCGGGTGGTCGTGTCGCGCTCGGGATCGGTGCGGGCGGGCTCTGGCGGGAGATCGCCAAACTCGGGGTGGAGCACCGGACGCCCGCCGAGGCGGTCCGGGCGATGGGGGAGGCGATCACCCTGATCAAGGCGCTGTCCGGGGGCGGGGCGCCGGTGACGTTCGAGGGGGAGTTCTACTCAGTCGACGGATTGGTTCCGGCGGCCGCCGCCGCGCCGCCGGTCTGGACGGGCGCGGTCGGGCCCAAATCCCTCGCGGTGACCGGGAAACTGGCCGACGGCTGGATCCCGGGGCACGCCGCGGACTGGCTCAGCCCGCGGTTCGCCGAATCCCGCCCGGTGATCGATCAGGCGGCCGTCGACGCGGGACGGGACCCCGGTGAGATCGCGACCATCTACAACTTCCCCGGCCGCATAACGGAAAACCCGGTGGCGTCCCCGCGTGACGGCGACGGGCGCTGGGTCGGTGGTTCGCCGGAACAATGGGCCGAGGAACTGGTCTCGGCGGTGCGCGATCACGGTGCGGCGGGGTTCATCTACTTCCCGGTCGAGGACGGGACCTCCACCGACAGCGCGCTCGGCCGCTGGGGGAACGAAGTCGTCCCCGCGGTTCGCGAGGAGCTGGCCCGGGGCTGACCACCATGGCCTCGTGTGTGGGGGGCGGGGTTATTAACCGCGGTGGGCCCCACGCGGGGGGGGGTGAGGGGTGGAGGGGGAGGGGGGGTTTGGGGGTGGGCCCGGGGGT
>NZ_JBHXIB010000008.1:0-14314 GCF_042723975.1 Amycolatopsis sp. NPDC058340 | reverse complement strand
TCTAAAAGCCCCCGGGCGCGACCCCACGGGCCTCGTGAGTGGCAAGGACGGTTCTAACCGTCCTTGCCACTCACGAGGCTTGAGGTCAGGCGTCGACGGTGAGGGTCTCTTCGAGGGTCGACCGGTGGGTCGGCTTCGCCTCTTCGTAGCGGCGGCGGCCCTCGTCGGTCACGACGACGAAGATGCCGCGCCGGTCCGACTCGCAGAGCGCGCGCTGGACGAGACCCTCGCGTTCGAGGCGGGCGACGAGCCGCGAGGTGGCGCTCTGGCTCAGGTGCACGACCTCGGTCAGATCGGCCGCGCGGCACTTGCCGACGGCGCAGGTCACCAGGCGTTCGAGGGCTTCGAACTCGGTGACTCCGAGACCGTGGCGCTCCTGGAGGCGGCACTCGAGCCGGCCGTAGACCGCCGCATGCCGGGCGGACAGGTCGTGCCACTCCCGCAGCAGGTCTTCTTCGGCGACGTCGCTCACGCGGCCCAAGATAGCATGCACGTGAATTTTATGCAAAGTCATTAAATGCACTTGCATTAGATGCGTGTGCATGTACTGTACGGATCATGAGTTCTTCCGTGCAGCTGTCCACCAGCTCGACAAGGTGGGACGCGCGCCTCTGGGGTGTCCTGCTCACTGTGTCCGTTGTCGTCGGCCTCGACGCGCTCGACGTGTCGATGGTCGCCGTCGCCCTCCCGTCCATCCAGGCCGACATCGGCCTCTCCACCGGCGCCTTGCAGTGGATCATCAGCGCCTACGTGCTCGGCTACGGCGGCCTGCTGCTCCTCGGTGGCCGCACCGCCGACCTGCTCGGCAGGCGCAGGGTCTTCCTCGTCGCCGTCGCGGTCTTCGCGCTCGCTTCCCTGCTCGGCGGCCTCGTCGACGACGGCGCGCTGCTGATCGCCACCCGCTTCATCAAGGGTTTGGCCGCCGCGTTCACCGCACCGGCCGCGTTGTCCATCATCACCACGACCTTCCACGAAGGTCCCGCCCGCAACCGGGCGATCAGCATCTTCGCCGTCTTCGGTGCCAGCGGTTACTCCGCGGGCCTCGTCTTCTCCGGTCTGCTCACCGAGGTGGGCTGGCGCTGGACGTTCCTGCTGCCGGTGCCGATCGCGATCGCCGCGCTGGTCGCCGCGATCAAGCTGATCCCGTCCTACCAGCCGCAGACGGGCGGCGGCTACGACTTCCCCGGCGCGATCACCGGTGCCGCCGGTTCGCTCCTGCTGGTCTTCGCCGTGGTCGAAGCGCCGGAGATCGGCTGGGCCGCGCCGCGGACGCTGATCTCGTTCGCCCTCGCGCTCGCCCTGCTCGTCACCTTCGTGTTCATCGAGAAGCGCAGCAAGCACCCGCTGCTCCGGCTCGGCATCCTGCGCTCCGGCCCGCTGGCCCGCGCCAACCTCGGCGGTGCCACGTTCTTCGGCGCCTACATCGGTTTCCAGTTCGTGGTGATGCTGTACCTGCAGACCGTGCTGCACTGGTCCGCGCTGCAGACCGCGCTCGGTTTCCTGCCCGCCGCGCTGATCGTGGCCTTCGGTTCGCCTCGGATCGAGCCGCTGATCGACCGGCTCGGCACCCCGCGCACGATCCTCGCCGGTGTGGTCGCCCACGTCATCGGGTACGCGCTGTTCCTGCGGATCGACGAGAGTTCCGGCTACGCGGGTTCGGTGCTGCCGAGCATGATCCTGCTGGGCATCGGCTTCATGCTGGCGTTCTCGTCGCTGAACATCCAGGCGACCAACGGCATCTCCGACGACGAGCAGGGGCTCGCCGGTGGACTGCTGAACACGTCGATCCAGGTCGGCGGCGCGATCGGGCTCGCCGTGGTGACCGCGGTCCTGACCGGCAACTCGGGCGGGGCCACCGGCCCGGCGGCGCTGCTGAACGGTCTGGCACCCGCGCTGACCGTCGTCACCGGCATCGCCGTGATCAGTGTCCTGGTGGCGCTGTCCGGAGTCGTCGGCCTGCGCAAGGCCGAAGCCCGCTCCGCGGTCGCCGAACCGGAGTACGCCGCCGCTGAATGACCAGGGTGTGAGGGGCCCCTTCCCGCGCTCGGGGGCGGGAAGGGGCCTTTCGCTACCAGCGGATCGGCAGGGATTTCAGCCCGTTCTGGAAGTTCGACCGCAACCGCACCGGTTCACCGGCGAGTTCGGCCTCGCCGAGCAGATCCAGGACGGCCTCGAACATCGCGCGCAGCTGCACCCGCGCCAGCTGGGCGCCGAGACAGAAATGCGGGCCGTGCCCGAAGGTCAGGTGATCGTTGGGAGTGCGGCCGATGTCGAACCGGTCCGGGTCTTCGAAGACGGACTCGTCCCGGTTCGCGGCGGAGAACCAGACGACCACCTTCTCGCCCGCGCGGATGTCCACATCGGACAGGACGACGTCCTCGGTCGCGGTCCGGCGGAAGTGCATGACCGGCGTCCAGAAGCGCAACATCTCTTCCACCGCGGCGGGAAGCAGCGAACGATCGGCCAGCAGCCGCCGGTACTGATCCGGATGCGAGAGCAGCGCCAGCATCCCGCCGGGGATGCCGTTGCGCAGCGTTTCGTTGCCCGCCACGGAAAACAGCCAGAACAGGTTCTCGAACTCCGCGATCGAAACCCGTCCGCCGTCTTCCACGTGACCCATGAGGTTGCTCATCACGTCGTCGCCCGGATGCCGGCGCTTGTACTCGCCGAGCGCGGTGGCGTACGCGTAGAGATCCGGCATCCCGGCGCGCGTGCGCGGATCGGGCATCGCGCCGTCCGGCCCCGGGACCGGCCGCACCGCCAGCGCCGCCCGCGCGAGATCGGTGACGTCGTCCGCCTCGACGGTCGCGCTCACCGCGTAGTCGGCGTCCTGGTAGCCGATCACGCGATTGCTCCAGTCGTACATCAGCCGCCGGTCCTGCTCGGGGATCCCGAAGACCTCGGCGAGCGTCAGCAACGGGAGATCGGCGGCGAGGGTGGCGAAGTCGCACTCGCCGTCCGCCCGGACCCCGGCGACCAGCTCCCTTGCCCAGCCCTGGATCCGTTCGGTCAGCCTGCCGACCGCGCGCGGCGTGAACGCCTTGGTGAGCAGGCCGCGCAGCCGGGCGTGCTCGGGCGGATCCATGTTGAGCATCATCCGGCGGACGTAACCGAGGTCCTGCCCGGTCGCCGGATCCCGGATCTGTGTCCCGCCGAGGTGCGACGAGAACTGCTTCGGGTTCTTCAGCACGTGCTTGACGTCCGAATGCCGCAGCACGGCCCAGAAATCGTCCACGCGCACGACCGGCGACTCCCGGCGCAGCGCCGCGAGGTGCTCGTACGGCACGCCTCGGGTGTATACGTCCGGATCGGTGATCACGGCGTCGACACTAGCCCGCACACCAGGGACTGAGGAAAGATCCGTCCGGTGGACACGCTGAAGATGCGCACCGCCGGAACCGAAGGCCCCGCCGTGCTCCTGCTGCACGGCCTCGGCGCGACGGGCGCGGTCTGGGACGGCCTGATGCTGCAACCCGGTTACCGCTGGCTGGCGCCCGACCTGCCAGGGCACGGGGCGTCCCCGCACTCGGCGCACTACTCGTTCGGCGGCCTGGCCGCGGCCGTCGCCGAGGTGCTCCCGGAACGCGGTCCGCTGCTGGTGATCGGCCACTCCCTGGGCGGGGTCGTCGGGCTCGCGCTGGCCAGCGGGTGGTTCGGGCTCCGGGTCGACGGGTTGCTCGCGGTGGGCGTCAAGGTCGATTGGAGCGAGTCCGACCTCGCGAAGGCCGCGGACATGGCGGCGAAACCGCCCCGTGTCTTCCAAACCCGTGAGGACGCCGAACGGGCGTTCCTCAAGATCGCCGGGCTCACCGGTCTGGCCGAAGCGGATCCCGACGGGATCGTCGAAACCGAAGGCGGCTGGCGGCTGGCCCTGGATCCCCGCGCGTTCGCCGTCGGCGCTCCCGACATGCCCGGCCTGCTCGGCGCCGCGCGCTGTCCCGTCGCCCTCGCCGCCGGCGAGCACGACCCCATGAGCCGCCCCGAACAGCTTCGCGCGCTCAGCGAGGCATCCGTCGAACTTCCCGGGCTGGGCCACAACGCCCACGTCGAAGACCCTGCCGTGCTCCTGGCCTTCCTCGGGCAATTCGTCCTCTGAATGCGGTAGTTCGCCGTCGAACCACCGCATTCAGAGGACGAAACGCGGGGGTGGTTAGCGTCGAAGGCGGCCGAGGGTGGCGATGCCCTCGGCGATGTCGCTCGCCGGGCTCGCCCCGTACCCGAGGACGAGGCCGGGATTCATCGGCCGCTGACAGTGCCACGACAGCGGCTGCACCTTCACCCCCTGCTCCAGCGCGGCGGCGGCGAAGTCGAGATCGGAGAACCCGCCGTCGAAGGTGATCGTCAGATGCAGCCCGGCGGCGGCACCGTGCACCACGGCGTCCGGCAGATGCGTCCGCAGCGCCTCGATCATCGCGTCCCGGCGGCGGCGATGCCGCTTGCGCACGAACCGCAGCTGCCGTTCCATCTCGCCGGACTCCATGAGATGCGCGAGCACCAGCTGCGGGAGGACGGCGTTTCCGAGGTCGGCGAACCGTTTGGCCGCGACCACCTCGTCCCGGTAGCGCGGCGGCACCAGCATCCAGCCCACCCGGAGCGCGGGCGCGAGCCACTTCGACACACTGCCCGCGTAACAGACCTGCTCGGCGAGCATCGAGCGCAGCGCGGGGACCGGCGGGCGGTCGTAGCGGTGCTCGGCGTCGTAGTCGTCCTCGATGATCAGCCCGCCGTCCGCGGCCCAGCGCATGAGCTCACGACGGCGTTCCCCGCCGAGCACGACACCGGTCGGGAACTGGTGCGCGGGCGTGAGCAGCACGGCGGGGGCGCCGCTGCGCACGAGCTCGCCGACGTCGACCCCGTCTTCGTCGACCCGGATCGGCGGCGTCGCCAGCCGCCGGTCGTGCAGATGCTGCCGCGCGCCCAGCGAGCTCGGATCCTCGACGGCGATCTCGGTGATCCCGTTGTCGCGCAACACCTGTGCCAGCAAGCCGAGGCCCTGCGCGACCCCGGCGACGATCAGCACGTCGTCGGCGTCGGCGGTGATGCCCCGGGTGCGGGCGATCCAGTGCGCGATGGCCAGCCGCAACGCGGGCGCGCCCCGCGGGTCGCCGTAGCCGAAGGCCGCCGCCGAGAGGTCGTTGAGCACGGTGCGTTCCGCGCGTAACCAGGCCGTCCGCGGGAACGCCGTCAGATCCGGCACGCCGGGGGACAGGTCGATCCTCGCCGGTGTCGACCGCAGCGAATCGAAGACGCCGATCCCGGGGGTGGGCCGGAAGATCGTGCCCGCGGCCGGGGGACCGGGCGCGGTCTGCTCCTTCGTCCTCGCCGGCGCCGCGACGACCACCGTGCCCGCGCGGCCGCGTCCGGCGACGTGACCGTCTTCGACCAGCCGCTGGTAGGCCTCCGTCACCACGCCGCGGGAAACCCGTAGGTCCGCGGCCAATGCCCTGGTGGCGGGCAGCCTGCTGCCGACCGGCAGGCGGCCGTCGGAGATGGCGTGCCGCAACCGCGACGCCAGCCAGTCCGACCGGCGCCCCGGCGGTGCGTCCCCGATGTCCAGCTGCAGGAAGTCCGAGCCCTCGGCAGTCACCGGATCATTGTGTCATTCGGGGTCGTAGGCGAGGTTCGGGCGGAGCCACTGTTCCACAGTGGACAGTTCGAGGCCGCGACGGGCCGCGTAGTCCTCGATCTGGTCCTTGCCCAGCCGCCCGACGGTGAAGTACCGCGAAGCGGGGTGGGCGAAGATCAGCCCGCTGACGCTCGCCGCCGGCGTCATCGCGAAGGACTCCGTCAGCCCCATGCCGAAGCTGCCCGCGTCGAGCAGGTCGAACAGCTCCTGCTTCTCGCTGTGATCCGGGCTCGCCGGGTAACCCAGTGCCGGGCGGATACCGCGGAACTTCTCGGCGTGCAGGTCTTCCAGCTTCGGATCGGCGTCCGGTTCGAACCAGTCCCGCCGCGCCTGGAGGTGCAGATGCTCGGCGAACGCCTCGGCGAGCCGGTCCGCGAGCGCCTTCACCATGATGGCGCGGTAGTCGTCCTGCTTGGCCTCGAACTCGGCGGCGAAGTCCTCGGCACCGAGGATGGTGACCGCGAAGCCGCCGAGGTGATCGCCGGCGCCGGCAGGGGCGATGTAGTCCGCCAGGCAGCGGTTGGGCCGCGACAGCGGTTTCTTCGTCTGCTGGCGCAGCATCGGGAACTTGAGGCCCGACTCCAGGATGATGTCGTCGCCCTCGGAGTGCGCCGGCCAGAACGCGTACGCGCCCTTGGCCTGGAACCGTTCCTCGGCGATGATCTGGTCCATCAGGGTGTTCGCGTCGTCGAACAGCTCCCTGGCCACCGGGTTGTCCAGGATCGCCGGGTACTTGCCCTTCAGCTCCCAGGCCAGGAACAGGAAGGTCCAGTCGATCATCTCGCGCAGTTCGGTGAGCGACGGCGAGACGTACCGGACGCCGGTGAACGCGGGCGTCGGGATGTCGTCGAAGGAGACCTTCTCCGGATTGGCCCTGGCCTGCTCGACCGTCAGCAACGGTGTGCGCTGCTTGTTCGCGTGCTGCACGCGCAGCTCTTCCTGATCCTCGCGGTTCTTCTTGTCGAGGATCTCGGCGCGGTCCGCGTCGAGCAGGTCGCCGACGACGCCGACGACGCGAGAGGCGTCGAGGACGTGCACAGTCGTGTGTTCGTACGCCGGCGCGATGCGGACCGCGGTGTGCTGGCGCGAGGTGGTCGCGCCGCCGATCAGCAACGGCAGTTTCAGCCCGCGCCGCTCCATTTCGGCGGCGACGTTGACCATCTCGTCGAGCGACGGCGTGATCAGGCCCGAGAGCCCGATGGCGTCGGCGCCCTCGGAGACGGCCGTGTCCAGGATGACCGAAGCCGGGACCATCACGCCGAGGTCGATCACCTCGTAGTTGTTGCAGCCGAGGACGACGCCGACGATGTTCTTGCCGATGTCGTGCACGTCGCCCTTGACCGTCGCCAGGACGACCTTTCCGTTGCCCTGGCGGGTTTCGATCCGGCCTTCGAGGCGTGCCTTCTCCTTCTCGGCCTCCATGAACGGCTCGAGGTAGGCCACCGACCGCTTCATCACGCGCGCGCTCTTGACCACCTGTGGCAGGAACATCTTCCCGGACCCGAACAGGTCACCGACGATCTTCATGCCGTCCATCAGGGGGCCTTCGATGACCTCCAGCGGCTTCGGCAGCTTCTGGCGCGCTTCCTCGGTGTCCTCTTCGATGTAGTCGACGATGCCGTGCACCAGCGCGTGGCTGAGGCGGGCTTCGACCGTGTTCTCGCGCCAGGACAGGTCGACCGTGCGCTTGGTCCCCTTGCCGTTGACCGTTTCCGCGAAGGTGACCAGCCTGTCGGTGGCGTCCTCACGGCGGTCGAAGAGCACGTCCTCGACCAGCTCCAGCAGATCCTTGGGGATGTCTTCGTAGACCGCGAGCTGCCCGGCGTTGACGATGCCCATGTCCAGCCCGGCGCGCACGGCGTGCAGCAGGAAGGCCGAGTGCATAGCCTCGCGCACGACGTTGTTGCCGCGGAAGGAGAACGAGAGGTTCGAGATACCGCCGCTGATGTGCACGCCGGGGCAGCGTTCCTTGATCCGCGGCAGCGCGTCGATGAACGCCTTGGCGTACCCGTTGTGCTCGGAGATACCGGTCGCGACCGCGAGCACGTTCGGGTCGAAGATGATGTCCTCGGCGACGAAACCGGCCTGCTGGGTGAGCAGGTCGTACGCGCGGGCGCAGATCTCGACCTTGCGGTCGGCGGTGTCGGCCTGGCCCTGCTCGTCGAAGGCCATCACGACCACGCCGGCGCCGTAGTCGCGGATGCGACGGGCCTGCTGGAGGAACTGCTCCTCGCCCTCCTTGAGGCTGATGGAGTTGACGACCCCCTTGCCCTGCACGCATTTCAGCCCGGCTTCGAGGACCGTCCAGCGCGAGCTGTCGATCATGATCGGCAGCCTGGCGACCTCTGGTTCGGTGGCGATGAGGTTCAGGAACGTGGTCATCGCCTTTTCGCTGTCGAGCAGGTCGGCGTCCATGTTGACGTCCAGCAGGTTCGCCCCGCCGCGGACCTGCTCCAGCGCGACGTCGACGGCGGCCTGGTGGTCGTCGGCCTCGATCAGCTTGCGGAATTTGGCGGATCCGGTGACGTTGGTCCGCTCGCCGATCATGACGAACCCGGTGTCCTTGCCGATCTCGAACGGCTCGAGCCCGCTGAACCGGGTGTGCGCCTTCGGATCCGGCACGGTCCGCGGCGCCATCCCCCGGACGGCGTCGGCGATCTCCTTGATATGCGCGGGGGTCGTGCCGCAGCAGCCGCCGACGACGTTGACCATCCCGGCCGTGGCGAAGTCACCGAGCAGCCCGCCGGTCTCTTCGGGCGTCTGGTCGTACCCGCCGAACGCGTTCGGCAGGCCGGCGTTGGGGTGACAGGCCGTGTACGTGCCCGCGAGGCGGGACAGCTCGGCGATATGCGGGCGCATCTCCTCGGCGCCCAGCGAACAGTTGACGCCGACGAGCAGCGGATCCGCGTGCTCGATGGAGCTCCAGAAGGCCTCGACCGTCTGCCCGGACAGCGTCCGGCCGCTCAGGTCGACGATCGTCACCGAGATCCACAGCGGAAGATGCGGCGCGACGTCACGGGCCGCGGCGATCGCGGCCTTGCAGTTGAGGGTGTCGAAGATCGTCTCGATGAGCAGCAGGTCGACGCCGCCCTCGGCGAGAGCCTTGATCTGGTCGGCGTACGCCGCGTACACCTCGTCGAAGGTCACCGCGCGGAACGCCGGGTCCTCGACCTTGGGCGACAGTGACAACGTGACGTTCAGCGGACCGACCGACCCGGCGACGAACTTCCCGCCCGCCGCGTCCGCCGCCTCGCGCGCGATCTGGGCGCCGCGGAGGTTCATCTCGTACGCGAGATGCTCCAGGCCGTAATCCGCCTGGCCGATGGTCGTGGCGGTGAACGTGTTCGTCGTCGTGATGTCGGCGCCGGCGTCCAGATACTGGCGATGGATGTCGAGGACGACGTCCGGCCGGGTGATGTTCAGCAGGTCGGGGTCGCCGGTGATGTCACGAGGATGATCCTGGAACCGCTCGGTGCGGTAGTCCTCAGGCTTGAGGCCGGCGTTCTGGAGCATCGACCCCCACGCGCCGTCGAGCACCACGATGCGCTCATCCAGCAGCTTTCGCAGGGCGGTCGTTTCCATCCAGCGCTCCTCCCATGTCGTGGGAGGCGCCCTTGCGGTGAAGTCCGGGGCCGAGCGTGGCGGACCCCGCGGTCCGTTGCAGCGCCTCTCGACCTTGGCGACCAGAGTACCGGACCCGCACAAGGGTGATCCGCCCGAATCGCTCAGCCCCTGGCCAGGGCGGGTTCGGCTTCCCGGATCGTGGGACGGGGCGGTGCGGGCCTGCGCCGGGCGACCAGTTTGCGGCCGACTTCGATCATCGGCACCTCGACCCAGCGGTAGAGGACGTCGGAGATGATCAAGGCGACGACGGTCACGGCGATCGCGGTCAGCGTCCGGTGGGCGCCCAGCTGGGGAATCGACAGCGCGACCACGGTCGCCGCCACCCCTTGCAGGAGGTAGACGGAGTACGACCGCTCGCCGATGAACCGCATCGGAGGGGTCGAGAAGAGCCAGGCGATCGGGCCGCGCGGGATCAGCGAGGTGATGAACAGCGCGACCAGCACCGCGTACGTGGTGCCACCGATCGTGCCGCCGTCGTGGAAGAAGGCCTCGATGTCGGTGACATGGATCTGGAGGACGACGAGTGCCGCGAGCAGGACGAAGCTGGCCAGCGGGTGAGTGAAGACGCGGAGGACCGCGAACCCCTTGCGGTAGTGCAGGCCGATGGCGAGCGCGCAACCGATGATGATGGGCGAGTAGGCGCCGGCGTACGGCATCACCGGGATCAGGGCGATCATGAGCGCGATCAGGCCGACCGCCAGGCCCAGCCGCTTCGGGAAGCTCAACGCCGCGATGCCGAAGGCCAGGAACGGCCAGACGAGGTAGAACTTCTGCTCGACACCCAGGGTCCACGACTGACCGAAAGGTGCGTTGTGGGCGAATTCGTTGGTGAACGTCAGGAAGTACGGCATCGCTCCGGCGAGCCCGCTGGAGGTGTACTGGCCGCGGAGATAGGTGAACACGATGATGATGCCCAGAACCGCGAAATACACGGGAAGAATGCGGAACGCGCGACGGATGTAGAAGTTCGCGAGCGAGATCCTGCCGTTTTTGTCTTCTTCACGCAGTGCCAGCGTGGTGATCAGGAAACCGGAAAGAACGAAGAACAGGTGGACGCCGATCCACCCGTTGGCCATGGCCCACGACGGTCCTCCGTAGTGGAACACCACCACGAGGAGCGCGGCGATCGCGCGCAACCCGTCGAGGGCCGGGAATCTCTTCGTGGACAGGTACTGCTCGTGCGTCATCATGCTTTGAACCCCCCAGGAACGTCACCGATAGTCGGGCCGGCGCGGATGCGTCACTCTAAAGGGTGAAATGGCGGTTCCTGTGAGGGGGCTGTGTGTTTCCTGTGTTTTCTGTTGGGGATTCACCACCTGGCGAAGGCCGCTGATTTTGGATTACCGGAAAGCGAATTGGCGATGGCGGTCGATTACGAAGCGTGGTGTGCCGACGAACCGCGGATGGCGTCGGTCGCCCGTGTGGCCACGGTCACGATGCGGCTCCTTCTGGACGTCGACGACATCGACATCGTCGTGACGGGGGATACCGGGCGGATATGGAGATTCGACTGGGGAAGCGCCGCGGGCGCGCAGGTCATGGTCATGGGGCCGGAGTGCGCCGAGATCCCGGGACGGTGGTCGGTCTTCGCGGAGGCCCGCTCTCGCGGGATGAAGCTCGACGAGCTTCTGTCGTTGGTGATCGTCATCGCGGCCGGGGTCGTTCACGGCGGCGAGGTGGTCGACGAGAGTGGCCGGCTGGAGCAACGCGTGAACGCGCCCGGCGAGCTCATGCTCAAGCTGTTGAGGTCGGGCGAACGAGAGCCCGCGAAACTGGTGGAGTGTCTGAAGTCGTGAGGTTTGAGCGTCATGGGGTTCCTTGGTGCTACGGACCAGGGGTGGACTACCGGTTCAGGACCACCCCGAAGGTTTCTTTCCTTTCGATTCATGGTGTTGGTCCGAGGAGGAGATCGAGCGAGTCGAGCGCGAGCTCGATGGCGCGTTCCTCTTCGTCGACCTGCTTGCCGGTCGTCGCGCCCGTCTCTGGGGCCGACGACGTCGTCTCGGTCGATCAAGGCTCGATGAGGGAGTCGGGGTTTATCGCGGTGGCGCCGGTCGGCACGGGGGATTGGTGGGGCTTCGCCTTCTGGTATCACGAGGACGGCAGGAGCGAACGTCAAGCGCCCTGTTTCCTTGACTTCTTGGCCCGGCTGGGACTTCGGGAGCGTCCGTGAAATTCGACCGGCCCCGCCTGGACTTGCGCTCCTGGTGCAAGAGGATGTCCTTCCTGAGCGCCGAGTTCGAGCGAAGGTTCGAGGCTGAACACGGCTATCCGCCCGGAGGGAACCAAGTGCTCCTGGCGGGTGATGATTCGGACGATATCCGGCTACTCGCGGACCTTGGCTGCGCGACGGAACTGTTGGATTTCTATGCCGTTGTGAGACAGGTGTCGTTGCCGGACCTCGGCAATGGCACTTTCGTGCATTCGGCCCGGGATGTGATCGCCGGATTGCGAGGAGCGATGCCAACTTTACTCGGTGGGTTCACAGAGGACCCGATCATCGTTTTCGGGTCGGACGGCGGAGGTGCGCTGTTCGCTCTCAGCATGAGCGGCTGTGGTGTGTACCGGCTTTGTGGAGGCGCCTTCGTGGCCGGCACCTACGATGCGGAACAGGCGGGGGTCACCACGGTCGCCCCGGACCTCCGGCGATTCCTGGACACTGTCCTGGCTGAATTGGAAGACCGGATCAACGAGTGAGCGTCGAAGCGAGCGAGCGGCTGATCGAACTGATCCGCGCTGACAACGACATCTCGGACCACTGCGGCTCTTGCGATGAAGCGATGATCGGTGCCGCGGAACGGGCACTGGGTGTCACGTTCCCGCCCTCGTATCGTCGCTTGATCGAGGAATTCGGCACCTGGGATATCGCGGGTGAGGAGTTCCTCGGTGTGTATCGGACTCCCGCTCGTGGCTCGCGGTTGCTCGGGTCTGTTGACGAGACCTTGGAAATGCGCCGGAACCACAGGCTTCCTCCCGAGCTGATCGTGGTGATGTTCGACGGCATGGGCGGGACGATCGTCCTCGATTCCTCGCGGCCGGACGACTCCGGCGAGTATCCGGTCCTGGCTTGGGCTCACGCCGATGAGGCCCCGGAGAAGCTGGGAGACGATTTCGGGTCTTTCGCTCTCGCGCTGTGCGCGCGATCTGTGCACCGCGGAGAAGCGAAACGTCCCATCGGCTCTGCGATCAGCGTCGCCCAAGATCTCCTCGGGCTTCCCCGAGCACGTCGGAAGCCTCCTGGCGTCGACGAGGTCGTGGCCGCCGTCCGTGGCTTCGAGGCCGTCGCATTCGCCGTACCCGAGGGCGCTGACACCGACGGTTTCCTCTTCGAGTACGGCGAAGTGAACTGGCTCGCCGAGCCGATGTTCTCGGTCGGGTTCGTGCGGCAGATGGAGGTCGTCGACGCCGACGGCGAGCATCACGAGTTTTCGCAGGTCAGCTTCGCGTTTCACTTGCGGGTGGATGCCGACCTGCGGTCACTCGGGAGCCGCTCGGTGTGGTGGTTCCGTGGAGACGGTTCCCATTTCGAGAACTGGCTTGGATCGATGCTTCGGGATCCGGTTTGGAGGATGCTCCGGCGAAAGGAGGTCACCGAATTCAGCCTGTCGCAGGAGCCGGTCTGAGATCGATGTGTTGAGGGGCGACCGGTTTACGGAGGTAAGCAGTGACCGACCTGTTCGACGGTGAAGACCCGTTCACCGGCCCACCTGCCGACGATGAGCTGATCAGGCAGGCCGAGGAGCGGCTCGGGTACCGGCTCCCGTCGTCCTATTCGGATGTCCTGCGACAGAGGAACGGCGGGTTCCTTCGGCGAAGGCGATTTCCGACGTCGTTCCCGACTTCGTGGGCGGACGATCACTTCGAGGTGCGATCGCTGATCGGAATCGGTGGTGCCCATGGGATCGACTCGGGTGGCGGGTGCGGGAGCCGGTACCTGATCTCGGAATGGGGGTATCCGGATATCGGGATAGTGCTCTTCGATATGCCGTCCGGCGGGCATGACGCGGTCATGCTCGACTATCGCGAATGTGGCGTCGACGGTGAGCCTGCCGTCGTCTACGTCGATGAAGATCGAGTTCCGCGTCGGGTTGCCCGTGATTTCGGCGAGTTCCTCAGGCTCCTGGTAGCCGCCGGCTCGTGAGTCTGAGCCGTCAGAAACCGACGGTCGCCTTCTGGATCTTCACCGGCTTCGCGGGCAGCCCGTCCTGCGGACCGTTCGGATCAGTCGGGATGATGCCGTTCGCCACGATCCGGTCCAGCACCTCCATGCCCCGCACGACCTTGCCCATCACCGAGTAGTTCTTCGGGATGTTCGCGAACGAGTGCACGATGAAGAACTCGCTGCCGTTGGTGCCGGGGCCCTGGTTGCCCATGGCGATGGTGCCGCGTTCGTAGGTCTCGGTGCCGTCGACCTCGTCCGGGAACTTGTAGCCGGGTCCGCCCTTTTCGGCTTCGTAGATGTCGCCGCACTGCAGGACGCCGAGGCGCGACGAGTTCGTCAGGCGCCAGCACTGGCTGTGGTCGTAGAAGCGCTGCAGCGCCAGGCTCGCCAGGTTGTGGACGGCGCACGGGGCGGCGCCGGCGCGGTTCAGGCGCACGGTCACCGGGCCGTAGTTGAAGCGGAACGTGACGTCGACGGTGCCGCGGGTCAGGGCGAAGGGGAGCGGCCTCAGGACCGGGCGGGCCGCGGGGTTTTCCGGTGTCGGCGTGAACTCGCAGCGCACGATCGGCAAGGAGGCCGAAGACACGGGTGCGGCGGTGGCGACGCCGGGCAGGAACACGGCGGCGAGAGCGGAAACGACAGCGGTGACACCCCAGCGCAGCTTCATGAGGGGGAACCTAACCCAAAAGGATGGTCGCCGGGTAGCGCTTCACAGGGGTTCGGTCCGTGAGGGCCTCCTTGCCTACCCTGAAGGTAGTGAAGGAGGCCCTCACGGACCGGCGACCTTCACAGCCTTGCCGAAGTACAGGAAGGGGGCCTTCATGTACTTCGGGCGGGTGAGGGTGGCGGTGAGCCCTCGGTCCAGGTGGTGGTGGGGTGGGGTATGGGGTGTATATCGAAAA
>NZ_JBHXIB010000007.1:168425-258002 GCF_042723975.1 Amycolatopsis sp. NPDC058340 | reverse complement strand
GCCCACCCCCCCGCGTCAACGCCCCCTCGGCGCACGCTGCCGCCCCACAAGGAGGCCTTCACGGACTTCTCCCCGGGGCCCGACACGCCGGATTCCCATCAATCGAGACATAGCATTCGGGTTATATTGCGATCGTCGGCCATCTAGCACCGCTAGAAAAACTAGCGCGGTAGCAAAGGTCCCTTGCTCCCCCCGCGGGAGCCGTGAGGGCCTCCTTCACTACCCTCAAGGTAGGCAAGGAGGCCCTCACGGACAGCCGCCATGTCGCGAAGGGGCGCGAAGCGCCTTCGCTACCCCATTCGCGAGCCCCCCAGAGCGTCTGTACGCCGCCGAAGGCCGCTTCGCGGCCATCTGGACTAGACCAGCCCCCACCTGCGCGGAGCTGGTCACTCAGAGGTCTGGACCACCCCGTTCGTGCTAACCCGGCTGTCACCGTCCGCAACAAGATCAAATCAGCCGGCGAACACCCCACGGCACTTCCGGAGCGTTACCGCGACCGTCACCGAGCGGAGCGATCATGACTCTCCGCGAAGTTGATCAAGACCCACGCCGGAGGCACTTTCCGGCCCCGGCCACCCAGCCCCTCGGCGGTCCCGGGCAGAGGCACCGGCAGGTGCACGGCTCATCTGCACAGTCGGTTGGACCCCGGTAACCCCAGTGCATCGTGTTCTTTCGGCGATGTGTTAGCCACCGGCTGTGTACTAGCCCGATCGTGTTACTACGAACTCCCTGAGTGACCACTGGTTTGAGATAGATACCCATTCGATCCCCCCGCGAAGGCCTCAGGGCGGCTACAGTGCCATCGACGACACCACTTTCGGTCTAAAGCTGGCGCGGCTAAACGGCCGAAAGTCCCGGTGCCGGTCGGGGGGCACGACCGACTCCAGGGAGGTAGTGACGTGGCTACCGTCGGCATTTCTCAGGCCGTCCGATCCACGCCAGCCGGTTCATTGCCGGCGAGCATGGTTCCGCACCCGCGGGAAGAGCTTTTTTCCGTGTTGGTGGTCGATGACCACCCGCTGTTGAGGGAGGCAATCTCAGCAAGACTCGCACAGATGGGTGCGGGCACCGTCCACGAGGCCGCCACGGTGGCCGAGGCGAGGGCGCGAGCACAGGCCACCGGGCCTTGTGACCTGGCGATCCTCGATCTCGGACTGCCGGATGGCAGCGGCATCGAGCTGGTTACGGAACTCCGTAGCCACGGCTGGCCTCGAGTAGTGGTGCTCGCTTCATCAGACGACCCGTACGCGGTCAGGTCGGCGTTCCAGGCCGGCGCCCAGGCATACCTGCTCAAGTCGGCTTCGCCGGTCGTGGTGACCGACGGCGTCCGCAGGGTGCTCGAGGGCGGCGTCTACGCGGACCCGAGCGTCGCACCGGTCTTGGCCACCGGCACCCGGGTCGCCGGCACCGACAACACCCCGCGCGAGCTTTCGGCGCGCGAGGTCGAGGTGCTGCAGCTCGTGGCCGACGGCCAGAGCAACAAGGAGATCGGCGAGGAACTCAGCCTCTCCGCTCTCACGGTGAAGTCTCACCTCTCCCGCATCGGGCGCAAGCTCGGCACGGGTGACCGGGCTCAGATGGTGGCGCTGGCCATGCGTGCCGGCGTGATCCGCTGACAAAGGCGAACAGCCCTGCGGGGCGGGCGGACCAGGCGCGGTCCGCTCGTCCCGTAGGGTCTTCACCTATGGAAGGCGACCGACCCGGAGAACCGCAGACGGACCCGAAGACCGGCACCGACGACACCGGTGGACCGGTCCTGCTGCGCGAGCCCGCCGAGGGCACTCCACCGGTGATCGCCGACGCGACCGCCCTCGCCGAAGCCTGCGTGAAGATCGCGGGCGGCAGCGGGGCCATCGCCGTGGACACCGAACGCGCGTCCGGCTACCGATACTGGCCCAAGGCCTATCTCGTGCAGCTGCGCCGCGAAGGTGCCGGCTCCTTCCTCATCGACCCCATTCCGCTCGAAGGGCAGCTCGAGCCCCTCGCGGAAGTGCTCAACAACGCCGAATGGGTGTTGCACGCGGCCTCGCAGGACCTGCCGTGCCTCGCCGAACTCGACCTGCGCCCGAAGAGCCTGTTCGACACCGAACTCGCCGGACGGCTCGCCGGGTACGAACGGGTCGCCCTCGGCACCCTCGTCGAACTCCTCCTCGGCTACCAGCTGGAGAAGGGGCACAGCGCCGCCGACTGGTCGAAGCGCCCGCTTCCCGTCGACTGGCTGAACTACGCCGCCCTCGACGTCGAGCTGCTCATCGAGCTGCGCGAGAAGCTCGAAGCCGATTTGGCCGCCCAGGGCAAGCTCGAATGGGCCCAGCAGGAATTCGAGGCCGTCCGCACCGCGCCGCCGCCCGCTCCCCGGGCCGAGCCGTGGCGCCGGACGTCCGGGGTGCACAAGATCCGCAGCGCCCGCGGCCTCGCCGCCGTGCGCGAGCTGTGGCAGGCGCGCGACGAGCTCGCCCGCAAACGCGACCGCGCGCCGAGCCGGATCCTGCCCGACAGCGCGATCATCAACGCCGTCACCGCCGACCCGAAGACCGTCGAGCAGCTTCAGGCGCTGCCGGTGTTCAGCGGCCGGGTCCAGCGCAAGTACACCGCGAGCTGGCTGCGGCATCTGCAGGCCGCCCGCGCGCTCCCCGCCGACGAACTGCCCACCCCCGCGCAGCAGACCGACGGGCCGCCGCCGGTGAACCGGTGGTCGGACAAGGATCCCGACGCCGCCGCCCGGCTTTCCGCCGCTCGCGCGGCGCTGTCGGCGATCGCGGAGGACCGGCGGCTGCCGGTGGAGAACCTGCTGCTGCCGGAACTGGTGCGCCGCACCTGCTGGCGTCCGCCCGCGGATCTGAGCGAGGACTCCGTCGCCGAGGTCCTGCGCGACGGCGGTGCCCGGCCTTGGCAGGTGGAGCTGACGGTCGCGGTGCTGAGCAAAGCGCTCCACTCCACCGCGACCTGAACGGGAGCTGAAGGACGCCTTCACCGCATGTCACGCGGTGAAGGACGCGTTCAGCCCTCCAGCAGCGCTCGCGCGGAGCCGCGCAGCGCGGCGTCCGGCTCCCCCAGCCCGGTGAGCCTCAGCACGCTGTCGGCCCCTTCGACGGCGTGCGCCTCGACGTCCAGGTCCGGCTGGTCGCGCCGGACGATCGCGATGCTCTCGACGAGCCCGAACACGAGGTCCGTCCGGATCGCCTGGAGGGCCGTCGCGACACCTGCCGCCGCGACGAGCGAGCCGTACACGCGTTTGAGTTCCGCTCGTTCCGCCCGGAACCGCGCCAGCCGCGGCGACGAGATCTCCGGCAGCAGGTACAGGGCGCCGAGGTTGTGCCGCGCGCTGCCGAGCAGGTGGATGTCCGCGTAGGCCAGCGCCCACAGCCTCGTGCCGACCGGCGCGAACTTGGCCGACAGCCCGCCCGCGACGTCCAGCGACGGCCGGACGGTGTCCTCCAGCAGCGCCGCGAGAATGTCCTCTTTGGACGGAAAGTGGTAGTAGAGCGACGCCTGGCGCAGCCCGGCGCGTTCGGCGATGGCCCGTGTGGTCGTCGCCGCGTAGCCGGCGCCGGTGAACAGCTCCCCCGCCGCGTCCAAGACGGCGAGCCGCGCCTCGCGCTTGCTCGCCGCGGCGCCACTGGCTCTCGGTCTGCCCACCCCGGTCGTTTTCGTCATCTATCCGATCCTGCCATTTCTCCGCGAAGATCTTTGTTACGTCCGGCGGTCGGCCCAGGTTACCGAATCCGGTATCTGTTAACACCGCGCTTACCCGGCGGAGATCGGAAGGATCCCGCACGCGCTTAATTTCGGTCAGCCGATCGAAATCCGGCCCTTGAGACAGGAGCCTCCGCAATGCCTTCCGAAGACCTTTCCGCCTTCGGGTACCGCCAAGAACTCCGCCGGACACTGGGCGGTTTCTCCGCCTTCGCCGCCGGTTTCTCCTTCGTTTCCATCCTTACGACGGTGTTCCAGCTGTTCGCCTTCGGCTATTCCTTCGGCGACACGCTCTTCTTCTGGACATGGCCGCTGGTGATCGCCGGGCAATTGCTCGTCGCGCTCAACTTCGCCGAACTCGCCGCCCGATTCCCGCTGGCCGGATCGGTTTACCAGTGGGCGAAACACCTCTCCCCCGGATTCGCGGGGTGGCTCGCCGGCTGGATGATGCTGGTGGGCTGCGTCGTGGCGCTCGCCGGTGCCGCGATCGCGCTGCAGGTCGTCCTCCCGTCGGTCTGGAGCGGGTTCCAGCTCGTCGGCGGGGATCCGGCGATCACCTCCCCGACCGGTGCCAGCAACGCGGTCCTGCTCGGCACCGCGCTGATCGTGGTCACCACCGCGATCAACGCGGGCGGCGTGCGGCTCATGGCACGGATCAACGACGTCGGGGTCGCGGCCGAACTCGTCGGGGTGCTCGTGCTGATCATCGGGCTCGCGCTGTTCGCCGTCCGCGGCCCGCAGGTCGTGCTCCAGCCCGCGGGTGAAAGCCCGGGAGCCGGCGGCGTCCTCGCTTCGGCACTGATGGCGGCCTACGTTCTGTACGGCTTCGACACCGCCGCCTCCGTCGCCGAGGAGACGAAGGACGCTCGCCGCACGGCTCCGCGCGCCGTGCTCCGCGCCCTCCTGATCTCCGGGATCGGCGGGCTCGCGGTCGTCATCACCGCGCTGATGGCGGCGCCGAGCCTGACCGACGGGCAACTCGCCGGGAAGGGCCTGCCGTATGTGATCACGGCCGTCTTCGGGGACACCCTCGGCCGGGTCTTCCTCGCCGACGTCGCGATCGCGGTCGTCGTCTGCACCCTGACCATCCAGACCGGCACCGTCCGGCTGATCTACTCGATGGCCCGCGACGGCGCGCTCCCCGGCGCCAAACGTCTTTCCGCGGTCAACACCCGCACCGGCACGCCGATCGCGCCCGCAGTGCTCTCCGGGGCGCTCGCCATCGGACTGCTTCTGCTGAATCTGGGGAACCCGACGATCTTCAGCACGATCACCGCCACTTCGGTGGTCGTGGTCTACCTGGCCTATCTGCTGGTGACCGGACCGCTGCTGATCCGGCGCCGTCAAGGCCGTTTCACCGCCGAACCCGGCCATTTCTCCCTGGGGCGATGGGCTATTCCGGTCAACATCGCGGCAGTAGGGTACGGCGCGATGATGATCGTCAACATCGCCTGGCCACGAGCCGGGATCTACGACCTGGCGGGCACCGGTTCCGTCTGGGTCCTGTTGTTCCCGATCGAGTTCGTCGGCGCCGCGCTGCTCACCGGCTATCTCTGCTGGCGCCGCCGCTCCGCGCTCACCACGGTTCCCGTCCCCGCGACCTGAAGGAAGGTTCCATGAGCACGACATCGACCACGTACGGCGCTCGCGACCACGCCCGCGCCCAGGCGGGCACGGTGACCGAAGCGATGCCCGCCATCCCCGCGTCCACCTGGCCGGATCCGCCGCCCGGGATCGACCCGGAGAAGCTGGTCTGGGCCGAGACCGTCGCCGGCGGCGGCTACACCCACAAGGTGCTCGCCCGTGGTACCGAGCTGCGGCTGACCGACGTCGAGGGCGACGCCTGCGCGCACCTGCTGCTGTTCAACGCCGACCAGCCCTGGGAGCGGCTGAACGTCGCGGACACGGTGAAGGTCCAGTGGAACGCCTATCTCGGCGAGGCGATCGCCCTGCTTTCGGATCAGGCGCGGGTGCTCGCGACCGTCGTCACGGACGAGAGCGGGAAACACGACGCCCTCTGCGGCACGTCCACTGTGGACGGTAATGCCGAGCGCTACGGCGACGGGAGCCCACAAGGCGATTCGCCGTCGGGCAACGCGCTGTTCACCCTCGCCGCCGCGAAAAACGGCCTCACCCCGCGCGATCTCCCGCCGAGCCTGTCCTTCTTCCAGGGCGTCCACGTGGAGACCGACGGCGGGCTGACGTTCACCGGTTCGGCGGGCCCCGGCAAATCCGTGGTCCTGCGCACCGAACTCCCGGTGATCGTCCTGATCGCCAACGTCGCACACCCGCTCGACCCGCGCCCGGACTACACGGTCACCCCGCTGCGCGTCCTCGCCCAGCGCAGCGCGCCGTCCACACCGGACAGTCCTGAATGGACCGCGTCGCCCGAGGCGCAGCGCGCCTTCGAGAACACCGCCGACTACCTCACCGCTAGGGGCCTGGCATGACGATCATCTCCGACACCGAGGTCGCCGCGCGGGCGCCGTACTCCACCGTGCTGCGGAAGGGCGAGACGCTCGCGATCATCGATCTCGGCGGCAACCAGGCCGTCGACTTCCTCTGCTACGACGCCGCCGACACGGCGAAGAGGTACAGCGCGGCCGCCACGATCGCCGCGCAGCGCAACATCTTCCTCACCACCGGCAGCGTGCTGCGCACCGGCGAAGGCGCGCCGCTGCTGACCGTCGTGGAGGACACCTGCGGGCGGCACGACACGATCGGCGGCGCCTGCAGCAAGGAGTCGAACAGCCTCCGCTACGGCCAGCACACGCGGTACCAGCACGCCTGCGTCGAGAACTTCCTGACCGAGGGCGCGAAATGGGGCCTTTCGAAACGGGATCTGGTCAGCAACGTCAACTGGTACATGAACGTGCCGGTGGAACAGGACGGCACGCTCGGTATCGTCGACGGCATCTCCGCGCCCGGTCTCGAAGTCAAGCTGCGCGCCGAGACCGACGTGCTCGTGCTGGTGTCGAACTGCCCCCAGATCAACAATCCGTGCAACGGTTTCGACCCGACGCCGGTCCGGATGATCGTCACCGGCGGTGGCGCGTGAAACTGCTCGTCGCCAACCGGGGGGAAATCGCCGTCCGGATCATCCGGACGGCAAGGGAGATGGGCATTCCGACGGTCGCCGTGTACTCCGACGCCGACCGTACGGCCGCGCACGTACGGCTTTCCGACGAAGCCGTCCGGCTCGGCCCGGCGCCGGCGAGGGAGAGCTATCTCCTCGGCGACGCCATCATCGAAGCCGCGTTGAAGACCGGCGCGGACACGATCCACCCCGGCTACGGTTTCCTGTCCGAGGACGCCGCTTTCGCCAGGGCGGTGGAAGCGGCAGGCATCCGGTTCGCCGGTCCCACCGCGGATCACCTCGATGTCTTCGGCAGCAAGCACACCGCACGGGAGAAGGCCGTCGAAGCCGGGGTCCCGCTGCTGCCGGGCACCGGGCTGCTGGCCACCCTGGCCGACGCCGAAGCGGCGGCCGCCGGGATCGGCTACCCCGTGATGCTCAAGGCCACCGGCGGTGGCGGCGGGATCGGGATGCGGGCCTGCGCGTCCGCCGGGGAACTCCGAGACGCCTGGGAGGCGGTGCAGAGCATCGCGGCCAAGAGCTTCTCGACCTCGGGCGTGTTCCTCGAACGGCTCGTGACGCACGCGCGGCATGTCGAGGTCCAGGTGTTCGGCGACGGTACGGGTGAGGTGCTGGCGCTGGGCACGCGGGACTGCACGCTGCAGCGGCGCAATCAGAAGGTGCTCGAAGAGTGCCCGGCACCGGGACTTTCCGAAGCGGTGCGGGAGAAACTGGTCTCGGCGGCCGTCGACCTCTGCGCTTCGGTGCGCTACCGGTCGGCCGGGACGGTCGAGTTCATCTACGACCCGGAGCGGGAAGAGGCCTCGTTCCTCGAAGTCAACACGAGGCTGCAGGTCGAACATCCGGTCACCGAGGCGGTCTACGGCGTCGACCTGGTCGCGTGGATGCTCCGGCTCGCCGACGGCGACACCGGGATGTTCGCCACCACGCCGGAACCGCGCGGGCACGCGATCGAAGCCCGCGTCTACGCGGAAGATCCCGCCGCCGGGCACCGGCCGAGCGCGGGCCTGCTGACCCGCGCCGACTTCCCCGAGGGCGTCCGGGTCGACACCTGGGTCGAGGCCGGGGCGAACGTGACAACGCACTACGACCCGCTGCTCGCCAAGGTGATCACCGTCGGCGCGGATCGGCGCGAGGCGCTTTCCGCGCTGGGCGACGCGCTCGGCGAGAGCCGGGTGGACGGCGTCCGGACGAACCTCGGTCAGCTGCGCGCGGTCGCCGCGGATCCGCGGCTGCACGAGGTCACGCACGACACCGCGACGCTCGGCACGATCACCGACCCCGAACCGCGGATCGAGGTCCTGCGGGGCGGCACGATGACCACCGTCCAGGACTGGCCGGGACGCCTCGGGTTCTGGCACGTGGGTGTCCCACCGAACGGGCCGATGGACGATCTGTCCCTGCGGCTGGGCAACCGCGCCCTCGGCAATCCCGAAGGCGCGGCGGGCCTGGAGTGCACTGTGGACGGTGTCTCGCTGAGGTTCACCGAGGACGCAATCGTTTGCGTCACGGGATCGCCGTCGCCGGTGACCGTCGACGGCTCGCCCGTTCCACAGTGGACACCGGTCGAGGTCCCCGCGGGCGGCGTGCTCGACGTCGGCACCGGGACCGCCGGGCTTCGCGCGTACGTCCTCGTGCGCGGCGGGATCGACGTCCCGGACTTCCTCGGCAGCGCGGCGACGTTCACCCTCGGCGGTTTCGGCGGGCACGGCGGACGCGCGCTGGCGACCGGGGACGTCCTCTACCCCGGACCGCGGCCGGAGAACGCCGTCAGCGGCCCCGTTCCCGAGGCGGAACGCCCGGTTTTCGCCACGCACTGGGAGATCGGCGCGGCCGAGGGACCACACGCCGCGCCGGAGTTCTTCACCCCGGACGACGTCGAGACGTTCTACGCCACCGACTGGGAAGTGCACTTCAACTCCGCGCGGACCGGTGTCCGGCTCGTCGGGCCCCGGCCACGCTGGGCACGGGAGGACGGCGGCGAGGCGGGGCTGCACCCGTCGAACATCCACGACACGCCGTACGCGATCGGCGCCGTCGACTACACCGGCGACCTGCCGATCCTGCTGGGCCCGGACGGGCCGAGCCTCGGCGGGTTCGTCTGCCCGGCGACCGTGGTGACCGGGCAGCGGTGGAAACTCGGCCAGCTGCGGCCGGGCGACACCGTGCGGTTCGTGCCGATCACGACCGAGCATGCGGACACTCTGCGGGACGAGCCGGCGACGGCGGTCGAGGCGAGCCGGAAGCCGATCGACGACGGCGGCATCCTCGGCCGTCTGTCCACATCGGACGAGAACCCCGAGGTCACCTACCGGCGCAGCGGCGACGACAACCTGCTGATCGAGTACGGGCCGATGAAACTCGACCTGGCGCTGCGGATGCGGGTCCACGCCCTGGCCGATCGGCTGGCCAAGGAAGGGCTCGACGGCGGCGGTGTCATCGACCTGACGCCGGGCATCCGCTCGCTGCAGGTGCACGTCGATCCGGACGTGCTGCCGGTGCCGAAACTGCTCGGCCTCGTGCAGGAGGTGGAGCACGACCTGCCGCGCACCGCCGATCTCGTGGTGCCGAGCCGGACCGTGCGGCTGCCGTTGTCCTGGGACGATCCGGCGACGCGCGAGGCGATCGAGCGGTACATGGCGGGTGTGCGCGACGACGCGCCGTGGTGCCCGTGGAACATCGAGTTCATCCGCCGGGTGAACGGTCTGTCCAGTGTGGACGATGTCTACCGCACGGTGTTCGACGCGGAGTACCTGGTGCTCGGCCTCGGCGACGTCTATCTCGGCGCGCCGGTGGCCACTCCCCTGGACCCGCGGCACCGGCTGGTGACCACGAAGTACAACCCGGCCCGCACCTGGACCGCGGAGAACTCGGTCGGCATCGGCGGCTCGTACCTGTGCATCTACGGGATGGAGGGCCCGGGCGGCTACCAGTTCGTCGGGCGGACCGTGCAGGTGTGGAGCGGCTGGCGGCAGCGCGGGTCGTTCGAGCCGGGTTCGCCGTGGCTGCTGCGGTTCTTCGACCGGATCTCCTGGTATCCGGTCAGCGCGGAGGAGCTGCTGGAGCTGCGGGCCCGAAGTTCGGCGGGAGAGCTGGAACTCGACATCACCGACGGCGAGTTCGCGCTGGCCGACCACGAACGCTTCCTGGCCGACAACGCGGCGGACATCGCCGCGTTCCGGGCGAAGCAGAGCGCGGCGTTCGAGGCGGAACGGCGGGCATGGGCGGCGGCGGGCGAGTTCGACCCGCGGCCGGAGCCGGTCGGCGCGAAGGTCCCGACCACGAAGGTCGAGGCCCCGCCCGGCGGGCACGTCGTCGAGGCGCCGTTCGCGGCGACCGTGTGGCGGGTGGACGTCGAGCCCGGCAAGAAGGTCGACGCGGCCGAGACGCTGGTGATCCTCGAAGCGATGAAGACCGAGGCGCGGATCCCCGCGCCCGCCGGCGGCGAGGTCGTCGACGTCCTCGTCTCGCCCGGTGATCAAGTCGCCCCCGGCACTCCGCTGGTGGTTCTGGGAAGGAGCGCGGGATGAGCGTGCCGGAGCGGGTGCGCGCCGCGTACCACCGGATCGCGCGGGCCGACCGGCCCGAGATCTGGATCGACCTGCGTCCCGAGGCGGACGTGCTCGACGACGCGGAGAAGCTGGAAGCCCGTCGCGCGGCGGGGGAATCCTTGCCGCTGTACGGGAAACTCGCCGCGGTGAAGGGCAACATCGACGTCGCCGGGCTGCCGACGACGGCGGCGTGCCCCGAGTACGCCTACCTGCCCGCCGAGGACGCTCCGGTGGTGGCGCGGCTGCGCGCGGCCGGTGCGCTGATCCTGGGCACCACGAATCTGGACCAGTTCGCGACCGGGCTGGTCGGGACGCGCAGCCCGCACGGGGCGGTCCGGAACGCGATCGACCCGGCGTACGTCTCGGGCGGGTCGAGTTCGGGGTCGGCGGTCGCCGTGGCGCTCGGGATCGTGGATCTCGCGCTGGGTACGGACACCGCCGGATCCGGGCGGGTCCCGGCGGCGTTCAACGGGATCGTCGGGCTGAAGCCGACGCGGGGACTGCTGCCGACGGCCGGTGTCGTGCCCGCGTGCGCGAGCATCGACTGCGTGTCGGTGTTCGCGCGGACGGTCGACGAGGCGACGGCCGCGTTCGCCTGCCTGAGCGAGCCTCGGGACCTTCCGTCGCTGAACCGTCCGTTCCGGATCGGTGTGCCGTCCGAGGTGGGGCCGCTCCAGGACGGGTGGACCGAGGCGTTCTCCGCGGCGGCCCGGGAATTCCATGACGCGGGCGCGGAACTGGTCCCTGTCGACATATCGCCGTTCCTGGACGCGGCGCGCCTGCTTTACGAAGGCGCCTTCGTCGCCGAGCGGTACTCGGCGGTCGGCGAGTTCATCGACGCGCATCCGGACGCCGTCGATCCGGCCGTGCGGCGGATCATCGGCGCGGCGAAGGACATCCCGGCGCATCGGTTGTTCAGCGACCTCGCGAAACTCGACGGTCTTTCCGGCGAGGCATCAGCCGTGTTGTCCACTGTGGACTGCCTTCTGCTGCCTACGACGACGGAACACCCGACGATCGCCGAAGTCGAGGCCGATCCGCTGGGCGTGAACGCGCGGCTGGGCCGGTTCACGAACTCGACGAACCTGCTGGGCCTGTCGTCACTCGCCGTGCCCGCCGGAACCGTGGCCGGGCTGCCGTTCGGGGTGATGCTGATCGGGCCCGCGTACGCCGACCGGATCCTCGCCGACGTCGCCCGCTCGGTGCCGCGGCGGACCCGGATCGCGGTCGTCGGCGCGCATCTGCGTGGGCAGCCGCTGAACCACGAGCTGACCTCGCGGGGCGGCCGGTTCGTTTCCGCGGGACCGACGGCGGCCGAGTACCGGCTGTTCGCGCTGGACACCGTGCCGCCGAAACCCGGTCTCGTCCGCGTCGCTTCGGGCGGCGAGGCGATCGAGGCCGAGGTGTGGGACCTGCCCCTGAGCGGCTTCGGCGAGTTCGTGGCGGGCGTTCCCGCGCCGCTGGCGATCGGGAAGGTGCGGCTGGCCGACGGGAGCGAGGTGTCCGGATTCGTCTGCGAGCCCGGCGCCGTGGAAGGTGCCGAGGACATCACGGGGTACGGCGGGTGGCTCGGGTACTTGAGTCGTTGAGTCCGGTCTCGTGAGTGGTAAGGACGGTTAGAACCGTCCTTACCACTCACGAGGTTGTCTGGTTCCGCCGTTCTGGGAAGAAGCTCACAAACCGTGGCGGCCCGCCGGGTGCTGGGTAGCTTCGGGGTGGTGCCCACCACATCCACCTCCAGCCGCCGGACCGTGATCAGCGTGTTCGCGGCGCTGGGACTCGTCGTGGCCGCGATGGTGACGCTGGGCGCCACCGGGCTGGCCGTCAAACCGGTGAACGGACAGGCGCTCGCGATCCTCGAAGAGGTCCCCGGTCCCGAGAGCGGCCCGACGTGCGCCGTCGACAAGCGCTATGTCGACGAGGACACCTTCGGTATGCGCCAGGACGTGATCGAGGCATGGAACGCCATGCGCGCCAAGGCCAAAGCACAGAACATCACCCTCTGCGTGAACGACGGCAAACGCAGCCGGGCCCAGCAGCAGCGCGAATTCGACAAGGCCGTCGAGCGGTTCGGCTCCGTGGAGCAGGCCAAGAAATGGGCACTGCAACCGGAGACGTCCATGCACGTCAAGGGAATCGCCGTCGACATCCAACCGCTGAACTCGGCCTCGTGGGTGGACAAGAACGGCGGCCCGCTCGGCTGGTGCCGCCGCTACGACAACGAGAAATGGCACTTCGAGTACGACCCGGCCTACAAGACCGCCGGCTGCCCCGCCCTGCTCCCCAGCGCCACCGGCAACTAAGCCGTGACTCGCGTGATCAGAGCCGGAACTCGCGTGATTAGAGGCGGAACTCGCCCAGACACGCGAGTTCCGCCTTCAATCACGTGAGTTCCGGGTCCAGACACGCGAGTTCGGCCTAAGCCAGCGTTTCGACGACGTATTTCGCGGCCTCGGCGAGCAACGCTTCGTCGTAGGGAGCGTCCTTCGCCGCCTTGCTGGACATGACCGCCAGGACGATCGGCGCCTTACCCGGCGGCCACAGGACGGCGATGTCGTTCAGCGTGCCGTACTCACCCGTTCCGGTCTTGCCGGCGAGGGTCCAGCCGGGCGGCAGGCCCGCCCGGATCCGGCCGGCGCCGGTGACGGTGCGCTGGAGCAGATCGCGCAGGAAGTCGCGTTTCTCGGCGGGCAGCGTGTCGCCCAGCACGATCTCCCGGTAGTCGGCCGCGAAGGCCCGCGGTGTGGTCGTGTCGCGAAGGTCGCCCGGGGTGGCCTCGGTGATGGCCGGTTCGACCCGGTCCATCCGCGTGACCGTGTCGCCGAGACCCCGCGTGAACGCCGTCAGCGCGGCAGGGCCGCCGAGATCCCGCAGCAGCAGATTGCCCGCCGTGCCGTCACTGAACCGGACGGCGGCGTCGCACAGTTGGCGGATCGTCATACCCGTGGCCACGTGCCGCTCGGTGACCGGGGCGTGTTTCATCAGGTCTTCCCGCGAGTACCGGACCCGGGTTTCCAGATGCGACAACGGGTTGCGCTGCAGGACCGCGGCCGCCGCGACCCCTTTGAACGTCGAGCAGAACGCGAACCGCTCGTCGGCACGGTGTTCGACCGTGGCGCCGCCCTCGGTGTCGAGCGCGTACACGCCGAGCCGGGCGTCGTACTTCTTCTCCAGCTCCATCAACCGGTCGTGGAACTGACGCGTGGTGGACGGCGGGGGTGGCGGAGGCGACGGCGCGGGCGGGTTCGCCCGCGTGCAGGCGGCCACTGACGCGAGGACCGCCATCCCCAGCAGCGCACGACGGGTGACGGCCTGCCCCGGCGAGTTCATCGTGATCCCTCCCCCTGATCACTTCGAACATAGCAATTTCCCCACCTGTCCCGGATCGGCCAAGCGGCCGAGGCGGGTGACCCCGGGAGTGTGCCTTCCCCCACTCGACCGGGCCACCAACCTGGTTACCGACGGGTAACCGGGGCTAGGGTGCGGTCAGGACAACCTCTACTTCAGGAGCATTCGTGGCCGCAGGAGCAACACCGCTCGCGCCGAACGCGCGATCGGTACGCAATGTCGCCTTCGTCGAAGGGGTGCGGACGCCCTTCGGCAAGGCAGGCGAAAAGGGGATGTACGCCGGCACCCGTGCCGACGACCTCGTCGTCAACGCCATCCGTGAACTGCTGCGGCGGCACCCCGAGCTGCCGCCCGAGCGCGTCGACGAGGTGGCGATCGCCGCCACCACCCAGATCGGTGACCAGGGCCTGACCATCGGCCGCACCGCCGCGCTGCTGGCCGGCCTGCCGAAGTCCGTGCCCGGCTTCGCGCTGGACCGTATGTGCGCGGGCGCGATGACCGCGGTCACCACCACGGCGAGCGGGATCGGCTTCGGCGCGTACGACATCGCCATCGCCGGCGGCGTCGAGCATATGGGCCGCCACCCGATGGGCGAGGGCGTGGACCCGAACCCGCGCATCATCGCCGACAAACTCGTCGACCCGACGGCGCTCGTGATGGGCCAGACCGCGGAGAACCTGCACGACCGGTTCCCGGCGATCACCAAGCAGCGCACCGACGCCTTCGCCGCGCGCAGCCAGGAGAAATACGCCGAAGCCGTGAAGACCGGCAAGATCGGCCCCGAGCTGGTCCCGGTCGCCACGCGGTCCAAGGAACTCGGCTGGGGTCTCGCGACCGAGGACGAGCCGCCGCGGCCGGGCACCACCGTCGAGCAGCTCGCCGGGCTGAAGACGCCGTTCCGCCCGCACGGCCGGATCACCGCGGGCAACGCGGCCGGTCTCAACGACGGCGCCACCGCGGCCCTGCTCGCCGACGAGGACACCGCCCGCGAGCTCGGCCTGCCGATCGGCATGCGCCTGGTGGGCTACTCCTTCGCCGGGGTCGAGCCGGAGGTCATGGGCATCGGCCCGGTGCCCGCCACCGAGAAACTGTTCGCGCGCACCGGTCTGTCGATCGACGACATCGGCCTGTTCGAGATCAACGAGGCGTTCGCGGTCCAGGTGCTCGCGTTCCTCGACCACTTCGGCATCGCCGACGACGACCCCCGCGTCAACCAGTGGGGTGGCGCGATCGCCTGCGGTCACCCGCTCGCGTCCTCCGGCGTCCGGCTGATGACGCAGCTCTCGCGTCAGTTCGCCGAGCGTCCCGACGTGCGCTACGGCCTGACCACCATGTGCATCGGCATCGGCATGGGCGGCACGGTCATCTGGGAGAACCCGGCCTACAGCGACTCCAAGGGGGCCAAGTAACATGACTTTCACCGCTGAGCAGGCGAAAGCCGCCTTCCCCGACGAGGTCGTCACGAACGCGGTCACGCGGTTGGTGAAGGTGCCCGGGCTCGACAAGCCCGTCGCGCTGATCACCCTCGACAACGGCCACGACCACACCCGGCCGAACACCTTCGGCCCGCAGGGCCTGGTGAGCCTGAACGCCGCGATCGACGCCGCCTTCGCGGCCGAGCCCGCCGCGATCGCGGTCACCGGCAAACCGTTCATCTTCGCCGTCGGCGCCGACCTTTCCGGCGTCGAAGCGGTCGCGGATCCGGCGCTGGCGCGGGAGATCGCGCAGACCGGGCACGACGTGTTCCGTCGCCTCACCGAATCCGAGATCCCGACGTTCGGGTTCGTCAACGGCGCGGTGATGGGCGGCGGGCTCGAACTCGCGCTCTCCTGCCACTACCGCACGCTTTCGGAGAACACCGCCGCGATCGCGTTCCCCGAGGTCTTCCTCGGCCTGTTCCCGGGCTGGGGTGGCACGCAGCTGCTGCCGAACCTCATCGGCCCGGACGCGGCGGTCACCGTGATCATCGAGAACGCGCTGGCGCAGAACAAGATGCTCAAGGTCGCGCAGGCGGCGGAGCTCGGCATCGTCGACGAGGTCTTCGGCTCGGCCGATTACCTCGAGCAGTCCCTGCCGTGGCTGGCGAAGGTCGTCAACGGCGAGATCACCCCCGCCCGCCGCGAGATCGACCGCGGCGCCGGCTGGGACGCCGCGATCGCCCGCGCCAAGGCCATTGTGGACGGTCGCACGAAGGGTGCTTCCCCGGGCGCGACCAAGGCCGTCGAGCTGCTGGAGCTGGCCCGCGAGAACGATCTGGACCGCGGTTACGCGGCCGAGACCGACGGGCTCGCCGAACTGCTGATGGACGACACCCTGCGCGCCGGGCTGTACTCGTTCAACCTGGTCAACAAGCGCGCCAAGCGGCCGGCGGGCGCGCCGGACAAGTCGCTGGCGCGCAAGGTGAACAAGGTCGGCATCGTCGGCGCGGGCCTGATGGCCAGCCAGATGGCGCTGCTGTTCGTCCGCCGTCTCAAGGTGCCGGTGGTGCTCACCGACGTCGACCAGGAACGTGTCGACAAGGGTGTGTCCTATGTGCACGGTGAGATCGACAAGCTGCTGGCCAAGAAGCGGGTCTCGCAGGACGGCGCGAACCGGCTGAAGGCGCTCGTCACCGGCTCGCTCGACAAGTCCGCGTTCGCCGACGCCGACTTCGTGATCGAGGCGGTGTTCGAGGAGCTGGGCGTCAAGCAGAAGGTCTTCGCCGACCTGGAGCAGTACGTCTCGCCCGAGGCGATCCTGGCGACGAACACCTCGTCGCTGTCGATCACCGCGATGGCGTCGCAGCTCAAGCACCCGGAGCGCGTGGTCGGGTTCCACTTCTTCAACCCGGTCGCGGTGATGCCGCTGCTGGAGATCGTCCGCGCGGAGAAGACCGACGACGCCGCCCTGGCGACGGCGTTCGCGCTCGGCAAGCAGCTCAAGAAGTCGAGCGTGCTGGTCAAGGACGCGTCCGCGTTCGTGGTCAACCGGCTGCTGCTGCGTTTCCTCGGCGAGGTGCTGGTGACCGTGGACGAGGGCACGCCGTTCGACGTCGCGGACAAGGCATTGGAGCCGCTGGGCCTGCCAATGACGCCGCTGACGTTGATGCAGCTGGTCGGCCCGGCGATCGCCCTGCACGTCGGGGAGACCCTGCACGGGGCGTTCCCGGACCGGTTCACCGTCAGCGAGAACCTCGACCGCTTCGTGAAGGCGGGCAAGAAGGGCGTCTGGCAGTGGGACGCTCACGGCAACGCCACCGTCGATCCCGAGGTGGCCGAGCTCTGGCAGCGGGGCGACTCGCCGTCGACGTCCGAGCAGGTGCGTGACCGCGCGCTGGCCGCCATCGCCGAAGAGATCCGGATCATGCTCGACGAGGGCGTGGTCGCGGAGGCGCAGGACATCGACCTGTGCCTGATCCTCGGCGCGGGCTGGCCGTTCTGGCTGGGCGGCATCACGCCGTACCTCGACCGGGCTGGTGTGTCCGAGAAGGTCAACGGCGAGCCGTTCCTGGCCCCGGGTGTGGCGAGCGTGCCGCTCTCCTGAGCCTCGGCGAAGGCCACCGTCGGCGATCCCTTGATCGCGGGCGGTGGCCTTTCACGTTTTTCGTGGATTTGATGGCGAACGGCTACGTTTTCGTGAAAGCCTTGGGTGGTACGGGAAAGTTCGTCTCCCCGGCCATCCCCCGGGGAGACGGGCCGTCAGCGTTCCCCTGAAGGCGGGCAGGGCGGCGGAGTGGTCGTCAGCTGAGCGGCGATCCGCGCGGGATCGAGAACGTCGACCTTCTCCGCCTTGGGGAACCGCTGCCGCAATTCCCCCGCCCACGCTTGGACGTCGGTTCCGGCGACGGGCACGAGATGCACCACCGCGGGAAGCGTGTCCGGCGTCGTCAGCTCCAGCAGTTCCGGCCGGTCCGCGAAGAGCATCTTGAAACGCTCGTACGCCTCCGCCTTGGTTTCGGTCAGCACCCGACGGGCCTTCCGGTCGTCCCGGAGCGCCTGAGCGGTGGCGATCATGTCCTCGTCGGTGTCGATGAACACCGCGAGCCGGAGCCCGCACAGTTCCCGCTTTCCCAGCGGCACGGGTGCCGCATCCCGTGGCAGAGCCGCCGGGACGGGCTTTTCGGTGACCTGGTTCAGGACGACGACGGCCGTCGTCACGACGGCGGCGAGGACCACGACCGCGACAGCCGCGACCACCCAGAGCAACCGTCGAGACGCCTTGGGTGTCCGTTCCGGTTCTTCCACAGGGACGATCATCACACGGCGCGGTTCATTCGCCGTCCGGACATCGTCCGTTCAACGAGGCTCTTTAGCGTCCGGCCGGTGAACAGCGAAAAACCCGGCGTCGACCGCCGCGGATTCCTCAAGCGCGCGGGCCTCGTGTCCGCGGCGGCCGCGGGCGCCCCGCTCGCCGCCACCGCCCCGGCGGAGGCCCTCGATCTCGACCTCGATCTCGGCCGTCTCTTCGGCCGGGACCGCTATCGGTGGCTGGCGGGCGATCACCACATCCACACGCAGTACTCCTACGACGCGATGTACACAGTGGACGGAATCGCCGCCGACGCGCTCCGGCACGGGGCGGACTGGGCGGTGATCACCGATCACGGCCACGCCGCGCACGAGAAATCGTCGGTGGAGCGCACGAACGCCGCGATCCGGGCCGCGCAGCGCGAGCATCCCGATCTCCTGCTGTGGCAGGGCATGGAGTGGAACGTGCCGGGTGCCGAGCACGCGACGCTGTTCTTCCAGGCCGGCGCGGACCAGGCCGTGAAACTGCGCGAGTTCGAGCGCGCCTTCGACTGGCGGCTGACCGGGACCGAACCGGGCACGCCGGACAACGAGGCGCTTGCCGTGAAGGCGATCCGGTGGCTCGCCACCGAGGAGCGGGCACGCCGGATCCACGCGCCGGTGGTGGTGATCAACCATCCGCTGCGCAACGGCCGGATCGCCCCGCACGAGATCCGCGCGCTGCGCGACGCCGCGCCCGGCATCGTCATCGGGATGGAAGGCGCGCCGGGAGCGCAGGCCGACGGTTTCCCGAAACCGCTCGGGAGCGGTGGTGGCGCGCGTGGCGGGTACGGCAACTCGCCCGGCTCGAACTCGTGGCCAGGTTTCCCG
This sequence comes from Amycolatopsis sp. NPDC058340, assembly GCF_042723975.1. Classification (NCBI taxonomy): domain Bacteria; kingdom Bacillati; phylum Actinomycetota; class Actinomycetes; order Pseudonocardiales; family Pseudonocardiaceae; genus Amycolatopsis; species Amycolatopsis sp. NPDC058340. The sequence continues at coordinate 239,214 of NZ_JBHXIB010000007.1, read as the reverse complement.
GAGTCGGCGTACCGCACCTACGGCGGCTTCGACTGGAGCACCGCTACCGTCGGCGGGCTCTGGGATTCGCTGCTGGCCGAAGGAAAGCCGTGGTGGATCACCAGCAACTCCGATTCGCATTACAACCGCGGCGACACCCACGTGCGGCCCAGCGTCCCCGACGGCTACTACGACGAGCACGGCGGCTACCCGGACCCGATCGACACCGGCGTCCCGCAGACCCTGCCGCCGTACGCGGACTTCGCTCCCGCCGAATTCAGCCGGACGATGGTCGGCGTGACCCGGCGAAGCCACGAAGGGGTGCTGGAAGGCCTGCGCGCGGGCCGCGTCTGGGTGGCACACGGCGGGCTCGCGCAGGAACTGGAGTTCGGCGCGTACAGCGGCTGGAGCTCGGCGACGATGGGCGGCAGGCTGCGGGTCCGGCGCGGATCCGACGTCACGGTGGTCGTCTCGGCGAAGCTGGCGGCCCGGCCGAACGGCGGCGGCGCGATCCCGCGGCTCGCCCGGCTCGACCTCGTGTCCGGACCGGTGACCGGCCCGGCCGCCGACCGCGACACGCAGACCGCCCCGGGCACGCGGGTGGTGCGGTCCTTCGAGCCGCGATGGGCGCCCGGGCGACGGGTCACCTTCCGGCACACGTTCCGCGACGTGCGTGAACCGTTCTTCGTGCGGACACGCGGAACGGACGGCAAGAAGCACGTGCCCGGCGGGATCGAGCCGAGCGCCGACGTGATCGGGCACTCGAACCCCTTCGAAGACCTGTGGCTGTACGGGAACCCGATCTTCGTCGACGTGCGGTGACCCTTGGGCCTCGTGAGTGGCAAGGACGGTTCTAACCGTCCTCGCCACTCACGAGCCGAGGGTGTCGGGATCCGGGCCCAGCCGCTTCCCCTGCTCCAGCGTCGCGATCGCGGCGGTGTCGTGCGCGTCGAGCGCGAAGTCGAAGACGTCGATGTTCGCCTTGATCCGTTCGGGCGTGACGGACTTCGGGATCACCAGATGGTCCATTTCGACGTGCCAGCGCAGCACGACCTGAGCCGGTGTCTTGCCGTGTTTCTCGGCGATCGTGGTGATCTTCTCGTCGGCGAGCAGGTCTCCGCCGCGCGCCAGCGGGCCCCACGCCTCGGTGACGATCTCGTGCTTCACGTGGAAGTCCCGCAGCAGCGGCTGCTGTAGCCACGGATGGCATTCGATCTGATTCACCGCGGGAACGGTCCCGGTCTCCTCGATCAGCCGCTCCAGATGCGGGATCTGGAAGTTCGAGACGCCGATCGCCTTCGCCCGGCCGTCGGAGGCGATCTTTTCCAGCGCCCGCCACGTTTCCACGTACTTGTCCTGCGCGGGCAGCGGCCAGTGGATCAGGTACAGGTCGACATAGTCGATGTCGAGTTCGCGCATGCTCGTGTCGAAGGCGCGCAACGCCGCGTCGTAGCCGTGTTCGGTGTTCCACAGTTTCGTGGTGACGAACAGTTCCTCACGCGGCAGCCCGCTGGTGCGGACGGCCTCGCCGACTCCGCGTTCGTTGGCGTACAGGGTCGCCGTGTCGATGGCACGGTAGCCCGCCTCGATGGCGGTGCGGACCGCGCCCACGACCTCGTCGTCGCCGATCTTGTACACCCCGAATCCGAGTTGCGGAAGGGATGTTCCGTTGTTCAGCCGAATACTGGGAACCATGCTCAGAACCGTAACCCCCGCCGGGGGTCAGGGCAGAGCGGGCAGGTGCACGGTCACCGAAAGACCGCCGCCCACAACGGGTTCCGCGGACACCGTGCCGCCGTGCGCCTGCACCGCGGCCCGCACGATCGACAGGCCCAGCCCGGCACCGGTCCGGGCCGTCCTCGCGACGCCGGCGCGGCGGAAGGGCTCGAACAGTTCGGGGACCGCGGCCGGATCGAGCAGCCCGCCCGACGAACGCACCCGCAGCACCGACCACTGTGGACCGGCCTGCGTGACGACGTCCAGCCAGCCGCCGTCGACGTTGTGCCGCACCGCGTTCTCCAGCAGGTTGCCCGCGATCCGCTCCAGCAGCGCGGGATCACCGAACGTCGGCGCCCCAGCGGTCGCGAATTCGGTACGGATGCCGCGTTTCCCGGCTTCGGTGCGCACCGCGCGCCACGCGCTCGCGACGATCACCGCCAGATCGACCGGTTCCCTGGCCACCAGTCCGGCGCCGTCGGTGCGCGCGAGCAGCAGCAGGGAACCGACCAGCCGCTCGGCCCGTTCGGTCGCGTCGCGGACGACACCCGCCATCCGGCGTAATTCGGCTTCGTCCGCGTGCTCGTCGGCCAGGGTGACATCGAGTTCCGTGCGGATGACCGCGAGCGGCGTCCGCAGTTCGTGGCTGGCGTTCGCGACGAAATGCCGCTGCGCGTCGAACGCGGCCTGTAGCCGGTCGAGCATGTCGTCGAAGGTCTCGGCCAGTTCGGCGAGTTCGTCCTTCGTGCGGACCTCGCCGATCCGCTCCCCCATCGACTCGATCGAGAGACGGCGCGCGGTGCCGGTGATCTCGCGCAGCGGCTGAAGGACCCGCGCGGTGAACGTCCACGCGAGGATCCCGGCCGCCAGCACCACGAAACAGAACGCGACCGCGCCGAACAGCAGCACCCGGTTCCGGGCGTAGACCCGCAGATGCTCGGTGACGGCGGACGCGTCCACCTCGACGCCGTCGACCCGCACCAAGGTGCCCGGCGGCAGCTGAGGCACGGCGGAAACCGCGTCGCCGACCAGATTCCAGGTCAGCCAAAGCAACAGGAGGCTGACCAGTGCCACCAGCCCGGTCGCGAGCAGTGTGACCCGCGCGCGCAGGCTGCGGGCACCGGACAGGTTCACCCGCGTGCGGTCCCCTGCTCCGGCACCCGGTAGCCGGAGCCGACGACGGTCTCGATGATGCCCGGCTCACCGAGCTTCTTCCGCAGGGTCATCACGGTGACCCGGACGGTGGTGGTGAACGGGTCGGCGTTCTCGTCCCACACGCGTTCGAGCAGCTCCTCGCTGCTGACCACCGAACCGGCGGCCGACAGCAGCACCTCCAGCACGCCGAACTCCTTGCGGGTCAGCTCGACCGGGCCGCTCGCGCGGCGGACGGTCCGCCTCGCCGGGTCCAGTTCGACGTCGCCCGAAGTCAGCAGCGGCGGCGCGGCCGGGGTGGCGCGGCGGCCCAGTGCCCGCACGCGCGCGACGAGTTCGGGGAAGGCGAACGGCTTGGCGAGATAGTCGTCGGCGCCGAGGGAAAGCCCGTCGACCCGGTCCGAAACGGAACTGCTCGCGGTGAGCATCAGGACGCGGGTCAGCTCGCCGGACGCGACGATCTCCCGGCACAGGTCGTCACCGGACATACCGGGCAGGTCGCGGTCGAGCAGCACGACGTCGTACCGGGTGACGGCGGCCTTCTCGTGCCCGTCGTCACCGGTGAGCGCGATGTCCACCGCCATGCCCTCGCGCCGCAGGCCGCGTGCGATCGCGTCGGCGAGGGGTTCTTCGTCTTCGACTACCAGAATTCGCACGACCCTACGTTGCCACACATTCCTGAGAGTGACCTTATTGGACTCGTGAGTGGTAAGGACGGTTCTAACCGTCCTTACCACTCACGAGGCCCAGCGCAGGGCGAACCACAGCCGCATCCGGGTCTCCGGATCCGCGAGATCCATCCCCAGCGCCCGTTCGATCTGCCCGATCCGGTGCCGGACGCTGTTGCGGTGCACGCCGAGTTCGGCGGCGGTGCGGTCCCAGCCGCCGTGGTGCGCGAGCCACGTCCGCAGCGTGCCGACCAGTTCGCGGTCACCCTTCAGGTCGAGTTCGCGCAGCGGCGCCAGTAGCCGGGTGGCGAACCCGGCCGCGGCGCCCGGATCGATCAGCGCGTCCAGCCCCGAAGGACCTTCCGCCACCACCGGCCGTCCCAGCGCGGTGGCCCGCGTCAGCAGCAGCTCGATCTCACCCGCCGCGTCGGGAAGCCGTCCGGGTGGCACGGGCGAACCCACCACCGCGAGCCAGCCGTCGGCACGGAGCCGGTCGAGGTCGGCGGCCTCCGGCGCCTCGCGGACGATCGCGTCGAAACGCGGCCCCGGCCGCAGCCGCACGAGCGGGGTGTCGAGGCGGGCACGCAGCCAGTCGTAGCGGACGGCGACCTCGTTCGGCCCCTTGCGGTACGCGATCCCGGCGACCAGGCGGCGTTCGTCCCCGCCGATCACCTCGGTCTCCCCCAGCAGCAGCCCCGTGGCGGTGGCGCCCAGCCCGGCGGCGTCCGAACCCGCGCGGCCCGCCAGCCCGAGCAGCGCCGCCCCGACCGACAGGATCGAGCGGTCCGCGCCGTCGAACCGCGCGACCCGGCCGACCACGACCAGATGCGACGCCGTCGCCTGCGGATACACCGGCTGCGCGACGACGTGCGTGCCGTCGGCCAGTTCCGTGGTCGCGCTGCGGATCCCCCGGCCCGCCCGGAGCGTGGCGACCAGTTCCCCGACCTCGGCGGGCAACGGTGACGGCGCACCGTGGTCCGCGGCCAGGACGTCACCGTCGCCGACCAGCGCCACCCACGCCCCCAGCCGTCCGGCCAGCGCGCTCGCCAGTTCGCCGAGCCCGTCGCCCGCAGCCCTGGTCAGCGCCTCGCGCGCGACCGCGATCCGCCTCTGTTCCCGCTGCCCCGCCTCGGCGAGCGCGACCGACACGGCCCGGCTGATCGCGAGGAACGGCGTTCGCGGCTGGACGACCAGCAGCGGGAGACCGTGCCGGGCGCAGGCCGACCGCAGTGGCGGCGGCAACGTCTCGTAGGCGCCGGGGGTCAGCCCGAACCCCAGCGCGGAGATCCCGCTGTCGGCCAGCCGCCGGACGTAGCGGTCGATCTCGACCGGTTCCACCGGCAGGTTCACCCCGGCGGTGAGCAGCAGTTCCGCCCCGAGCAGGTACGGCGCGGGATCCCGCAGCTCGCTGACGTGGGCCCAGCGCACCGGGGCGTCCAGCGCGCCCGGCCGCAAGGTCTCCACGACCGGGTCGAGTGCCAGTTCCGGGTTGCCGACCACGGCCCGTAACGGGACATTCACATCCGAGTCGAACGGAGCGCTGCCTTGGGTCATTTCATCCTCGATCTCCGATGACTTCGGACGGATCATCCCATGTCGTTCAAGCCGCGAACGAACCTACGGTGACCCGAACGAAGCGAACAGCCCCAAGTCAAGGAGGACACCGTGGCCGGTGACTACGCGGTGATCGCGCTCTACATAGCGGGCATGATCGGGGTCGGCTGGTTCGGGCTGCGGCTCGCCAAGACCAAATCCGACTACCTCGTCGCCGGCCGCCGCCTCGGCTGGTTCATGTACTCGGGCACGATGTCCGCTGTCGTCCTCGGCGGCGCTTCGACCGTCGGCGGGGTGAAACTCGGCTACACCTACGGCATCTCCGGCGCCTGGCTCGTGATCGCGATCGGCGTCGGCATCCTGGTCCTGCACACGCTGTTCGCACGGCGGCTGGTGAAACTGCGCGTCTACACCGTCGGCGAGATGCTCGACCTGCGCTACGGGGGCTCCACCAGCACCATCTCCGGCGTGGTCATGTGGGGCTACACGCTGATGCTGACCGTCACCTCGACGCTGGCGTTCGCCACCATCTTCAAGGTCCTGTTCAACGTGCCGAGCTGGGCCGGGATCGCCATCGGCGGTTCGATCGTGGTGCTCTACTCGGTACTCGGCGGCATGTGGTCGATCACGCTGACCGACATCGTCCAGTTCGTCATCAAGACCATCGGCATCCTGCTGATCCTGCTGCCGGTCTCGATCGTCTCGGCGGGCGGTTTCGACGGCATGGCCGCGCGGCTGGACGAGAGCTACTTCGAGCTGACCGCCATCGGCGGCGACACGATCTTCACCTACTTCCTCATCTACAGCTTCGGTCTCCTGATCGGGCAGGACATCTGGCAGCGCGTGTTCACCGCGCGGACGCCGGGTATCGCGACCGGCGGCGGCGTCATCTCCGGCGTCTACTGCCTCGTCTACGGTCTCGCCGGCGCGCTGATCGGCACCGCGGCCAAGACGCTGTACCCCAACCTCGCCAGCGCGCAGGACGCGTTCGCGACCATCGTCGAACAGCAGCTGCCCGCCGGGGTCCGCGGCCTGGTGCTCGCGGCGGCGCTCTCGGCGATGATGTCGACCGCGAGCGGCGCGCTCATCGCCTGCTCCACGGTCAGCACCTCGGACCTGCTTTCCAAGCTGGGCCTCAAAAAGGCCGCCGACGAGGTCAGCAGGAACCGGGTCACGACGCTGGTGCTCGGCATCGTCGCGATCGGCATCGCGATGGTCGTGGACGACGTCGTCAACGCGCTCACCATCGCCTACGACATCCTCGTCGGCGGCCTGCTGGTGGCGATCATCGGCGGGCTGGCCTGGAAACGCGGTACGCGTCAGGGCGCGCTCGCGTCGATGGTCGTCGGCACCGTCGTGGTCATCACGTTCATGTTCGTCGACGGCGTCGAGGCCAACAGCCCGATCTACTGGGGCCTCGGCTCCAGCCTCGCGGTGTACCTGCTGGTCAGCTTCCTCACCCCGCGTACCTCCGACGAAATCCTCACCGTGTGGACCCGCCGCCTGAACGGCAGCGCGGCCGCCGAAGAAGAGGCGGAACTCGCCGCTTCGCAGTCCTGAAAACCCGTTAGGAGACACAGTGCCTGAGCAGAACCCGATCGGTCCCGTCGACTCTTCGAAGGTGCCCCGGTTCGCCGGTTTCGCGACCTTCGCGAGGCTTCCGCGGCTCGATCAGGTCGAGCGTGCCGACGTCGCCGTCGTCGGGGTGCCGTTCGACGCCGGGGTGTCCTACCGCCCCGGCGCGCGTTTCGGCCCCTCCGCGCTCCGTGAGGCCAGCCGGCTCCTTCGCCCGTACCACCCGGAACTCGACGTTTCCCCGTTCGCCGAAACGCAGGTGGCCGACGCCGGCGACATCGCGCTCAACCCGTTCAACATCGGCGAGGCGATCGAAACACTGCAGAGCGAGGCCGAGGCGCTCACCGCGGACGGGACGCGGCTGGTGACCGTCGGCGGCGACCACACGATCGCGCTGCCGCTGCTGCGAGCGGCGGCGAAGAAGCACGGACCGGTGGCGCTGCTGCATTTCGACGCGCACCTCGACACCTGGGACACCTACTTCGGCGAGCCCTACACCCACGGCACCCCGTTCCGGCGGGCGTCCGAGGAAGGCATCCTCGACACTGAAGCGCTGTCCCACGTCGGCACGCGCGGCCCGCTGTACGGCAAGCGGGATCTGGAAGAGGACCGCCGCCTCGGATTCGGCATCGTCACCTCCGGCGACGTCATGCGCCGCGGGGTCGCCGAGACCGTCGACGCGCTGCGCCAGCGCATCGGCGGCCGCCCGCTCTACATCTCGGTCGACATCGACGTGCTCGACCCGGCGCACGCACCGGGCACCGGCACCCCCGAAGCGGGCGGTATGACCAGCCGCGAACTGCTGGAGATCCTGCGCGGGCTGCGGGACTGCAATCTCGTCGGAGCCGATGTGGTGGAGCTGGCCCCGGCTTACGATCATGCCGAGATCACCGCCATCGCGGCTTCCCACGTCGCCTACGACCTGGTGAGCCTGCTCAGTTTGGGGAAGAGCGCATGACACAACGCATCGGCGGCGACGTCGTCGTCGAAACCCTCCACGCGCTCGGCGCGGACACCGTGTTCGGCCTGCCGGGCCAGCACGCGCTCGGCCTGTTCGAAGCGTTGCGGCGCACGGACGACCTGCGCGTCATCAGTTCGCGGGTGGAGAACAATCTGGCGTTCGCGGCCGACGGTTACGCCCGCGCCCGGCTCGCGGCGGATCCCGAAGGCCCGGTCCCGGTGACCCCGATGATCGTGTCGACCGGCCCCGGCGCGTTGCTGACTTTGGCTTCGCTGCAGGAATCCCGGGCGGCCTCGGTGCCGGTGCTCGGGATCTCCAGCCAAATCCCGGTCGCCGGGCTCGGCGGCGGGCGGCACGGCTACCTGCACGAACTGCCCGATCAGCAGGCCAGTTTCCGCGATGTGGTGAAGTCGGTGCACGTGGTGCGCACCGTCAGCCAGATCCCGACGGCACTGCGCGAAGCGTGGGAATCGGCGGCGACCGCGCCGTACGGCCCGGTGTGGGTCGAGATCCCGCAGGACATCCTGCTGGCGACGACGGATCTGCCGCGGATCACGTCCGTGACCGCGCGGCCCGCACCGCTGGAGCCCCTGCCGGAGCTGATCACCGAAGCCGCGAATCTCCTTGGCGCGGCGAAGAATCCGGTGATTCTCGCCGGTGGTGGCGCGCTGCGCTCCGGCGCGCACGCGGAGCTGAAGGCACTCGCGGAGGCACTGCGCGCGCCGGTGCTGTCGACGTTCGGCGGCAAGGGCGTCTTCGGCTGGGATCACGAGCTGTCCGGGCAGTCGTGGCTCGAAGACTGGCACAGCACCGAGTTCCTCTCGGCCGCGGATGTACTGCTGGTACTGGGTTCCGGGCTCGGCGAGCTGTCCAGCAACTACCGCGAGTTCGCCCCGCGCGGCCGGCTGATCCAGGTCGAGGCCGATCTCGGGAAGCTGGAGTCGAATTACCCCGCGCTGGGTATCCACGCCGACGTCCGTCTTGCCCTGCAAGGACTTCTGGAGCAGGTGCCGTTCCGTCAGGCCGACGGCGCCGCCGAGAAGGCGGTCGCGGATCTGCTGGCGAAGGTACGTCTTCGTCTCGATGGCCAGGCGCTCGAAACCGAGCGCAAGCTCATCGACGACATCCGCGCGGCGATCCCCGAAGGCACCCAGACGTTCTGGGACATGACGATCGCGGCCTATTGGGCCTGGTCGGCGTGGAATCCCGAGGGCGCGCCGATCCACACCGCGCAGGGCGCGGGCGGGCTCGGTTACGGCCTGCCCGGCGCGCTCGGCGGCGCCGCGGCGACCGGCGGCCCGGCGCTGGCGGTGTCCGGCGACGGTGGCGCGATGTACGGCATCGCGGAACTGGCCACGGCGGTCCAGCACGGGCTGGACGTCACGTGGCTGGTCATCGACGACGGTGGTTACGGCATCCTGCGCGAGTACCTGACCGGCGCGTTCGGGCAGTCCACCGCCACCGAACTCGCCCGGCCCGATTTCGCGGCGCTGGCCCAGTCCTTCGGCGTCGGCGCGACTGTGTCCTCTTTGGACACCATCGGGAAGGACCTGGCCGACGCGCTGGCCACACCTGGGCCGTCCGTGGTCGTCCTGCCCGCCCTGCTCAAGATGTTCGAGCCGACCCACCTGGAGAAGAAATGACTCAGGTCCTGAATTTCGTCGACGGCACCGAGGCCCGGGCGTCGGGTTCGCGGACGCTCGATCTGGTGAATCCCGCCACCGGTGAGGTCTTCGGCACCAGCGTCCTATCGGAGCAGTCCGATGTGGACGCCGCGCTGGCCGCGGCCGGACGGGCGTTCAAGGTGTGGCGCAAGAGCACACCCGCGCAGCGTCAGCTCGCGCTGCTGAAGATCGCCGACGCGCTGGAGTCCCGCGCCGAGGAGTTCGCCGAGCTCGAAATCCGCGAAACCGGCAAGATCCGCGCCGTCGTGCTGGACGAGGAGATCCCGGAGTGCGTCAGCGCGCTGCGGTTCTTCGCCGGTGCGGCGCGGCAGCTCGAAGGCACCGCGTCCGGGGAGTACCTGCCGGGGCACACGTCGGCGATCCGCCGGGAGCCGGTCGGCGTCTGCGCGCAGATCGCGCCGTGGAACTACCCGCTGATGATGGGTGTCTGGAAGATCGCCCCGGCGCTGGCGGCGGGCAACACCGTCGTGCTGAAGCCCGCGGAGACCACGCCGTCGACGGCCGTGCTGCTGGCGAAGGTCGCGGCGGAGTTCCTGCCGCAGGGCGCGTTCAACGTGCTGTGCGGCGACCGCGACACCGGGCGCGCGCTGGTGAAGCACCCGATCACCGCTCTGGTGTCGATCACCGGCTCGACCCGTGCCGGCATCGACGTCGCCACCGTCGCGGCGGCCGACCTCAAGCGCACGCACCTCGAACTCGGTGGCAACGCGCCACTGCTGGTCTTCGGCGACGTGAACCTCGCCGAGGCGGCCGAGGGCATCGTCGGCGCGGCGTTCTACAACGCCGGGCAGGACTGCACGGCCGGCAGCCGGGTGCTGGTGGACGCGGCGATCCACGACGAGTTCGTCGCGGAGCTGACCAAGGCCGCCGCCGCGCAGACACCGGGCGAGGACTTCGGCCCGCTCAACAGCGAAGCGCAGTTCGGGCGGGTGCGCGGTCTCGTCGACCGGCTCCCGTCGCACGCCCGCGTGGAGACCGGCGGGACGCCCGCCGGTGACCGCGGTTTCTTCTTCTCCCCCACCGTGATCTCGGGTCTGAAGCAGGACGACGAGATCGTGCGGGAGGAGATCTTCGGCCCGGTGATCACCGTCCAGTCCTTTGTGGACGAGGAGGAGGCGGTGCGCCTGGCGAACGGCGTCCCCTACGGGCTGGCGTCGTCGATCTGGACCAACGACCTGTCACGCGCGACCCGCGTTTCGGGTGAACTCGACTTCGGCTGCGTCTGGGTCAACACCCACGGGCCGCTGGTCTCGGAAATGCCCCATGGCGGCTTCGGGCACTCGGGCCACGGGAAGGACCTCTCGTCCTACTCCTTCGCCGAGTACACCCGCGTGAAGCACGTCATGACCCGCTTCGCCTGAAGCTTTACCGGAGGTCCCCATGGGTGACAAGGTCACCGAAGTCGAGCAGCACGGTATCGCGCCGATCCCGCCCGAGGAACAGACTTCGCGTCCACGCGACCTGTTCCGGATGGCGTTCGGCGGCGCGAACACCTTCGCCACCATCATCCTCGGGACCCTCCCGATCGCCTTCGGCCTGAGCTTCTGGGCGGCGGTGGCCGCCACCGTCGCCGGTGTGGTCGTCGGCGCGCTGGTGCTCTCGCCGATGTCGTTGTTCGGCCCGCTCACCCGGACCAACAACGCGGTCTCCTCCGGCGCGCATTTCGGCGTCGTCGGCCGCTGTGTCGGGTCCTTCCTCTCCCTGCTGACGGCGATCACCTTCTTCGCCATCTCGGTCTGGGTGAGCGGCGACGCCGTCGCCGGTGCGGCACAACGGCTTTTCGGCTTCGACGGTGGCGAAGTGCTCCGTGGCGTCGCGTACGGCGTCATCGCGCTCGCCACGCTCGTGGTGTGCATCTACGGCTACCGGTTCATGCTGCTGGTGAACCGGGTCGCCGTGGTGCTGGGCACGGCGATCATGCTGCTCGGGATCGTGGCCTACGGCGGCACGTTCGATCCCGGGTTCGCCGGCACCGGCACCTACGCGCTCGGGGACTTCTGGCCGACGTGGATCCTGGCCGCGCTCACCACGATGGCGAACCCGATCTCGTTCGGCGCCTTCCTCGGCGACTGGACGCGCTACATCCCCGCGCGGCACAGCCGCCGTTCGCTGCTGGCCGCGCCGTTCCTGGCGCAGGTGGCGACGTTGCTGCCGTTCGGCTTCGGCATCGCCACCGCCACCCTGGTCGCGGATCCGGCCGACTACATCACCGGCCTGACCGCGATCTCCCCGCTCTGGTACGCGATCCCGCTGATCGTGGTCGCGCTGATCGGCGGGCTGTCCACCGGCACGACGTCGCTCTACGGGACCGGGCTGGACTTCAGCTCGATCTTCGTGAAGCTGAGCAGGGTGCAGGCGACGCTGCTGATCGGCTCGCTCAGCGTGGTGTTCATCTTCGTCGGCAATTTCGTGCTGGACATGGTCTCCAGCATCAACGCCTTCGCCACGCTGATCGTGCTGTGCACGTCGCCGTGGATGGTGATCATGATGATCGGTTTCGTGCTGCGGCGCGGGTTCTACGACCCGGACGACCTACAGGTGTTCAACCAGGGCCGCAAGGGCGGACGCTACTGGTTCACCCGCGGCGTGAACTGGCGCGCGATGGCCGCGTGGATCCCGGCGACGACGCTGGGCCTGCTGACGGCCAACACCCCGATGATCGCCGGGCCGTTCAAGGACATCGCGGGCGGCGTCGACATCAGCATGGTGGTGACGCTGTGCACGGCCGCGATCGCGTACCCCGTGCTGGTGAAGCTCTTCCCCGAGCCGCGGGAGGTCTACTCGTACGCCGAGCCTGTCGCGGAACCGGCCGTCGCGGTTTAGGCGAAACGGCGCAGCGCCCCGAGGAACACCGCGTCGAAGGCGCGGTCCGGGAGCACCCGGCGCACGAACAGGATCGGCTTCGCCCCGAAACCGGCGGCGTAGCGGGTCTTCGGGCGCCGGGCCCGGACGGCCTTCAGGATGACGTCGGCGATCACCTTCGGGTGGGATCCGCGCGCGGCCTGGTCGAAGAACTTCGCCAAGGCCTTCGCCTGCGGCGCGTACGCGGTGTCGCCCGAGGTCTTCATCAGGTTCTCGATGGCGATGTCGCCCCATTCGGTTTTGATGGCGCCGGGCTCGACCACCACGACGTCGATGCCGAACGGCTTGAGCTCCAGCCGCAGTGAGTCGCTCAGGCCCTCGACCGCGAACTTCGTCGAGTGGTACCACCCGCCGAGGGGTTCGTAGATCTTGCCGCCGATCGACGAGATGTTCACGATCTTGCCGGAACCCTGGGCGCGCATATGCGGTGTGGTCAGCTGGACGAGCCGCGCGAGCCCGAACAGGTTGACCTCGAACTGGTATTTCCCTTCCGAGAGCGGCACGTCCTCGAAGGCGCCGTACGAGCCGTAGCCGGCGTTGTTGACCAGGACGTCGATGCGGCCGGACTCCTCGATGATCCGCTCGATGCCCGCGACCATCGACGCGTCGTCGGTGACGTCCATCGCGAGGACCTTCACCCCGCGTTCGGCCAGCCCCGCCATCCGCTCGACGCGCCTCGCGGCGCCGTAGACCGTGTAGCCCGCGTCCTTCAGCGCGAGCGCCGTGGCTTCGCCGATCCCCGCGGAAGCGCCCGTGACCAGTGCGACCTTCATGTCCCTCTCCTAACTAACCGGTTGGTTGCCAATTCAGGTTGCCACACCCCTGACTGGCTGTCAACCAACCAGTTAGTTAGACTGAGTCACATGGTCAGGGACAAGGAAGCGACCAAGCGGAAACTGCTGGACGCGGCGACGACGGAGTTCGCGACGTACGGCATCGCCGGCGCCAGGGTGGATCGCATCGCGAAGAACGCGGGCGCGAACAAGGCGCTGATCTACGCCTACTTCTGCAGCAAGGAAGAGCTCTTCGAAAAGGTCATCCAGGAGCAGGTGGACCTCGCCATCCGGACGCTCACGATCACTCCCGAAGACCTGCCCGGCTACGCGGGGAAGCTGTTCGACCGCTACCTCGAACATCCCCATCTCCTCCGGCTCATGGGCTGGCTTCGGCTGGAGAACGGCTTCGACGCGACGCCGGAGGCCGAGGTCCGGGCGCACGCGGACAAGGTCGCCGCGGTCCGGGAGGCGCAACGCGCGGGCACCGTGCCGGACCACTTCGACGCCGAGGAACTGCTGAGCCTCGTCGTGCACCTGTCGATCCTCGGGTTCTCCTCCCCCACCGCGACCCGCGACCTCGTCGTCCGCGCGGTCGGCCGGATCGTGGGCGGCTGAAGGACGCTTTCCCCGCATGTCATGCGAGGAAAGCGTCCTTCACCGCGTCCGATGCGGGGAAAGTCCCCTTCAGCGCCGCGTGTCCTCCGGCGCCGGCGTCCGGCTCGCCAGCTTCGCCGACCACTCGGTCACCCGCCGCGCCACGTCCTGCGCGGTGAGCCCGACGCGGGCCAGCACCTCCTCGCGAGAACCGTGGTCGTGGAACATCTGCGGCACCGCGAGATCCCGCAGCGGCACGTCGCATTCGGCGTCACGGAACAACGCGGCCAGCGCGGAGCCGAAGCCACCGTGCCGCCCGCTGTCCTCGACGGTCACGACGAGCTTGTGCTGCTCGGCCAGCGCCACCAGTTCGGCCGGGGCCGGGACGACCCAGCGCGGGTCCACCACGGTCACGCCGATGCCCTGATCCGCCAGCCGGTCCGCGGCGGCGAGCCCGAGCATCGCGAACGCGCCCACCGCGACGAGCAGGACGTCGGCCTCGCCGGTGGGCTTGCGCAGCACGTCCACCGTGCCGACGCGTTCCACGGCGGGCACCGAGTCGATCACGCCGCCCTTGGAGAACCGCAGCGCGGTCGGCCCGTCCTCGACCGCAACGGCCTCCCGCAGCTCCTCGCGGAGCGTGCCGGCGTCACGCGGAGCGGCGACCCGCATCCCGGGCACCATGCCCAGCAGCGAAAGGTCCCACATCCCGTGATGGCTGGGGCCGTCCGGGCCGGTGATGCCCGCGCGGTCCAGCACCAGCGTCACCGGCTGGCGGTGCAGCGCGACGTCCATCAGGACCTGGTCGAACGCCCGGTTCAGGAAGGTCGAGTAGACGGCGACCACGGGGTGCTTGCCGCCCATCGCGAGCCCGGCGGCCGAGGTCACCGCGTGCTGCTCGGCGATCCCGACGTCGTACCAGCGGTCGGGGTACGCCTCGGCGAACTTGTGCAGCCCGGTCGAGCGCAGCATGGCCGCGGTGATCGCGACGACGTCCTCGCGGTCGGCGCCGATCTTGACCAGTTCGTCGGCGAAGACCCCGGTCCAGCTCGGGCCCTTGACCGGCGGGAGGCCGGTTTCCGGGTCGATCGGGTCGGTCTGGTGCATCTGGTCGGCCTGGTTGGTGACCGCGGGCTCGTAGCCGTGGCCCTTCTCGGTGACCACGTGCACGATGACCGCGCCGCCGAAGTCGCGGGCGCTCTGGAACGCCTTCTCCAGCGCGACGAGGTCGTGCCCGTCGACCGGGCCGAGGTACTTGAGGCCGAGGTCGGAGAACATCATCTGCGGGCTCAGCGCGTCCTTGAGACCCGCCTTCGCCGCGTGCAGCGCCGCGTAGATCGGCTTGCCGACGACGGGCGTGTGCCGCAGCAACTCCTTGCCGCGGTCCAGCACGCGCTCGTAGCCCGGCTTGAGCCGCAGCGACGCGAGGTGGTCCGCGACGCCGCCGATGGTCGGCGAGTAGGAGCGGCCGTTGTCGTTGATGACGATGACGACCGGGCGGCGCGGGTTCGCGGCGATGTTGTTGAGCGCCTCCCAGCACATGCCGCCGGTCAGCGCGCCGTCGCCGACGACGGCGATCGCGTGCCTGCCACCGCCTTCGAGCTCGAACGCCTTCGCCAGGCCGTCCACATAGGACAGTGCGGTCGAGGCGTGGCTGTTCTCGACGAGGTCGTGCTCGCTCTCGCAGCGTGCCGGGTAGCCGGTGAGGCCGCCGAGCTGGCGCAGCTTGCCGAAGCCGTCATGACGGCCGGTGACGATCTTGTGCACGTACGCCTGGTGGCCGACGTCCCACACGATCGCGTCGTCCGGTGAATCGAAGACACGGTGCAGCGCCATGGTCAGCTCGACCACACCCAGGTTCGGGCCGAGGTGACCACCGGCGAGCCGCACCTTCTCGACGAGGAAGTCCCGGATCTCCGCGGCCAGCTCGCCGAGCTGGTCCTGGTTCATCCGCTTCAAGTCGGCCGGTCCGTGCACGGACTCGAGCAACGTCACTCTCCCACCTCGCCTGGTTCCTCTTCCGCCGTTCCGACCAGTCTACGGAGGTCGCCTGAGAGCCTTCCGTCCGCCGCGTCACGGGTCACATGTCAGAAAATCACCACTCGACACCCAAGGGTGTGAACATGGTCTCTTTTGCCAAGTAGCGG
Organism: Amycolatopsis sp. NPDC058340; assembly: GCF_042723975.1. Taxonomy (NCBI): domain Bacteria; kingdom Bacillati; phylum Actinomycetota; class Actinomycetes; order Pseudonocardiales; family Pseudonocardiaceae; genus Amycolatopsis; species Amycolatopsis sp. NPDC058340. The sequence continues at coordinate 223,545 of NZ_JBHXIB010000007.1, read as the reverse complement.
TCACGTCGGGTGGCCGCGATAATCGCTGATCGACGGTTGAGCAGGAGCCCGGTTGGAGAGGCTTGATGGCGGATTTTTTCATCGGTGGCGAATGGGTCGACGCGGTCGGCGGTGGTCGCCGGGAGATCCGCTGCCCCGCCGACGGGTCGCTGGTCGCGGAAGTCGCCGAAGGCACCCGTGAAGACACCGAAGCGGCCATCGCCGCCGCACGGAAGGCGTTCGACACCGGCCCGTGGCCACAGACGCCCGCCCCACAGCGCGGTGACCTGCTGCTGAAGGCGGCCGACCTGCTCGACCGCGACGCCGCGGCCTTCGCCCGCGCCGAGTCGCTCGACACCGGGAAACGGCTGGTCGAGAGCGAGTACGACATGGCCGACATCGCCGCGTGCCTGCGCTACTTCGGCAAGCTCGCCGCGAACGACGCGGGCCGCGTGGTCGACACCGGCAACCCGGACGCGTTCAGCCGGATCGTGCACGAGCCGGTCGGTGTCTGCGGGCTGATCACGCCGTGGAACTACCCGCTCCTGCAGACCATCTGGAAGGTCGCCCCCGCGCTCGCGGCGGGCAACACCTTCGTCCTCAAGCCCAGCGAGCTGACCCCGCACACCTCGATCATGCTGATGAAGCTGCTGACCGAGGCCGGCCTCCCCGGCGGGGTCGCGAACCTCGTGCTCGGCGCCGGCGCGCAGGCCGGGGCCCCGCTGTCCGAGCATCCCGACGTCGACCTCGTGTCGTTCACCGGCGGCCTCGCGACCGGCAAGATCATCGCCGCGTCCGCCGCCGCGACCATCAAGAAGGTCGCGCTGGAGCTGGGCGGCAAGAACCCGAACGTCGTCTTCGCGGACTCGGATTTCGACACCGCCGTCGACTACGCGCTGACCGCGGTGTTCCTGCACTCCGGGCAGGTCTGCTCGGCGGGTGCGCGGCTGATCGTCCAGGAGGAGTGGCATGACAGGTTCGTCGACGAACTCGTCCGCCGCGCCGAGCTGATCCGACTGGGTGGACCTTTCGACCCGAAGGCTGAAACCGGGCCGCTGATCTCGGCCGCCCATTTGGAAAAGATCGAACGCTACGTCGCCGCCGCGCTCGAAGAGGGCGCCGTCCTGCGCACCGGCGGCAAACGCCCCGACGATCGCGAACTCGCGAAGGGGCACTACTACCTGCCGACCATCCTCGACAACGTGAAGCAGGGCAGCAGCGCCGTGGTCGACGAATCGTTCGGCCCGGTGCTCACCGTCGAGACCTTCACCGACGAGGACGACGCCGTCCGCATCGCCAACGACACCCACTACGGCCTCGCCGGCGCGGTGTTCACCTCGGACGCCTCCCGCGCGCAGCGGGTCGCGAACCGGCTGCGGCACGGCACGATCTGGATCAACGACTTCCACCCGTATCTGCCGCAGGCGGAATGGGGCGGCTACAAACAGTCCGGCTTCGGGCGCGAACTCGGCCCGACCGGGCTCGCCGAGTACACGGAGGCGAAACACATCTACCAGAACCTCCGGCCCGCTCCACAGCGCTGGTTCTCCGGGGAGCCCGCGTCCAACTGAAGAGGGGAAAATTGCCGATGAGCAATCCTTCCGACGACGGCTTGGCCGGTTTCGGCTACAAACAGGAACTCGAAAGAACGCTCGGCAATTTCCACACCTTCGCCGCCGGGATCAGCTACATCTCGATCCTGACGGGGACCTTCCAGCTGTTCTACTTCGGCTTCAGCTTCGGCGGTCCGGCGTACTGGTGGTCGTGGCCGATGGTGTTCGTCGGCCAGCTGATGGTGGCGCTGTCGTTCGCCGAGCTGGCCGCGCACTATCCGGTCGCCGGTTCGATCTACAACTGGTCGAAACGGCTCGGCAGCCCGCACGTCGCCTGGATGGCCGGGTGGATGATGCTCACCGCGTCGATCGTCAGCATCGCCGCGGTCGCGCTCGCGTACCAGATCACGCTCCCCCAGATCTCGTCGTTCTTCTCCTTCTCGGGCGACAGCGCGGTGAACGCGGTCATCCTGGGTACGGCGCTGATCGTGTTCACGACGCTGGTGAACGCCTGGGGCGTCAAGCTGATGGCGCGGATCAACAGCGCCGGGGTGTTCATCGAACTGATCGCCGCGGTCCTGCTGATCGTCGCGCTCGCGGTGAACATCACACGCGGTCCCGAGGTCGTCATGCAGACCAACAACACCGGCGCCGACCAGCCGTGGGGATACTTCGGGGCGTTCCTGGTCGCCTCGCTCGCGTCGACCTACGTCATGTACGGCTTCGACACCGCCAGCTCGCTCGGCGAGGAATCGCACGACCCGCGCAAGAACGCGCCCAAGGCGATCCTGCGCGCGCTGATCGCGTCGTTCGTCATCGGCGGGCTCATCCTGATCCTCGCGCTGATGGCCGTCGGCGACATCAACAACCCGGAGATCTCGACCGGTGGGCTCCAGTTCATCGTGCTGGACGTCCTCGGCAGCACGATCGGCACGATCTTCCTGCTGGCGGTCGTCATCGCGATCACCGTGTGCAATCTCGCCGTCCAATCGGCGGCGATCCGGATGATGTTCGCGATGGGCCGCGACAACAACCTCCCCGCCGGGAAGCATCTGGCGAGGGTGTCACCGAAGACGAAGACACCGGTGATCCCCGCGATCGTGTCCGGCGTGATCGCGGTGCTGATCCTGGTGGTCAACGTCGGCCAGCCGCAGATCTTCACGGTGATCACCAGTATCGGCATCATCATGATCTACCTGGCGTACCTGCTGGTCACCGTGCCGATGCTGGTCAAGCGCTTCCGCGGGCAGTGGCCGCCCCCGAAGGTGGCGGGCACCAAGTATTTCTCGCTCGGCAAACTGGGGCTGCCGGTCAACATCCTCGGCGTGCTGTGGGGCGGCGCGATCGTGGTGAACCTGGCCTGGCCGCGGCGTGAGGTCTACAACGCGACCGAGCCGTATCACTGGTACCTCGAATGGGGGGCCGTGCTGTTCGTCGGCGCGGTGGCGGTCGTCGGTTTCGCGTATTACTGGTTCGTCCTGCGGCACAAGAGCGGCGTTCTTGCCGATCACGCCGCGGAAGCACTTCCCGAGGAGGCAGCACAGTGACCGGAGAGTTCGACTACATCGTCGTCGGCGGCGGGACGGCGGGTTCGGTGGTCGCGGCGAGACTCTCGGAAGACCCGGACGTCACCGTGGCGCTCCTGGAAGCGGGTCCGTCCGATGTGGACGATCCGGCGGTGCTGGAGCTCACGAAGTGGATGGCCCTGCTGGAATCCGGCTACGACTGGGACTATCTGGTGGAGCCGCAGGAATCCGGCAACTCGTTCCTGCGCCATGCCCGCGCACGGGTGCTCGGCGGCTGCTCGTCGCACAACTCGTGCATCGCGTTCTGGGCACCGGCGGAAGACCTCGACGAATGGGCGTCGCTCGGCCTGCCCGGCTGGTCTTCGAAGGATATTTTCCCGCTGTACAAGCGTCTTGAGACCAACGACGGCCCCGGTGACCACCACGGCCGCTCGGGTCCGGTGACCATCCGCTCGGTGCCGCCGAACGACCCGACCGGCGTCGCGCTGCTGCAGGCGTGCGAGCAGGCGGGGATCCCGAGGACGGAGTTCAACTCGGGCAAGACCGTGACACACGGGGCGAACTGGTTCCAGATCAACGCGCGCGAGGACGGCACGCGGTCGTCGGCGTCGGTGTCGTACCTGCACCCGATCATCGGCAAACGGCCGAATCTGGAGATCATCACCGGTGCCCGCGTCCGGCGGCTGCTGTTCGACGGCAAACGCTGCACCGGCGCGGAATACCTCGCCGACGACCTGATCCACGGCGTCCGGCTGCGCGCGCGGCGCGAGGTGATCCTGTCTTCGGGCGCGATCGACACCCCGAAACTCCTGATGCTGTCCGGGATCGGCCCCGCCGAGCATCTGCGCGAGGTCGGCGTGGACGTGCTGGTCGACTCCCCCGGCGTCGGCGAGAACCTGCAGGATCACCCCGAAGGCGTCATCCAGTGGGACGCGCTGCAGCCGATGACTACCGAATCCACGCAATGGTGGGAGATCGGCATCTTCACCACCACGGAAGACGGCCTCGACCGGCCGGACCTGATGTTCCACTACGGCTCGGTGCCGTTCGACATGAACACCCTCCGGCAGGGATATCCCACCACGGAGAACGGTTTCTGCCTGACCCCGAACGTCACCCGGTCACGGTCGACCGGCACCGTGCGGCTGCGCAGCCGCGACTACCGGGACAAGCCGAAGGTGGACCCGCGGTACTTCACCGACGAACACGACATGCGTGTGATGACCTACGGCATCAAACTCGCGCGCAAGATCGCCGAACAGCCCGCGCTCGACGAATGGGCGGGCACGGAACTGGCGCCCGGCAAGGACGTCAAGACCGACGACGAGATCGCGGACTACCTGCGCAAGACGCACAACACGGTCTATCACCCCTCGTGCACCGCGAAAATGGGCGGCGACGGCGACCCGATGGCCGTCCTGGACGCCCGGCTGCGCGTGCGCGGCGTCGAAGGCCTGCGGGTCGCCGACGGTTCGGCGATGCCGTACCTGGTCGCGGTGAACCCGTGCATCACGACGATGGCGATCGGTGAGAAGTGCGCGGACATGCTGAAGGAGGACGCGCGCTCCTAGGACTCGCTCGTTCGGCCCCCTGGTTTCGGCCAGGGGGCCTTTTCGTGCCCGGAAAACCGGTGGAGCGGCCGCCGCCGGGCCATTACCGTGCTGCCGGACCACGTCGCCGAGCCCGAGGGCCTGCCGTTGTACACCCTGTGAGACCTCCCGAGCGCTGATTTCGCCGCGCGTCGCGCCTTTCGCGCCGCGTCTCCTGTTGCTGCGGATTTCTCACTGAACGGGTGTGCTTCCCATGCTCGAAAACTGGGTGGTCGTTCCCACCTGCCTTCCTTTCGTCCTCCGCCGTTGCCACGCCTGCGGGTCCGGGCGTTTCCGGGCGAACGGCAAATTCCGGGTCAACGCCAACCACAAACTCCTCGATGTCTGGCTTCTCGTGCTCTGCGACGGGTGCGGGAACACCGCGAAACTCACGATCCTGGAGCGGGTGAACGTGCGCTCCGTCCGGCCTGAGTTGCTGGACCGGCTGCACGAGAACGACCTGGGATTGGCGGCCGGACTGCTCCAGGATCCGGCCGTGCTCCGCCGCAACCACGTCTCTCTCGACTGGGACGGCGCCTGGCGGCTCGATACCGGCTCTACATGTCATGAGGACTTTCGCGATGTCTCGGTTCGCTTCGAGGCTCGCATTCCGCTCCGGCCCGTGCGGCTGATCGCCGAAGGGTGCGGTCTTTCGCGGGGCGAGGTCGAGAGGCTGATCGAGGCGGGGAAGGTGGTTTCGGCGGTGCGGTTCCGTGGAAAGGTGTCCGGGGACTTCACTTTCACACTGAAACGCTGACCTTGGGTCTCGTGAGTGGTAAGGACGGTTCTAACCGTCCTTACCACTCACGAGGACGCGGCACCGCACTCACGTGATCAGCGGCGTAACTCGCGTGATCGAAGGCGGAACTCGCGTGATCAGCAGCGGAACACCCGAGTGCGGCCTCCAAGCACGCGAGTGACGTCCCTGATCACGGGAGTCACGCCTCCGATCACGCCGCGCAGTAGGGGATGGAGACCTTAGCACCTTTAGTGTCGCGAAGAGGCTTTCGCGACACGCTGACCTCCCGTCCGCCCCCTTCACGAATCGCGAGAGTCACGACGCACAGCACTCAAATCACTCATCAGTGGCAAATGGGCAATTACCATTGTCGCTTAAAATCACGAATGATTCCTGGGGTGTTTTCCGGTAATATGGAGACGTGCCCGAGACGACCATTCCCGAACTGCCGCAGGAACTGTGGCGCGCCGGCAAGCTGGAGCTTGCCCACGGCGTGACGCACCTGCTGCAGGTGATACGGGTGGCCTCCGCCGGGCTGGGGAAGTACCTGGCGGAGGTCGAGTCGCGGGGCGCGGAAGACTTGTTCGGCTATGGGAGCGCCGCATCATGGCTCGCCGATGTCGCGCGGATCTCCAAGGGCGACGCGCAAGACATGGTGAACCGGGCCCTGGCCTTGAACCCCGCTCCGAGCGTCGGCGGTGAGGGTGCCGTGTTCGCGCCCGCGACCGCCGCCGCGGCCGACGACGGCGCGCTCGGGGAGCAGCATATCGACCTGATCCTGGAGATCCTGCGCAAGATCCCCTCCGACGTGCCTGCGGAGGAACGAGCCGGGGCCGAGCAGACCCTCGCCCGTCACGCCGGACCGAAAGAGATCGCCGAGGTCGGAGCCGACCTGCTCGCACACCTCGACCCCGACGGGAAGGAGCCGAAAGACCCCGAGCCCGCCCCGCCGCGCCGCGAGGTGTTCGTCGAGCGCCGCAAGGACGGCTTCTGGAAGCTCTCCGGGCTCCTGGACCCCGAGACCGGCGCCCGCACCGCGGCCGCGCTGGACGCCTACGCGGCGAAGCGGCCGGTCGACGAGTTCGGCCAGGCCGACCACCGCACCCTGCCTCAGCGCCGGGGCGACGCGTGGGCCGAACTCCTCGACCTCGCCATCGCCTGCCCCGACCAACCGGGCACGTCCGGCTACCGCACACTGGTGCACGTGACCGTCGGGCTCGATGCCCTGAAGACCGGGCTCGGGACGGCGTGCCTCGACTTCGTCGGCCGGATCACCGCCCGCGAAGCCCGGTTGGCCGCCTGCGACTGCCTGATGGTCCCGGTGGTGCTCGGCGCCGCCGGCGAACCCCTCGATGTCGGACGGATGAAACGCTTCGTCACCCCCGGCCAACGCCGGGCCCTGAACATCCGCGACGGCGGCTGCGCTTTCCCTGGCTGCCACCGAGCGCCGAAGCATTGCCACGCCCACCATATCCGGCACTGGGCCGACGGCGGCCCGACCGACCTGCGGAACCTGGTCCTGCTTTGTTCCTTCCACCACCGGCTCGTCCACCACGGTGACTGGCAGGTCCGGATGACTCCCGAGGGGATACCGGAATTCGTGCCGCCCCAATACCTCGACCCGCTACAGGTGCCACGGCGCAATACCATCCACCGCGTCGTGACCTGACCCTCGCCCCACCCCGAGGAGCCCGCCGGCCGCACCGGCGACGGGCTCCTCGGCATGCCCATCGCCCGAAACATCAAATCGAAACAACGGCCGGAGTACCCCGGTCACCGGTGATCTGCTCCAGCGCCCACGCTTTGCCGAACTCCGCCAGCGCCGGCCCAGACCAGTAGGCGCGAATCCTGATTCCGGACCACAGCGGCATTTTCGGCCCACCCAGCGTTCCGTGGCTGACCTGGACGCGAACCGCGCCTTCCAGCCACGTGAAGACGAAGTGGGCGTACATGAACATCCATGCCTGCCTGCCCATCGCGTCCCGCACGAGCACCGGACCTTCGGACTGGTACGGCGCCGTGTAGATGACCTGCTTCCGGCCGTTGCGGTAGCTGATCTCCTGAGCGGTGACACCCGGAGGAAGCATCAACGGTTCCACTCGGTCAGTCCTCCACAATGGTGATCGTGCCGTGCCCGTCGCAGCCGGCACAGCCTTTTCCGTCGCAATCACCACATACCGAAGTAAGATAATCCATGATCCGGAAATCCGTTCGCGTCGAAGAGAAGTGCCCGAAGTACCCGAATTACCTCGTGAGCACGAAACTCAAGTTAGCGAGCACGACAACACCCGGACAAGCCGAACGAAGCCACTCCATTCCGACGGATTACAAATCCCGAGTTATTGCAACAACGCAACACATTCGACGTGGTGCGTCATCGGGAACGCGTCGAAAGCCCGCAGATCCACCAGCCCGTATCCGTGCTCCTTGAACAGCGCGATGTCGCGCGCCAAGGCGGCCGGGTCGCACGCCACGTAGACGATCCGGTCCGGGGATCCCTCCACAATGGACTCCACGACGGCCTTGCCCGCACCCTTGCGCGGCGGGTCGAGGACGACGACGTCCACCGGTTTCGGGGCGTCGGCCAGCAGGTGTTCGACGCGGCCGGAGCGCCAGCGGACCTGCGGGAGGTCGGCCAGGTTCTCCTCGCCGTCGGCGACGGCACGGCGGCCGGATTCGATGGCCAGGACGCGTCCACGCGGGCCGACCTGCGAAGCGAGCACGGACGCGAAGAGGCCGACGCCGGCATACAGGTCCCAGGCCACGCCGTCGCGCGGCGCCTCCGCCCATTCCGCGACGACGGCGGCGAGCACGTCCGCGGCGGCCGGGTGGACCTGCCAGAAGCCGTGGGCGTCCAGGCGCCAGTCGCGGCCGGCGGCGTGCTGCACGGCGATACCGCCCGCCAGCTGCCGCGACCGGGTCTTCCCGTGGACCGTCGACAGGTCGCGAAGGTGCACCTGTCCCTCGCCGTCCTTGGTGACCTCGATCTCGCTGCCGGGCCGCCAGTTGCGCGACACGACGTCGTCGAGCGCGCCGGGGACGGTGATCGGGCAGTCGTCGACCGGGATCACGCGGTGACTGTGGTGTGCCCGGAAACCCGCCTTGCCGTCCTTGCCCGCGACGAGCCGCACCCGGCTGCGCCAGTCCAGCGGGCCGCCGTCGAGCGCTTCGACGACGACGTCGCGCTCGATCCCGGCGAGCCGCTTCAGCTGCTCCATGACCACGGCGGCCTTGAGTTCACGCTGATGTTCGGGCCTGGCGTGCTGCCAGTCGCAGCCGCCGCACTCCCCCGGCGCCGCGAGCGGGCACGGCGGCTCGACGCGGTCCGGGGATGCTTCCAGGATCTCGATCGCGTCGGCACGGCAGAACGAGCCGCCCTTGTCCTCGGTGACCGAGGCCAGGACCCGCTCGCCGGGCAGCGCGTGCCGCACGAACACGACCCGGCCCTCCGTCCGTGCGACGCAGTGCCCGCCGTGCGCGACCGCGCCGACCTCCAGCTCGATCGTTCGTCCGAGCCAGGTGCCGGTCGACGCGTCCACACTCATTCTGCTTTGTCCTTCTTCGTTTCGGGTTGCTTCACGACCGGGGAGAACCCGCGTCGCACGTCGCCGGCCGCCGGACGTGCCTTCCGGTCGCGTTTGATCGCCTTTTCCGACGATTCGAGCTGCCACGGCACACTGGTCACCATGACGCCGGGCTGGAACAGGAGTCGTCCCTTCAGCCGCAGGGCGCTCTGGTTGTGCAGGACCTGCTCCCACCAGTGCCCGACCACGTATTCGGGGATGAACACGGTCACCACGTTGCGCGGATTGTCGCCGCGGACCCGCTTCACGTAGTCCAGCACCGGTTTCGTGATCTCGCGGTACGGCGATTCGATCACCTTCAGCGGCACCTTGAAATTGTGGTCGTCCCATTCCTGGACGAGTTTGCGCGTTTCGACGTCGTCGACGTTCACCGTGACGGCTTCGAGTACGTCGGGCCGCACCGCCTTGGCGTAGGAGACCGCGCGCAGGGTCGGCAGGTGCAGTTTCGAAATCAGCACGATCGCGTGGTTGCGCGAGGGCAATACGGCCGGTTTCCGGTCCATTTCGCGCAATTCCTCGGCGACCCGGTCGTAGTGTTTCCGGATCGCGGTCATCAGCACGTAGATCGCCACCATCGCCGCGATCGCGATCCAGGCGCCGAGCAGGAACTTCGTCACCAGCACGATGATCAGCACGGTGCCGGTCATGGTGAGGCCGATCGCGTTGACCGTCTGCGAACGCCGCATCCGCCGCCGCACCGCCGGATCGGTTTCCCTGGCGAGCAAGCGGTTCCAGTGCCGGATCATGCCGGCCTGGCTGACCGTGAAGGAGACGAACACCCCCACGATGTAGAGCTGGATGAGCTTCGTGACCTCGGCGTCGAACGCGATGATCAGCACCAGCGCGAACGCCGACAGGAACAGGATGCCGTTGGAGAAGGCCAGCCGGTCGCCCCGGGTGTGCAGCTGACGCGGCAGGTAGCGGTCCTGCGCGAGGATCGAGCCGAGCACCGGGAAACCGTTGAACGCGGTGTTCGCGGCCAGCAGCAGGATGATGCCGGTGGCGAAGGAGATGTAGTAGAACGCCGGGGTGAAATCGGCGAACACCGCCTGCGCGATCTGCGCGACGATCGTCTTCTGCTCGTAGCCCGCCGGAGTGCCGGTGAGCTGTGTCTCCGGGTGCTCGGCGAATTTGACGTCGGTGATGATCGCCAGCGTGATGATGCCGACCAGCATCGTCACCGCGAGCACGCCCATCATCAGCAGGGTGGTCGCCGCGTTCTTCGATTTCGGTTTCTGGAACGCCGGGACACCGTTGCTGATCGCCTCGACCCCGGTCAGCGCCGCCGCACCGGAGGAGAATGTGCGCAGCAACAGGAAGAAGAAGGCGAAACCGGTCAAAGAGGCTTCTTCGTGCAGCTGGAAGTCCGCGCTCTCGGCCCGCATGTCGGCTCCGGAGGCCGCCTCGATCAGGCCCCAGATCACCATGCCGAGGATGCCGATGATGAACCCGTAGGTCGGGATCGCGAACGCTTTGCCCGATTCGCGTACTCCGCGCAGATTCAGCGCGGTCAGCACGACCACGATGATGACCGCGGCGATCACCTTGTGCTGCGCCACCCACGGAATGGCCGACCCGATGTTCGCCACGCCGGACGACGTCGACACCGCGACGGTGAGCACGTAGTCGACCAGCAGCGCGCTGGCGACGGTGAGGCCGAATTTGCCGCCCAGGTTGGTGTTCGCGACTTCGTAGTCACCGCCACCGCTGGGATAGGCGTGCACGTTCTGCCGGTAGGACGCCACCACGACCAGCATGACGAGCGCGACGGCGACGCCGATCCACGGCGCGAACGCGTACGCCGACAACCCGGCGACACTGAGGGTCAAAAAGATTTCCTCAGGCGCGTACGCGACGCTCGACAACGCGTCGGACGCGAAAATCGGCAGCGCGATGCGCTTCGGCAGCAGCGTATGCGAGAGGCGGTCACTCCGGAATGGACGTCCGAGGACGAGCCGCTTCAATACGGTCGGGAACTTCGACACCACGGAAGACTAACGGTCGGCCCCCAAGGTAGGTTCGGCGCTGGTATGTCTGGGTACCTGCGGACGGGTGAACGTCCGACGACGAAGGAGGCAGGGCGTGCACGTGGTGATCATGGGATGCGGCCGGGTAGGCGCATCCCTGGCCGCGGCGCTGGAGCGGCTGGGGCACGAAGTCGCCATCATCGACAAGACCCAGCAGGCGTTCCGGCGGCTCGGCAGTGATTTCCACGGTCAGCAGGTGGTCGGCGTCGGCTTCGACCGGCAGGTGCTGATCGAGGCCGGGATCGAACGCGCGGGGGCTTTCGCGGCGGTGTCCAGCGGCGACAACTCCAACATCATCTCGGCACGGGTGGCCAGGGAGAACTTCGGCATCGACAAGGTCGTCGCCCGGATCTACGACCACAAACGGGCGGCGGTCTACGAACGGCTCGGCATCCCGACCGTGGCGACCGTGCCGTGGACGACCGACCGGTTCCTGCGCACCCTGCTCCCCGACGGCGTCGCTTCGGAGTGGCGCGATCCGTCGGGCAGTGTGGCGCTGTTGCAGCTCCCGCTGAACGAGGGCTGGGTCGGGCACAGCGTGCGCGATCTCCAGGACACCACCGGCGCGCGGGTCGCGTTCATCATGCGGTTCGGCACCGCCGTGCTGCCCGACACCAAGGCCGTGATCCAGGCGGACGACGTCGTGTACGTCGCCGCGAAATCAGGCACTGTCAGCGACGTGACGAGCGTCGCCGCTCGCGAACCGGAAGAGGAGAACTGATGCGGGTCGCGATTGCCGGGGCCGGGGCGGTCGGCCGGTCGATCGCCGCGGAGCTGATCGACGGGCGCCACCAGGTGATGCTCATCGAACGCGAGGCCGACCAGTTCGAGCCGCATACCGTCGAGCAGGCGGACTGGGTGCTGGGTGACGCGTGCGAGGTCTCGATCCTCGAGGAGTCCGGGATCGAGGAGTGCGACGTCGTGATCGCCGCGACGGGCGACGACAAGGCGAATCTGGTGGTCTCGCTGCTCGCGAAGACCGAGTTCGCGGTGCGCCGGGTGGTGGCGCGGGTCAACAACCCGGCCAACGAATGGCTCTTCAACGACGCCTGGGGCGTCGACGTCGCCGTCTCGACCCCGCGGATGCTCGCGGCGATGGTCGAGGAGGCGGTGAGCGTCGGCGATCTGGTGCGGCTGATGACGTTCCGGCAGAGCCAGGCGAACCTCGTGGAACTCACCCTCCCGGAGGAGACGCCGCTCGCGGGCAAGGCGGTCAGCGAGATCAATCTGCCACGGGACGCGGCGCTGGTCACCATCCTGCGTGGCGACCGCGTGATCGTGCCGCAGCCCGAGGACCCGCTGGAGCCGGGTGACGAGCTGCTGTTCGTGGCGACGTCGGACGTGGAACCGGAGATCCGGACCGCGCTGGGTTATTAGTTCTCCGTGGCGGGCGCCTGCGCGTACTTCGCGCGCAGGCGGGCCTCGACCTCTTCGTCGGTCTCTTCGCGCGGCGCCTCTTCGGCCAGCGCCTTGAGGTGCTTGTCCGATCGCCGCACCGCCCAGACGACGGTGAGCAGGCCGAGCGCGTACAGCGGGTAGCCCATCGCGATCTTCGCGAAGGCCAGCCAACCGGTGTAGTCCTCGTCGTACAGCCAGCGCTGCACGACGAACCGGGCACCGAAGATCAGCGCCATGGCGGCGGTCGCGATCGAGTAGGAGATCAGCGACTTCTTGTCCTTGCGCCAGGCGTGGCCGCTGCCGTTGAGCGCGTTCCACACCACGCCGGCCAGCGGCCAGCGGACGACGATCGAAAGCACGAAGACACCGCAGTAGACCAGGCTCGTCCATATGCCGAACAGGAAGAAGCCCTTGGCCGAACCGGTCCGGTAGGCGATGAACGCCGCGATCGCGACGCCGAAGAACCCGGAGATCGCGGGCTGCAGCGGCTCCTTGCGCACGATCCGCAGCACCGTGATCGCCACCGCGCTGCCCACCGCGGCCCAGATCCCCACCGTGAGCCCGAAGATCGCGTTCGCGATCACGAACACGATCACCGGCAGCGAGGAATAGAACAGACCGGACAGTCCGCCCATCTGTTCCAGCAGGGTGGGCTGGGGCTTCTTGTCTTCGGTCTTCTCTTCGCCGCCGACGGGTTCAGTCACGATGCGGGATCAACTCACAGGGCTCTGAAGTTCGTAATAGGGGTTGTAAAGCACCTTCTGACCATCACGTTCGGCCATCCGGCCGCGCACCTTGATGGTTCGCCCGGGTTCGATCCCGGGGATCCGGCGGCGTCCGAGCCAGATTAGCGTCACACCCTGTGTGCCGTCGAACAGCTCGGCCTGCAGGGTCGCCGCCTCGTTGGTCGGGCAGAGCTCCACGCTGCGGAGTCTGCCGAGCACCGTCACCTCTTGTCCCGACCGGCAGTCGCAGGCGCGCTGCGCTCCGCCGGCCTCGGATTTTTCGGACAGATCGTCGGCGTCGAGATCCTCGACGTCGCTGGTCAGCTTGCGGACCAGCCGGCTGAAGTAGCCGCCGTCTTTGGCGGACATAACGGTGCTCCTGTGCTCCGGGGCCCCCGACTCGAACGGCCCGTGCGTAATCCAGCGTAACTGTGCTCGGACCAGGACAACGGGTTTGGGAGAAGATCGCAACGTGACCTCCGCTATTCCGCCTACGACGGCAGTAGTACTCCCCGGCACCGGGTCCGACGAAGTGTTCGTGCGCGCCGTGTTCGCCGGTCCGCTGCGGGCGCTCGGCATCCGGCTGATCGCGCCGCCCCCGCCCCCTGGTGACCGGCTCGCGGACGGCTATCTGGCCGAGCTGGACAGGCTCGCCGTCGAGCACGGTCCGCTGCTCGTCGGCGGCATCTCGTTCGGGGCGCACCTCTCGGCGGAGTGGGCGGCGCGAAATCCTGGCCACTGCACCGGCCTGCTGGCCGCGCTCCCGGCCTGGAACGGCCCGGCCGGACGTGCGCCCGCGTCGCTCGCCGCGCGGCTGTCAGCGGATCTGGTGGCCGAAAACGGGGTCGACGGCGCGCTGGCGGAATCCTCCGACGGCGTCCCGGCATGGCTCGCGGCGGAACTCGGCCGCGCGTGGCGGCGGCACGGCGCCGGGCTGGCGGCGAGCCTGCGGACGGCGGCGGCCCGTCCCGCGCCGTCGCTCGAAGACCTGAAGGGCCTCGATGTACCCGCGGGGATCGGCGCGTGCGCGGACGATCCGATCCACCCGGCGGCCATCGCCCGCGCCTGGGCGGACGCCCTGCCGCGCGCCGAGGTCGGCGAGTCGACGCTCACCGCCCTCGGCGCGGACCGGGAGTCACTGGGCCGGGCGACCGTGCTGGCCTGGCTGAGGGTGCTTTAACCCTGCTGTTCGGCGATGTGCTGCGCGACGGCGTCGGGCAGCGTGATGGTCAGCGGGGTGCGGACCGGCATCGGCGCGTCACCGCGGTCGACGATGGTGTGGCGCACGATCTCCCGCAGCACGGCGGGCGCCTGCGACGCCTGCGACTGCGGGCCCGCGATGACACCGCGGAGCATCCAGCGCGGGCCGTCGACCCCGACGAACCGCAGCGCGACGTCACCGACGATCGCGGACAGCTCCAGCCCCCACTCCCCCATGCCGACCGAGACCTTGGCGCCGTCGGCACGGAGCTGCTCGGTGAGCTCGGTGCTGACGTCCTTCCACAGTCCTCCGGACCGGGGCGCCGCGTAGCCACTGACGGTGATCTGGCCCTGCTCGGTGACGACGTGGACCGCGCGGACGCCGCCGCTCTCCGGGTCCATCTCGACCTGGACCTGGGAACCGTCGGGCACCGGGACCTTCACCGAGCCGAGGTCGATCCTCGGGATGCCGTCCTCGGGCGCGTCGGCGAGGTCGAAGGGGCCGTCGGAGGTCTCCGACAGCTGCGACTCGATCTCGTCGGCGTCGTCGGCAGCGCTGTCGGGGCGCTCCTCGACCTCGGGCGCGGCGTGCCGTCCGGTCGGCTTCGCGCGCTTGCGTCCGAAAATCCCCACTAGTTCTCCGTTCCTTCCCTGGCTCCGGCTCCCAGTGTGGCGTGTCCGCCCGTGGAGCCATACCCTCCCTGGCCGCGCTCGGACGGCTCGAGCTCGGCGACCTCGACGAACTCGGCCTGTTCGACCCGTTGCACGACCAGTTGCGCGATCCGGTCGCCGCGGGTGAGCACGACCTTCTCGGAGAGATCATGGTTGATCAGGCAGACGCGGATCTCACCGCGGTACCCGGAGTCGATCGTGCCCGGGGTGTTGACGACCGAGAGGCCGACGCGGGCGGCGAGACCCGAGCGCGGGTGGACGAAGCCCGCGTAGCCGGGCGGCAGCGCGATCGCGACGCCCGTGCCGACCACGCCGCGTTCACCGGGCGCGAGCACGAGATCCGAGGTGGTGACGAGGTCGGCGCCCGCGTCGCCGGGGCGCGCGTAGGCGGGGAGGGGGACCGAAGGATCGATCCGGGAAAGCAGTACCTGAACGGTGGACACGGGCGGCGAGACTACCCTGAAGAGGTGGGTGAAAGCGTGAACACGGCCGAAGGCGGCGCCGTCAAGCATTCAGAGCGGCTCTACGTCCCGTGGTGGGGCTGGCCGTTGCCGCTGCTGGGCGGCGGGCTGCTGGCGGCCGAGATCGACATGGGCTATCCCGGGCTGCGCGGATGGCTGCCGTACGTGGTGCTGATCCCCGCGGTGATCGCGCTGATGATCTCGCTCGGCCGGTCGAAGGTGAAGGTGACCGGCGGCGCCGAGCCGGAGCTGTGGCTGCGCGACGCGCACCTCCCGCTCAAGTTCGTCGGCGACGTCGACGTCATCGACAAGGAAGCGAAGCGCAAGGCCCTCGGCCGCGACGCCGATCCGGCGGCCTTCGTGCTGCACCGGGGCTGGGTCGGGCCGGTCGTGCGGGTCTGGCTCACCGACCCCGACGACCCGACGCCGTACTGGCTGTTCAGCACCCGGCATCCGGAGAAGGTGGCCGCGCTGCTGCGCCACCCCGCCTCGAAGCCCCAGGCATAGGAAAGGGGGCCGGCCACCCGGCCGACCCCCTTATTCCTGTTCAGTCCCCGAAACCCCTGTCGCGCCGTCCCCTGTGCCCGTAGGCTCAGGCGCAGTCGCGGCAGATGAGCCGTCCGCCACTCTCCTCGGCCAGCCTGCTGCGGTGGTGCACCAGGAAGCAGACGGAGCAGGTGAACTCGTCGGCCTGCTTGGGCACGACCTTGACGGTCAGGTCCTCACCGGAAAGTCCGGAGAGGTCCGCGCCCGGCAGCTCGAAGTTCTCGGCGGTCGCGTCCTCGTCGACGTCCACGACGCCGGACTGGTTTTCGTTACGCCGTGCCTTCAGCTCTTCCAACGAGTCTTCGGCCAGCTCGTCGGCTTCGCTGCGGCGCGGAGCGTCGTAGTCGGTCGCCATTAGTCCCTCACCCCTGCGATGCTTTCGATGTCAGATGGCCCGGACCCGCGAGCGCGCGGCTCGTGAGTCCTTCGTGCCGCTGGTTAACGTCCCAGCGCCCCTGTTTGTGCCCGGCTGGGCAGTGAGCGAGGTCTCTCTTTTGCGCCTCTTACTGCCGCCTGAGCCCGCGAAGGGTAGCTCACGCCGATACCGGCTCTGCAACGAGTCAGACATTGCCGCGATTACGTCACCCAACAGGGGGAACCCTGCTGTCAAGACGCCTGTCGTCCGAATGGGTTGCCCCCGCGTCGGGTACCTCACCCCTTGGGCCCGGCTGCTTGCCCGGAGTGGCCATCGCGTGGTGCTATCCGGAGGCCCGCGCCGATCATCCGCGCCGCAACGCATAGGCTGATCGGACACGATGGTGAGATGAAGCACCGTCCGGGGATCCGGGCTTTGGGGAAGGGACTGGCAGGTGGCGTCGGGGAACGGCATCGGGGACCGCGGGGCGAGGCCGTATCGCAAGCACAAGCCGCTGCCCGCGCTCATCGTCATCGGGGTGATGGCCCTCGGCGCGGTGATCGTCTGGGTGAACGTCGTCGCGAGCAAATCCGATATCGACGCCAGGGTCCGCTGCGATCCGCCGCCCGTCCCGCAGCAGGGCGTCACGTACACGCCGCTGGCGCACAACGGCCTCGACGACCGCGCGCCGGTCCCGCCGGACAAGGTGGCCGTCCAGGTGCTCAACGGCTCCCAGGTCCGCGGCCAGGGCGGCATCGTCACCAGCACGCTGCGGGAACTCGGTTTCTCCCAGATCGTCGAACCGGACGTCGACCCGGCCTACAAGAACGCCGAAGCCAAGTGCCGCGGCCAGATCCGCTTCGGCGAGAACGGCGCCGCGGCGGCCCGCACGCTGAGCCTGGTGGTCCCGTGCGCCGAACTGGTCAAGGACAACCGCAAGGACGCTTCGGTCACCCTCACCACCGGCACCCTGCTCGGCGACATCCGCCCGAAGGCGGAGGCGCGCCAGGTGCTCGACCAGCTCACGCAGTGGTCGAAGGCGCAGCAGGGCAGCGGCGGCGGTGAGCAGTCCGCGGGCGGCGGTGCCCCGGTGATCGACCAGGCACTGCTGAAGGCCGCCCGCGAAGCTCCCTGCTAAGGCTCAGATCGCGCCCACACCCGAGTCGAGCAGCGCCTCACGCAACGGCGCCGCGATCGACGGCGCCACCGCGAAGGTCGCGTCCGGCCCCAGCTCCGTGTCCTCCCCCGGCAACGACACCTCAGCGCCCGCCTCGGCGGCGATGAGCGCCCCGGCGGCCCAATCCCAGTGCCCGAGGCCGTGCTCGACGTAGGCGTCCAGCCAGCCCGCCGCGACGGCGCACAGGTCCAGCGACGCGGCCCCGTTGCGCCGGACGTCCCGCACCCGGGTCGCCAGTTCGGCGACGAACCTGGCCTGTTTCGTCCGCCGTTCGACCTTGTAGGCGAATCCGGTGCCGACGAGCGTCAGGTCGAGCCGGGAAGGCGCGTTGACCGACAGCGGCCGCCCGTCGAGGAACGCGCCCTGCCCCCGTGCGGCGGTCCAGCGGCGCCCGCTGACCGGTTCGACGACGGCCCCCGCCACCGACACCCCGCCGACCTGCGCGGCCACCGAGACGGCGAACCACGGCAGCCCGTAGAGGAAGTTCACCGTCCCGTCGATCGGGTCGACCACCCAGGTCACCCCGTCACCGGCGATCCCCCCGCCCTCCTCGCCGAGCACGGCGTCGTCCGGGCGCAACTCGGCCAGCCGGGCGCGCACCAGCCGTTCCGACTCGTGGTCCACCGCGGTCACCACGTCGGTGTCGGCGGATTTGGTGTCCACCCGCACCTCGCGGCCCACGTTCATCCCGGTCCAGGCCTCGTGGACCAGCTCGGCGGCCTCGCCCGCGACACGCTCGGCGACACCCTTCAGCAACGTCTCGTCAACTCCCACGTCCGCCATGTCACCACATCCGGTTAAAGTCTCCGAGGCAGGCTTCTGAATCGTGCGAGAAGGGACCACGTCCGTGGTGGAGGCGACCCGAGGTTTCGGTATCGACATCGGCGGCAGCGGGATCAAGGGCGCGCTGGTGGACTTGGCGCGGGGACAGCTGATCGGCGACCGGATCCGCATCGACACGCCGAAGCCGTCGACCCCGGAGGCGGTGGCGGACGTCGTCGCCGAGATCACCGGCCAGGCGGGCTGGGACGGCCCGGTGGGGGTCACGCTGCCCGCGGTGGTCAAGAAGGGGGTCGCGCACACCGCGGCCAACATCGACCGCAAGTGGATCGGCACCGACGCCGACGCCCTGTTCGCCAAGCGCCTCGGCCGCGGCGTGGACGACATCGCGATGCTCAACGACGCGGACGCCGCCGGCATGGCCGAGATCCGCTGGGGCGACCCCGTGGCGCGGCGCGGCGTGACGGCGCTGCTGACCTTCGGCACCGGTATCGGCAGCGCGGTCTTCCAGGACGGCAAGCTCGTGCCCAACACCGAGTTCGGCCACATCGAGGTCGACGGCTTCGACGCGGAGAAGAAGGCCGCCGCGTCGGTGAAGGACAACGAGGAGCTGTCGTATCCCGAATGGGCGGAACGGGTGAACAGGTATCTCTCCGTGCTGGAAAACCTGATCTGGCCGGATCTGTTCATCGTCGGCGGCGGGGTCAGCAAGAAGTCGCACAAGTGGGTCCCGCTGCTGGACATCCGCACGCCGGTCATCGTCGCGTCGTTGCAGAACAACGCGGGCATCGTCGGCGCGGCGGCCGCCGCGGCGGAGGGCATCGAGCACTGACCCGCCCACGCTGACATCCATGCCCCGGATGTCACTTCGGCGCGTCGCACGGCGTGTCGCGCCCGCCGGTCGGTGGTCCGCGCCGCGACGCTGTCACGTATCGTCGTTACAATGGAACACGGCCCCCGGCGGCGGCACTCACGAGAACGAGGGAAACCGCAGGCCGAGGGGTGTTCCCCGAAGTTTGAGGCAGCCGAGACCATCACGCCTCGGCTCGTCATGATCGACCGCTGCGAAAGGGCGTAAGTGGCAGCCGCAAGAACCGCAACCCGAAGCGGGACGAAGACAGCGACCGCAGCCGGCGAGCCGGCCGACGAGGCAGCCACCGACGCGGCGAAGCCCGCGGCGCGCAAGACCGCCGCCAAGGCGGCCGGCGCGAAGAAGGCCCCGGCGAAGAAGGCTCCGGCCAAGAAACCCAGCACCAAGAGTGCGAAGACCGAAGACGGCGACCCGGAAGACGGTCCCGGCGACCTCGACGAGGCCGACCTCGAGACCCCGGATCTGTCCGACCTCGAAGAGGTCGAGGTGGATGTCGTCGACGCGTCCGTCACCGAGGAGACGGACGAGGACGCGGAGTCCGAGGAGGACGTCGAAGAGACGCCCGCCCGCGGGCGCCGCACGTCGACCGACAAGAACGCCGGCAAGTCTTCCGACAACCCGGACTTCGTCTGGGACGAGGAAGAGTCCGAGGCGCTGCGCCAGGCCCGCAAGGACGCCGAGCTCACCGCTTCGGCCGACTCGGTCCGCGCGTACCTCAAGCAGATCGGCAAGGTCGCCCTGCTGAACGCCGAGGAGGAGGTGGAGCTCGCCAAGCGCATCGAGGCCGGGCTCTACGCCGCCGAGCGCGTCCGCAACGCCGAGGAGGAGGGCGAGAAGCTCGTCACCCAGATGCGGCGCGACCTCAAGTGGATCGTGCGCGACGGTGAGCGGGCGAAGAACCACCTCCTGGAGGCGAACCTCCGGCTCGTGGTCTCGCTGGCCAAGCGCTACACCGGCCGCGGCATGGCGTTCCTGGACCTGATCCAGGAGGGCAACCTCGGCCTGATCCGCGCGGTCGAGAAGTTCGACTACACCAAGGGCTACAAGTTCTCCACGTACGCCACCTGGTGGATCCGTCAGGCGATCACCCGAGCGATGGCCGACCAGGCCCGCACCATCCGTATCCCGGTGCACATGGTCGAGGTCATCAACAAGCTCGGCCGTATACAGCGTGAACTGCTGCAGGACCTCGGTCGCGAGCCCACCCCCGAAGAGCTCGCGAAGGAAATGGACATCTCCCCGGAGAAGGTCCTCGAGATCCAGCAGTACGCCCGCGAGCCGATCTCGCTCGACCAGACCATCGGCGACGAGGGCGACTCGCAGCTCGGTGACTTCATCGAGGACTCCGAGGCCGTCGTCGCGGTCGACGCGGTGTCGTTCACGCTGCTGCAGGACCAGCTCCAGTCGGTGCTGCAGACCCTGTCCGAACGTGAGGCGGGGGTGGTGCGGCTGCGGTTCGGCCTCACCGACGGCCAGCCGCGCACGCTCGACGAGATCGGCCAGGTGTACGGGGTGACCCGTGAGCGCATCCGGCAGATCGAGTCGAAGACGATGTCGAAGCTGCGTCACCCGTCGCGTTCGCAGGTGCTGCGCGACTACCTGGACTGAGCCCAGGATTCACGGAAGACCCCGTCACCGTTTCCGGTGGCGGGGTTTTTCGCGTCCGGTGTCGAATCGCGGCCCGCCCGTTCGACGCGTGGGTATGACGAAACCTCACGCCACCAAGAACCTCGACCGCTACGGCTCCGCGGAACTCCCCTGGAGCCGCGCGCGGGACGTCCTCGCCGAGGACACCCCGACCGCCGACCTGACCTTCTTCGTGACGACCGTCCGCCCCGACGGGCGCCCGCATTCGGCGGGTGTCGGGGCCGTCTGGGTGGACGACGCCCTGTACTTCAAAGGCGGGCCCGGCACCCGCCGGTCACGCAACCTGGCCGCGAACCCGGCGTGCACCGTTTCGGTGCGGCTGCGGGGAATCGACCTCACGATGGAGGGCGAAGCGCACCGGGTCACCGACCCGGCCACGCTGGAACAGGTGGCGGCGGTCTACCGGAGCGGCGGCTGGCCCGCGACGGTGGAGGGCGACGCGCTCACCGCTCCCTTCAGCGCGCCCAGCGCGGGCGCCCCGCCGTGGTATCTGTACCGCCTCACCCTGCGCCGGGCCATCGGTGTGGCGGGCGCCGAACCGCATGGCGCCACGCGCTGGGACTTCGCCCCCTGACCTCGTGAGTGGTAAGGACGGTTAGAACCGTCCTTACCACTCACGACCTCCCCGTCAAGGTGGTCCACGGGACGTGCACGGTCACCCGTTCCCGGAGCTGTTCGTTCATCAGCCACAGCTCCCCCGTCGCCGGCCAGTACGACAGGTTCTGCGAGTTCACCGGCGCCCGGCCGCTCAGCCGCGACGTCGAGGTGCCGCCGACCCCGCCGTGCAGGCACGACGGATGGTCGCCCGCCACGCCTGCGTACTCGGGGCACACGCCGGTCAGCACGAAATATCCGTTGCGCGACACCGCTCCCTGCATTCCCCACACCGGCGACACGAAGCCCTCCTTCGCGTGCACGGTCCCATCGGCGGACACCTTGGGCAGGCCGGTCGCGCGGTCGAACGGCCACCGCAGCACCCGGCCGCCCGCCGCGTTCGGGATGTGCTCCGCGGTCACGATCGAGCCGTCGCTGTGGTCGAACGACATCGTCGCGAGACACGGCCGCGTGCCGGGCGCGTTGGTGCAGGAACCGCCGCCGGGGTACCAGTACGCACCGATCTGCGGCATCGCGTAGTCGTAGAAAGCCGCGTGGTACTTGCCGTCCGGGCCCTTCCCGACGACACCGGAGCTGTCGTCGACCTTCCAGAAGTGCGTGGTGTCGAAAACCCGCACCACACCACCGGTGGTCGCGACGAACAGCCGGTTCCCGATCCAGGTCATCCCGTGCCCGTGTCCTTGCACGACGGCGAAGTTGTCGTTCGACGTCGGTTCGACGAGCAGCACATGCCGGTATCCCAGCCCTGTGGCGTCCACAAAGGACAGACGGACCATGGTGTCGCCGGGTGTGTGCCAGGACGTCGCCACCACCCGTTTGCCGCCGACCTTCCCGGTCGCCGCGTCGGCGTCGCCGGAACCGGTGAGTCCCTGCGGGATCCAGTCGTTCGTCTTGTCGTCGTTGGCGTCTTCCCAGCAGAATCCCGCCGGGTTCAGCGCCGCCGCGAGATACGTGGCGTGGCACAGCGGCCGCGCCTTCCGGTTCGCCGACGACAGGATCTCCGGCAGCCCGCGAGCCGGGAGGTGCTTCTCCAGTTCGGCGATCCGGGCGCCGTAGGTGCCGAAGCTCGAACCGGAGGTCCAGCGGAAACCGTCGACCGTGGCCGCGTCCATCCTCGGGAAGGCCGCCGCGGCGGAGGCGACGCCCGGGATGAGCGCGAACACCAGCAGGAGCGAAGCGAGAAGTCCCAGCCTCTTCATGCCCGCGAGCCTTCCGGTCGCGCGCATACTTTCGATACAAACCGCGTCAGGACACGGAAAGCCCGCGCTCGGCCAGGGATTCCTCGACGCGCAGCCGCTCGATCTCCCGGTCGAACCCCTCCGGCAGTTCGGCCAGCCGGTGCTCGACCTCGACCTCCCGGCAGGCCTGCACGAGCAGCGCGTCGTACGCCTGCCTGGTGCCGTACCGGCGGACGGCGGAGGCACCGGACGGAAGCTCCGCCAGCAGCCGGTGCACCCGGCGGAGATCGGCGGCGAGTTTCTCGATGGGCGGCCCGGCCGGGAGTTCCGGGGCGCGGCGGCGGCGCCATCGGCGCACCAGCGCGGGCACTTTCAGCGCGCACCAGAAAAGCACCGAAGGCGCCACGGCGACAACGGCGTACAGCGTGACAGGCCCGATGGCCATGACTCATGGTAATCCCGCGCGGAGCACCGGAGAACCCGCGAATCCGGGCTATATTCGCGACTGTGCTGACCGAGGGCTACCGCTACCCGGACACCGGCGATCACGTCACCGGTGTGTTCATCCGACGGCACGAACCCTACGACGGGTACTGGACGGCCAGCGAGGACCGCGCGCTCGGGAAGGCCGCCGGACGGCTCGCCGCGATCCTCGGCCCGCGCGACAAGGTCAAGGCACTCGACGCCGGCTGCGGGGAAGGCCGCCTTCTCCCCTGGCTGGCCCGGTTCTCCGCCGACGTCACCGCCGCGGATCCCGACCCGGACAGGCTGGCCAAGGCCCGCGAGACCGTCGTCGAGGACACCGAGTTCTCCTTCGCCGTCTCACCGATCACCGGTTTGGACGGCGGCCCGTACGACCTCGTGGTGTGCAGTCACGTCATCCAGCACGTGCCGACCCCGGACGTCGGCCCGATCCTGCGGCGGCTGGCCGGGCTCACCGCGCCCGGCGGCGTGCTGGTGCTCGCCTACAGCCGGTCACCGATCGGGCAGGGCGCGTTCAGTCTCGACAGCGTCGAAGCGGGCGACGAAGTCCGCTCACGCCGGGTGTCGCGCGAAGAGTTCGACAAGGCGCTGCACGACGGCGGCCCGGCGCTCCCGGTGCGCTATCTGGACCCGGCGGAGATCGCCGCCGACGCGGCCGAAGCGGGCTGGCGCACCGAGTGGGAGTGGACGTACCACGTCCTCGACGATCTCGGCCCGGCCGACGAGCACATCGACCGCGACGAACTGGTCAACGCCTCCGGCCCGCTGCGGCGCCACCTCGGCCGCGACCTGATCACGCTGCTGCGCCGCGCATGACCGCGGTGCTCCTCACCTTCGCGTGGGCCGTCCCGCTGTCCGAGCGGGAGGCCGGGAAGGTGCTGGACGGCGGGCGGGACCGCGGGCTGCTGGCCCACCTCGACGGGAAGCTCGGCGACGAGTGGACGGCGGCGGAGAACTTCCTGGCCAGCTACACGACACCGCCGCGAAGACGGGTGCTGCGCAAACGCGAGCTGGCGATCCGCCTCGGCGAGGCAGGCCTGCCGTGCGAACTCGTCGTCACCTGGCATCCCGCCTATCACGCGATGACGCTGGTCCTCGCCACCAGGATCGCCGGCGCGGCGGCGGACGGTCCCGCCGCCGAGTTCGACCTCGCCATCGCGATCCTGCAAAGCCTTCAGGGCCGGGAGACGTCGAGCGGGGAACAGGGGCTGCACGGCGTCTACGGCGAGAAGACGTTCCCTTCGCTCCTCAAGGCCGTCACCCATGTCTTCGAGGACCTGACCAAGGGCTGCGACCTGACCGAAGGACTCGGCCGCAAGGGCTGGTGCGTCGAACTGCGCTCCCACGACGGGCATCCGCCCGCCCAGCGGGTCGCCGCCGATCCCCGACCGTTCTACGGGATGGCGACCAGCGACGAGGGCTGGCGGTTCGTGCCCCGCGAGGTCGCCAGGGACGCGCTCGGCCCGTCGTGGGGCACGCGGTCCTTCGTCGCCGCGTACACGATGGCGGGCGGGATCGTCTGCCTCAACAGCAAGGATTCCGAGTACGTCGAGCACCAGGCCGAGCTGATGCGCGGCCCGTTCGGCGACGCCGAACCGTATTTCGGCATCGACAGCGAGATCGGCGGGCTCGACCACGGGATGCTCTTCATCCTCGAACGGGTCCTGATCCGGATGGCGCTGGCCGACCAGTGGCTGGCGTCGATGAAGGCCGCCGGGAGCCGCACCAGGCTGTTGCGGGGCTCGCTCGACGACATCCTCGAAATGCTGCATTCGGTGCTCCCGCCCGAGATCGACTCGCTGGAGCGCCGCCTGGTCACCAGCATGGGCGTGGAGCGGATCATCGCCCAGCTCGACCGCCAGGCCGAGGCGATGGACGAGGAGACCAGATACGCCTACGAGAACACGGTGAGCGCGCGGGTCACGCGGCTCACCGTGGTGACCGTCGTGCTGACGGTCGTCACCATCGTCCTCGGGGTGCTGCAGGTGCTCGTCTCAGTCTGACCGGCGGCGCTGCTTGCGGGCGCGTTCGGCGAACAGCACCCCCACGCCCGCGGCCACCATCAGCGCGCTCGCCACCACGTGCATCCCCGGCGGGAGCAGATGGAGCTGGACGAACCAGCTCGGGTTCGTGCTCCCCAGCAACCGGTTGATCAGCCCGCCCCCGCCCTGTACCAGCAGGAGGATCCCCAGCAGTTCGATCATCGTCGTACCCCTTCCTCGACCCTGTCCCTGGGGGAAAGCTCCTGCCACAGCGGCCCGGTGGCGAACCAGATGGCGGTCACGACCCCCAGCCGTGGCAGCCAGCCCCACAACGGGTCGACCTGCGCGCCGCCGCCCGCGATGACGATCAGCAGGAGCAGCACCCCGGCGGCCAGCCCGCAGGCCAGCACGCATTTGAACCAGTCACGCCATTCGGCGCGCAGCTTCTCCCGGCCCCTCGGCTTGGGCGGCGGTGGCGGCCCGCCCGCGAACCGGTGCGCGAACCGCACGTCGGCCCACTTGATCATCGAATGCCCGAACACCACGCTGAAACCCAGGTACACCGCGGCGAGGCCGTGCACGAAGTTCGCCGTGGCGCCGTTGCGCAGATCGACGACCGTCGCGACCAGCACGACGACGTCGATCACCGGGGTCAGGAGCAGCAGCGCGACGCCGGTGCGCTTCAGTTTGAGCGGATAGCGGGCCACGAGGCCGGCGAGGATGGCGACCCAGAAACCGATCTCCCCGCCGGCGATCACGGCCGCCATCGGGTTTTCCGCGATGAAGTCCCAGATCTTGTTCACGAACCGAGTCTGGCTCGCGGGCCGCCGAGGCCGCGTCGGCGTACGGCACGAGATCGTCGTCATCAGTTCGTAGGACCCCGTGGCGGGGGCCGGTGTGCTGGGATGGAACGGTGCCCACGTTCGTCCCGCGCCTGAACCACCTCGCCGAATGGAAACAGGACCTCGTCATCGCCTTCGGCACCTGGGTCCTCGGTGTGCTGGTCTACCTCAGCGGGATGCACGTGCTGCTCGGCGGCAAGGACGACACACCGCTGTGGATCCGGCTGGCCGAACTGACCGTGTTGTGCCTCCTTCAGTTGCTGCGCCGCAAAGTCCCTTGGGGACTGATGTGCGGGCTCGTCGTCCTCGGCGTGGACGTCGCGTTCGGGCCCTCGCTGCCGATCTTCGTCATCTTCACCGACTTCCTCTACGCGACGACGCTGTACGGCTCACGGCGCGTCAGCAGGGTGATGATCGGCGTCGCCGCGATCGGGACGCTCGCCGCGGTCTGCCTCGCGCTCCTCTTGTCCGCGCAGTGGCGGACGGCGATCCTCATCGCGTTCGCCTTCCTGCCGTTCCTGGTCACCCCGGTGTGGTGGGCCGCCAACGTCCGTCAGCAACGGGACATCGCCGACAACGAACGGGCGAACGCGGTCCAGCTGGCCACGATCGGCGAACTGGACCGGAAGGCCGCCGTGGCGGGGGAACGATCGAAGATGGCACGGGATCTGCACGACGTCATCGCCGGGCATCTCTCGGCGATCGCGATCCAGTCCGAAGCCGCGCTGTCGATGGCCACCGCCGACCCGAAGTTGTCCAGGAAGGTCCTGGAATCGGTGCGGGAGAACAGTGTCAGCGCGCTGGAGGAGATGCGCGCGATGATCGGGCTGCTGCGCGCGGACACCGAGATCGAGCCGACCGCGCCCGCCCGGCTGGCCGAACTGTCCAAACTGGTCGAATCGGCGCGGGCGAGCGGGCTGGCGGTCGAGCTCGGTTCCGTACCGGATCCGGCGTCCCCGCTGCCCGCCGCGGTCGACCTGACCGCGTACCGGATCGCGCAGGAGGCGCTGACCAACGCGATGAAACACGCTCCCGGCGGGCGGGCCGTCCTCGACATCCGGTCGAGCGGCGGCATACTCACCGTCGAGGTGCGCAACGATCTTCAGCCGGGCCGCCCCGGCGACGGCGGGTCCGGCCTCGGCCTGCTGAACATGCGGGAACGCGCCGCCGCGGTGGGCGGCACCTTCACCGCCGGGCCGTCCGGCGGTCGCTGGCTGGTCCGCGCCGAACTGCCTCTGGAGGGGTCTTGAGCGACGGGAACATCAGGGTGCTGGTCGCCGACGACCACGGCGCGATCCGTGCCGGGCTGATGATGATCCTCGGCAACGCCGAAGGGATCGAGGTGGTCGGCGAGGCCGCGGACGGCGCCATCGCCGTCCGCCAGGCGAAGGCGCTGAAGCCGGACGTCGTGCTGATGGACGTGCGGATGCCCGGGGTCGACGGCATCGCGGCCACGCGGGAACTGACCGCGGAGGGGCTGTGCGAAGTCCTCGTGCTCACCACCTTCGATCTCGACGAGTACGTCCACGCCGCGCTGCGGGCGGGCGCGGCCGGGTTCCTGCTGAAGTCGGTGGAGGCGTCGCGGCTGATCGAGGCGGTGAAGCTGGTCGCGGCGGGCGAAGGTGTGCTCGCGCCACAGGTCACGCGGAAACTGATCGCCGCCTTCGCCGCCGGGACCCGGGAACCTTCCGTCGTCCCCGCCGGACTCGCGGACCTGACCGAACGCGAGCGCGAAGTGCTGGCGTGCCTGGGCGGCGGCCTGTCCAACGCGCAGATCGGGACGCGGCTGCACATCGGCGAGACCACGGTGAAGACGCATGTCTCCCGGGTGCTGACGAAACTGGAGCTGCGGTCACGGGTGCAGGCGGCGATCCTGGCGCAGGAGAACGGCGTCGTGCTGGAGGGGTGAACTCCCATCGCATGGTTCACCGCTGTCGTGCGTGGGCTGAAGGCTCCCTTCACCGCGTTTGATGTGGCGTGTGGCATGCCGAGGGCCCATCTGGGGAATCTGACGCGACCATAACCATCCACAAAGGACACCACTCCCACCATTATGTCCGATTTGAGCGTTTTGCACAGGGGGTCGTGAGTGGCAATGGTCGTTCTAACCCTCTTTATCACTCACGACCCACGTGAGAATCCGACATCAGGGCATAGATCGGGCGCACAATCGGCGCGAGCCGTCCCTTGTGGACACTTCGCACCACGGTGGCCATGTCCCCTCGATCTCCCACCGATCTGCGAGGTGGACGGCGATCTTCTAGCGTGACCCTTCATGCGGCGAACTCTGGACGTGGACGAGGTCCTGCGACGGCAGGATTCCGGTGAGCTGAAACGCCGCCTGCACGGGCGCGACCTGATCGGGTTCGGGGTCGGCATCATCATCGGCACCGGCATCTTCACCCTGGCCGGGGTCGAGGCGAAAACCCACGCGGGCCCGTCGGTCACGCTGTCGTTCGTGCTCGGTGCCGTGGTGGCCGGGATGGCGGCCCTCTGTTACGCCGAACTCGCCTCCAGCGTGCCGACGGCCGGAAGCGCCTACACCTACGCCTTCGCCACCCTCGGCGAGACCTTCGCCTGGATCATCGGCTGGGATCTGCTGCTCGAGTTCGCCCTCGGCGCGGCCGTCGTGTCCCGCGGCTGGTCCGGCTATCTCGCGAATCTGATGGGGCTCTCCCCCGACTGGTTCGGCGAAGACGCGAAGGTCAACATAGGCGCGGTCGTGATCATCGCCGTGCTGACCGTGATCGCCGTCCTCGGGATCAAGGAGTCGGCGCGGGTGACGAATCTGCTCGTGCTGGTCAAGGTCGCGGTCTGTGTGCTGATTCTCGCGGTCGGCGTGTTCTACGTCCGCGGCGAGAACCTCACCCCGTTCATCCCGGCCGCGCAGCCACCGACGGAGACGGCCGGGACCCTGCATCAGCCGATCGTGCAGGCCGCGCTCGGGCTCGAACAGTCCGTCTACGGCATCGCCGGGATGGTGACCGCCGCCGCCGTCGTCTTCTTCGCCTACACCGGTTTCGAGGCGCTCGCCAACCTCGGCGAGGAGACCGTGAACCCCAAACGCGATCTGCGGGTCGGCATCCTCGGCGCGCTCGGCGTCTGCGCGCTGCTCTACATCGGGGTCTCGCTGGTGCTGACCGGGATGGTGCCGTTCGCCGAGATCGACGCGGGCGCCCCGCTCGCCGACGCCTTCGACCGGGTCGGGCAGCATTGGGTCGGCGCGCTGATCTCGCTCGGCGCGGTCACCGGGCTGACGTCGGTGATGATGGTGGAACTGGTGACGATCGGCCGGATCGGCTTCGCGATGGGCCGCGACGGCCTGCTGCCGAAGAAGTTCGGCACGGCGCATCGGCGCTGGGGCACCCCGCACCGGATGACCATCGCCGGCGCGGTGCTGATCGCGGCGCTGGCGGCGTTCGTCCCGATCTCCGAACTCGCCGACATGGTCAGCATCGGCGCCCTGTCGGCGATGATCATCGTCGCACTGGCGGTCCCGGTGCTGCGCAGGCGCCGCCCGGACCTGGACCGGCCGTTCACCGTGCCGTTCTCGCCCTATCTGCCCATCGTGGCGGCGCTGGCGTGCTTCTACCTGATGCTGAACCTGGACGTGATGACGTGGCTGCGGTTCGCCGCGTGGCTGCTGCTCGGCCTGCTGATCTACGTCTTCTACGGACGCAAGCATTCCCGCTTCGCGAAGGACGACCTCAGCTCCACAAACCCGCCGTCGTGATCGCGTCGACGGCGGCCTCGGTGTCGCCGTCGTCCACCACGACCAGCATCCGGTTCAGCGCCGCGGCCACCCATTCCACCGGCTGGTCGTGCAAACCGTTGTCCCCCAAGGACGGATAACCGTCCATAATGGACACCAGGGTTCCTTCGGCGCCGATGCGCATCCCGGCCGCCAGCACGAAATGCCCCTCGGACGGACGCCAGCGCGACGACCACAGCGGCGGGATGCCGGTGTCGAGGTAGTCGAGCAGCGCTCGCGCCGGGGTGTCGTGCGCGCCGAATTCGGCCGGGTCGACCTCCGCGATCAACGCCACCCTCGGCAGCCGCCACAGCGCCGCCAGGAGCATGAACAACGAGTGCGGCGCCCAGTTCCCGGTGGCGGGCACGGCGACGAGCCGCCCGCCCGACAGCGTCGCGATCGCCCGCGCGAGACCTTCCGGCGTGGTGCCCGCCAGCGCCGCGACCTCGTCCTGGCCCGCGACGCCGAAACCCGCCGCACGCAGGGCCGCCAGCGCCGTGAACGGCCCGGCGAGCCCGTCCCGCTGCGGGAGTTCGGCCCGTGCGACGGCGACGAGATGCTCGCCCCCTGGCAGCCAGCGGCGACCGGACAGCCCCGTCCGGTCGCCGTCGATTCCGGAGGACATCAGTCTTCGAACGTCCACGACTGCATGATGAACGGCCCGTCGTTCGACGCGCCGGCCGAGGTGTAGGTCGCCAGAGCGGCCTTGTTGTCCGTCTCGACCCCGACCCACATCCCGCGGCAGCCGCGCTCCCGCGCGATCCCGGCCAGCGCGTCGACGAGGTCGCGGCCGATCCCGCGCCGCTGGTAGTCCGGGCTGACGTCGAGTTCGTTGAGGAACATCTCGGTGCCCTTGTCCGGATGCGTCACCTCGGTGCCGGTGATCATCCCCGCGGGCTCGCCGTCCTCGTAGGCGATGAGGAGATGGTTCTCCTCCCCCGCGAGGAACTTCTCGGACGCCTCCCGTTGCGCGGGGCCGTCGAACAGGTGCTGGGCGGCGACGACCTCCTCGACGGTGACGGCCCGCCGGATCTCGGCCACGTGTCCTCCCGGTGCTGAAAGCGCCTCAGACCGTTCAGTATCCCGCTCAGAGGGGCGCCGAGTCATCACGTTTCCCCGGGGAGCGCAGCGCCACCCCGGCGACCACGGCCAGCGTGCCGAGCGCTTCGGGCAGGGCCGGGACCTGACGGAGCCAGAGGAAGCCGATCACCCCCGCCGTGACCGGCAGCAACGCGAGCAGCAGCGCGAACCGCGCCTGCCCGGCCTTGCGCAGGACCACCTGGTCGAGCGCGTACGGCACCACGGTGGAAAGCACGCCCACTCCGACGCCGAGCAACAGCAAACGTGGCGAACCCCACACCGCCCCGGTGCCGAGCGCCAGCGGTGACAGCACCACGGTGCCGACCGCGAACCCGACGGCCAGCCCGTCGATCCCGTTCCCGCCGACCGCGACCCGCTTCCCGAGCAGGATGTAGCCCGCCCAGGCGGCCGCCGCGCCGAGCGCGAACAGCACGCCGAGCAGGCTGCCTTCGAGCCGGACGTCCGCGATGGCGAGCACGCCCGCCGCCACCAGCACCAGCGCGAAGACGTCACGACGGGTCCGCGAGCCGAACGCGGCCACCACCACGGGCCCGGCGAACTCGAGCGCGACCGCGGTGCCCAGCGGCAGCCGCGCGATCGCCTCGTAGAAGAGCACGTTCATCCCGGCGGTGACGACGCCGAAGGCGCCCGCGAGCAGGAACGTGCGGCCGGTCCACGCCGAACGGGGTGGCCTGCGCCACGCGAGGAGGACCAGCGCCGCCCCGAGACAGCGGAGCCAGGCCACCCCCGCGGGGGAGGCGACCGAAAAGAGACCTACGGCGACGGCCGCGCCGGCGTACATCGAAATTCCGCTGAGAACGAACAAGATCGGCGACGGCACGCTCGGAAGACGGTTCCGGACGACTGCGATTCCCACCCCCGCATGGTGCCTGACGTGGGAAAAGAGCCTTCGACGGGGAGTCTTCTCCCACGTTGCGTGATTACGCTACGGCATCCGAGGTAATTACCAGTGACAAATGAGACACCCGCACGGGAACACTTGCGGGCCGCCAAACGTCTGGAAGAGTGGAAGCACGAACACGGCGGAGCCGGGAACGAACGTTGCCGGCATCAGTGCCGAAGTGGTCGTAGCTGGATCGATGGCACCGGGCCACCGGTGCCGGGACGGAGGGAGACTCCAATGACTTCACCGACGCTCACCCGCCCCGAACTGACCGCTGCCGACCGATGCGACCGGTGTGGAGCTGCAGCCCAGGTTCGAGCCATTCTCAGCACCGGTGGCGAGTTGCTCTTCTGTGGTCACCACGCCCGCGCACACGAGACGAAGCTCAAGGAAATGTCCGCGGACATTCAGCGGTAACCCACCAGTCCACGACCACCGGCGGCCGGCTACTCCCCAGGGAGAGAGCCGGCCGCCCTGTTTTTTTGCCTGCGGCCGCCCTGGTTTCCGCCTGCTGCCGCCTCGCTCGGTGTCCCCAATGCGGCATTGGTGTCGCTGAGCGTCTCCAATGCGACATTGGGGACATCCGGACCCAGAACCTCAGCTGAGCGCCGGTCCACGACGCCTTCCAAAAACATACAGACAGCATGTATGTTAGTTACCATGACGACCAGCGACCTCCTCGGCGAAGCACACGTGGCGGATCTCGGCGACGCCCGTATCCGCTACCGCGACCGCGGCGAAGGCCCTCCCGTGGTCTTCGTGCACGGACTACTGACCAACGGCCTGTTGTGGCGCAAGGTGGCGCCCGCGGTCGCCGACGCCGGCTTCCGCTGCCTGACCCCGGACTGGCCGCTCGGCTCGCACGAGATCCCGGTCCCCCGCGCCGAGCTGAGCCCGCCCGGCGTCGCGGCGCTCATCGCGCGGTTCCTCGAAGTGCTCGACCTGTCCGACGTCACCGTGGTCGCGAACGACACCGGCGGCGCGCTCACCCAACTGCTCATGACCACGAACCCGGAACGGGTGGGCCGGGTCGTGCTGACCCCGTCGGACTCCTTCGAACGCTTCCTGCCGCCGATGTTCGCGGGGCTGAGCACGCTGGCGCGGATCCCCGGCGGCGTCGGGCTGATGGTCCAGGCGCTGCGCTGGCGCTGGCTCCTGGAAAAGACCGACTTCCTCTGGCTGACCAAACACCCGGTCCCGGACCACATCCTCGACGCGTACCTGCTGCCCAGCCGCCGGAGCGCGGAGATCCGCGACGATCTGCGCCGGTTCACGGCGAGCGTCGACAACCGCTACACGTTGACCGCCGCCGAGCGGCTGCCCGCGTTCACCAAGCCCGTGCTGCTGGCCTGGGCGCCCGAAGACCGGCACTTCCCGTTGTGGGTGGGCCGCAAGCTCGCCGGGATCCTGCCGAACGCCGAACTGAAGACGATCGAGGACTCCTACGCCTTCGTGCCGGAGGACCAGCCGGAGCGGCTGAGCGGCATGATGGTGGAATTCCTGCGTGCCCACGCCACGACGTAGCCAGACCGAACGCTCGCAGTCGACGCAGGCCGCGTTGATCACGGCGGCGCGGACGCTGTTCGCCGAACAGGGTTACGCCGCCGTGCCCGCCGACGAGATCGTCCGGGCGGCGGGTGTCACCCGCGGCGCGCTGTATCACCACTTCGGGGACAAACAAGGTCTGTTCCGTGCCGTGATCGAGCAGATCGAAACGGAGATCACCGAGGATCTGAAGACCGTCCTCGGCGCCGCTGGCGACCCGTGGACGGGGGCGCTCGGGGTGCTGAGCCGGTTCCTGGACCTCTGCCTGCGGCCCGAGGTGGTGCGGATCGCGCTCACCGACGCCGTGTCCGTCCTCGGCTGGCAGGAATGGCGGGAGCTGGAGAACCGGTACGGGCTGGGCCTGATCACGGAGATCCTGGAAGCCGCCGCGGCGGACGGGCTGCTGATCGACGCGCCCATCCCGGAGCTGGCGCAACTGGCGCTGAGCGCCTGCGCGGAGGCGGCGCTGATGATCGCGCACGCCGAAGACCGCGAAGCCGCGAAGGAGAAAGCCCTGGCCGCCCTGGTGGCTCTTCTGTCCGGTCTCGTGAGTGGCAAGGACGGTTAGAACCGTCCTCGCCACTCACGAGGCCTAGACGGTGTCCAGGATCATTTCGAAGGCCGACTCGGCGGCACCCAGCAGCTTCACGTCCGCCCCGAGCGCGGAGCTCACGATCTGCGTCCCGCCCACGGCCCGGCTGACCAGGCTCCGCCGCCGGACCTCGGCCGCCACCGATTTCACCACCGAATCGGGCAGCACGGTGAGCAGATCGCCCAGTACGACCAGCTGCGGGCCCAGCAGGTTGACCACGTTCACCAGGCCCAGCGTCAGCCATTCCGCGAACTCCGAGAGCCGTTCCTCGGCCGCGTGCGGATCCCGGCCCAGCTCGCGAAGCTCGAACAGGATCGCCCCGCGCGGGGTGTCCTCGGGCAGATCGAGCGCGCGGCACAGCGCCGCCTCGCCGACCTCGGTCTCCCAGCAGCCGCTGGACCCGCAGTAGCAGGGGCGGCCGCCCGGCCGGATCGCCATATGCCCGATCTCGCCGACGTAGCCCGCGCCGCCGCGCAGCGACGAACCGTCCGCGATGATCCCGCCCCCGACACCGACATCGGCGGAGACGTACACGGCGTCGGAGGAGCCCCGCGCGGCGCCGCGCAGGTGTTCGGCGATGGCGCCGAGTTCGGCGTCGTTGCCGACCAGGACGGGAATACGCAGCACACCGCCGAGCCGTTCCCCGAGCGCCACGTCGGTCCAGCGCAGGTTGGGCGCCTCGTGGACGTGCCCGTCGGCCCGGCGGACGACACCGGGGACGGACACGCCCGCGGCGATCGGCTGGACACCCAGGTCACCCGCCAGGACGGTGGTCGACTCGATCACGTGCGTGATCACCTCGTCGGCCTCCCGCATCCGGCCGTGCAGGTTCCAGCTGTTGCGCCCGAGGATCTGGCCGCCGAACCCGACGAGCGCGATCGCCACGTGTTCGACCTGGAGGTCCACCGCGAGCACCACCGCCGCGTGCGGCTGCGGCAGGACCAGGAGCGAGGGGCGGCCCGCCCCTCGTCCCGGCCTCGGGACCCGCTCCTCGACGACCCCCGCTTCCGCGAGGCCGTCGACGAGGGTCTTGATGGTGCTGCGGTTGAGCCCCAGCTCGGTGGCGAGGGTCGCCCTGGTGCTCGGGCCGCTGACGTGCAGCAACCGGAGCAAGGTCGTGCGGTTGTGCCTGCGCACCTCGTCTGGTCGTGCAACGGGTGTGCTGGTCACGGGCTTCATCATTCCATGCGGACTCAGCGCGGCGACGCAGCCGCGCGGCGACGGGACAGCGCGTCCACCGTGGCCGCGAGAAGCAGCACCAGACCGGTGACGATGTTGACCACCGCCGCCGACTGCTTCAGCAGGCCCAGCGCGTTCTCGACGACCGCGAGCACGAGACCACCGATCACCGCGTCGACGACCCGGCCCTTGCCGCCGAACAGCGACGTACCACCGATGACGGCGGCGCCGACCGCGAACAGCAGCGTGTTGAGGCCACCGGCCTGCGGGTCGACCGAACCGACCTTCGACGAGTAGACGATCGCGCCGACCGCCGCCACGGCCGAGCAGATGACGAACACCGAGGCGCGGATCTTCTCGACGTTGATACCGGCGCGGCGGGCCGCCTCGCGGTTGCCACCGACGGCGTAGATGTGGCGGCCGTACTGCGTGCGGTTGAGCACGTAGGTGCCGAGCACCAGCAGGCCGAGCACGATCGGCACGACGTACGGGACGCCGGAGATCACGATGTTCGGGTTCGGCGCGCGGTTCAGCGTGAGCAGATAGGTCGCGACCGCGGCGACCACGCCGATCGCGCCGACCTTGAACAGCACCATCGGCGTCGGCTGGGTGACCAGGCCGCGTTTGAGCCGCGAGAAGTGCTGGCCGAGCGTCACCGCGGCGAACCCGCCTGCGGCGATCACGAAGAGGATCCAGCTGCCCAAAGTGGACAGATTGCCGTTGGCGACCTTGAACAGCACGTCGGAGGTGCTGATGCCGAGCGTGCCGCCCTCACCGATGAACTGGAGGATGACACCCTGCCAGGCGAGGAAGAGCGCCAGCGTCACGACGAACGAGGGCATGCCGATCTTCGAGACGAGGAAGCCGGTGAGGACACCGATCGCGCCACCGACGCTGATCGCGAGCAGCATCTCGATCCACGCGTTGGCCGCGGTTCCCGACAGCACGAGCGCGATGGCGAGCACGGCGAATCCGACGCCCGCCCAGATCCGCAGGATCACGCCGAGCAGGGCGGCGACGGCGAGGACGACGAGGAACGCGATGAACACGCCGTTCCCCATGCCGCCCAACAGGTTTCCGTTGCGCACGTAGTGCATCGCCAGCACCGCGGCGGTGACACCGGAGGCCGTACCGGCGGAGAGGTCGATCTCGCCGAGCAGCAGCACGAACACGATGCCCATCGCGATGATCGCCTTGCCGGCCCCCTGTGCCATCAGGTTCGCGATGTTGTTCATCGTCAGGAAGGTGTCCGACAGCGAGGCGAACACGATCACCAGCACGAGCAGGCCGAGCAGCGCCGGGAGCGAACCCAGCTGTCCGGCCTTGAGCCGGGAGAAGTAGTCGCCGACGGCTTCGCGCGTCGACATCGATGTCGTGTCGATGCCGAAGTCCGTGATGGCCGCCGACGGGTTGAGCGCGGCGGCCGCCGACTTGCCCCCCTCCGGCGAGGCGGGCTTTGCAGGTGTCTCAGTCATTTCCGGTTCTTTCTCGCCTCGGGTCAGAGGACGGCGGCTTCGGGGCGGGCAAGGCCGAGGTCGCCGGAGCGACCGGCGGTGATCAGTTCCACGACCTGGCCGTGGGTGACGTCCTTGGTGTGCACCTCGGCGACGAGACGGCCGAGGTAGAGCACCGCGATGCGGTCGGCGACCTCGAAGACGTCGGCCATGTTGTGGCTGATCAGCACCACACCGAGGCCCTGTTCGGCGAGGCGGCGGACGAGGTCGAGCACCTGACGGGTCTGCGCGACACCGAGCGCGGCGGTGGGCTCGTCGAGCAGGACGACCTTCGAGTCCCACAACACGGATTTCGCGATCGCGACGGTCTGCCGCTGCCCGCCCGAGAGGGCCGAAACGGGCGTGCGGACCGATTTCACGGTGCGGACCGAGAGCGAGGCGAGCGTCTCGCGGGCCGCCTTCTCCATGCTGGCCTCGTCGAGCAGCCATTTGCTGCCGCGTTCCCGGCCGAGGAACATGTTCTGCACGATGTCGAGGTTCTCGGCCAGCGCGAGGTCCTGGTAGACGACCTCGATGCCCAGATCCGCGGCGTCGCGCGGGCCGTGGATGTTCACCTGCTTGCCCTGGAACGTCACCGTTCCCGAGTCGTAGCCGTGGATCCCGGCGATCGACTTGACCAAAGTGGACTTACCGGCACCGTTGTCGCCGACCAGCGCGGTGACCTCGCCTGCCCGCACGTTGAAGTCCACGTCGTGGAGGACGTGGACCGGCCCGAAGCTCTTGTTGAGCTGCTTCAGTTCGAGGATGGGTTCACTCATGGGGTTCTCCCGGCTGGGTACCGGGCCGGTGCGCGCTGTCGGGAGCACGCACCGGCCCGGTCGTCTGGATTGGAACGGTCAGGAGATACCGAGCTGCGTGCACGCCGCGGCCAGGTCGCCGCCGCAGATCTCGGCCGCCTTGACGTAGCCCTGCGTCACGACCTCCTTGACGCCGTCCTTGGTGGTCAGCTTCGGCTCGAGGAGCACGGACTTGACCTCGCGGTTGCCCTTCGGGTCCTTCGCCTTGCCGGTGGCCAGCGCGTCGGCGCCCGCCTTGTCGCCCTTGGCCAGCAGGACGGCCAGCTTCGCCGCTGCCTCGGCCTCTTCCTTGATGGGCTTGAAAACGGTCATGTACTGGTCGCCGCGCAGGATGGCCATGAGGCCGTCCGCGGTGGCGTCCTGGCCGGTGACCGGGACCTTGCCGTTGAGGCCGTTCTTCTTCAGCACCGTGATGACCGCGCCGGCGAGACCGTCGTTCGCGGCGACGACGCCGTCGACCTTGCCCTTGTTGTCGGTCAGGATCTGCTCGAAGGTCTGGCCGCCCTTCTGGTTGTCCCAGTTGTCGATGGCCTGCTCGCGCACGAGCTTCAGGTCACCGCTGGCGAACTTGGGCTGCAGCACGGACTTCTGGCCGTTGGCGAACAGCGTCGCGTTGTTGTCGGTCGGGGCGCCCTCGATCATGACGACCTCGGCGCCCTTCTTGTCCTTCAGCGCGTCGGCGAGCCCCTGGCCCTGCAGCTGGCCGACCTTCTCGTTGTCGAACGAGACGTAGTAGTCGGAGCTGCCGCCGAGGTTGAGGCGGTCGTAGTCGATCGTCGGGATGCCCGCGGCCTGCGCCTTGCGGGCGACCGCCGCGCCGACCTCGCCGTTGATGGCGGCGATGATCAGGACCTTGACGTTCTGCGCGATCATGCCGTCGGCCAGCGTGGTGAACTTCTGGACGTCGCCCTGTGCGTTCTGGACGTCGGCGTCGAAGCCCGCGTCCTTGAGCGCCTTGGTCAGGAACGGCTTGTCGAAGGACTCCCAGCGCGCGGAGGTGGCGGTCTCCGGCAGGATGACGCCGACCTTGCCACCGGCGGCGGCACCGCCCGGGGCGGGGGCGGACTGCGAGGAGTTGCCGCTGCCCGAGTCGGCGGTGTTGGCGCCACAGGCGGAGAGCACCAGGCCGGCGCCCACCGTCGCGGCGAGGAGGGTAAGGGTTCTGCTGCGCATCCTCGTTCCTTCCGGATCTTGCTCGCGGGCGGCGATCCTCGAGGACCGGTCGCACCATCGCGCATATGTTGTGGGCGACAACATATGCCGCCGATCGGGTTTCGCGGAAGACGGCTGAATCGATTAAGCCTCGTCAAATGGACACGGTTTGGCAACGTGGCCGTAGCAAGGCGTACGAAGTCTAGGTGCGCTGACGGTGTGACCGCCACCACTCACTCAGCGTGATCGGCGCAGTTGATCGCGGTGTCGAAGCCCTCGACGAACCGGCGGTTTCGCGTGACTGGGCGGACGACACGCGTGATCCAAGGGACGACTCGCGTGATTGGACGGACGACACGGTGTTCGGCCGGGTTCCGCCGCGTGGCGTCCGTCTGAACACGCGTGGCGTCCGTCTGATCACGCGTGTCGTCCGTGCACGCAAAGGACGGACCGCTCATGGCGTTTGCGACCGGGCGGTCACCAAGAACGCAGGGTGACGATCCGCTCTTCGAGCTGCTCCACCGAAGCCATCGCGGTCGGCGGCCCGCCGCAGACCCGGCGCAGTTCGTTGTGGATCGCGCCGTGCGGCTTCTTCGTCCGGTGGTGGTGCACGCCCACCAGCGCGTTCAGCTCCTTGCGCAGGCTGCCGAGCCGCTCGCTGACCGACTGCGGCCGCGCGACCGGCGCCGCTTCCTCGGCCTTGGGCTTGCGCCGCTTCTCGTCGGAGAGCTGCTCCTCCTGCCGCTTCCGCAGCAGGGCGCGGACCTGGTCCGGCTCCAGCAGACCGGGGAGGCCGAGGTACTCCTGCTCCTCGTCGGAACCGGAGAACACCGCGGTGCCGAAGGAGTTGCCGTCGTAGATGACCTGGTCGAGCTCGGCGGAGGCGCCCAGCGAGGTGAACGCCTTCTCCTCCTCGCCCGGCTCGTCCTCGGTGCGGTTGGCCTGGGCCAGGAGTTCGTCGTCCCAGCCCTCCTTCTCGCGGTGCGGCTTGCCGAGGACGTGGTCGCGCTGCGCCTCCAGCTCGCTGGCCAGCTCCAGCAGCACCGGCACGCTCGGCAGGAAGACCGAAGCCGTCTCGCCGGGCTTGCGCGAACGCACGTACCGGCCGATGGCCTGCGCGAAGAACAGCGGCGTCGACGCGCTCGTGGCGTAGACACCGACGGCCAGACGCGGGACGTCGACGCCTTCGGACACCATCCGGACCGCGACCAGCCAGCGGTCGGTCGAATCGGAGAACTCCTTGATCCGCCCGGACGCCTTGGGGTCGTCGGAGAGGACGACCGTCGGGTTCTGGCCGGAGATGCGCTGCAGGATCTTGGCGTAGGCGCGCGCGGAGTCCTGGTCGGTGGCGATCACCAGACCGCCGGCGTCCGGGATGCCGTTGGCGCGAAGCTGCGCGAGACGCGTGTCCGCGGCCTGCAGCACCGACGGGATCCACTCGCCGGCCGGGTCGAGCGCCGTGCGCCAGGCCCGCGCGTTCTGCTCGGCGGTCAGCGGCTCGCCGAGCCGCGCGGTGAACTCCTCCCCCGCGCTGGTGCGCCAGGAGGCCTCACCGGAGTAGGCGAGGAAGACGACCGGCCGGACCACGCCGTCGGCGAGCGCGTCGGCGTAGCCGTAGGCGTGGTCGGCCTTGCTGCGCTGGAAACCCGAGCCGTCGGCCTCGTAGGTGACGAACGGGATCGGCGAGTCGTCGCTGCGGAACGGCGTCCCGGTGAGCGCGAGACGGCGAACGGCGGGGGTGAACGCCTCCCGGATCGCGTCGCCCCACGATTTCGCGTCACCGCCGTGGTGGATCTCGTCCAGGATGACCAGGGTCTTGCGGTTCTCGGTGCGCACGCGGTGCAGCGTCGGATGCGCGGCGACCTGCGCGTAGGTGAGCGCGACACCCTGGTAGTCACGCGAGGTGACCCCGGTGCCGTTGCGGAAGTTCGAGTCGATCGCGATCCCGGCGGCCGCGGCCGAGGCGGCCCACTGGTGCTTGAGGTGCTCGGTCGGCGCGACGATGGTGATCCGCTCGACGGTCCGGTCGCTCAGCAGCTCGGCGGCGATCCGGAGACCGAACACCGTCTTGCCCGCGCCCGGCGTCGCCACGGCCAGGAAGTCCTGCGGTTTCTTCGTGAGGTACTTCGTCAGCGCTCGCCGCTGCCAGGCCCGCAGCGGGCGGGCCGTGCTGTCCTTCGCCGCGGGAGGCGCGCCCAGCTCGCCTCGATCGCGTTCAACGGTTTCCGACATGCAGGTTCCCCTCCTCCCTCACCCGAAACGCCTGGTCATCCACCCTGACACAAGCGAAAACCCCCACTTGGGTATCCGGCGGCGACGCCGGCGCCTGAGGTGAGGGCACTCCGGAGAGCCTACCTCGGAGCCCCGTGGAACGCCGGAAGCGCCACCCCCGTTGTCGGTTTACTCACCCGAAAACCCAGGGGTGGCGAGCCGAATGGCGCGGCATGGACCATGCTGGACACCGTCAAGGGCGCTCGGCGCCGGCGGAGGAGCTGCATGAGCGAGGAGAACGGCCGTCCCGACACGGCCGCCGAGGTCGCGAAGGGCCGCAGGGGGCCGTTGCGCCTGCTCAGCCGCACGCTCAGCAAGGCGTGGGACGGCAACATCTTCTCCGAGGCCGCCGAAGCCGCGTTCTGGCAGACGCTCTCGCTGCCTCCGCTGCTGCTGGGGCTCCTCGGTTGCCTCGGCTTCGTCGGCGACTGGTTCGGCCAGGAGGTCGTGACCGCGGTCCACGACCGGATCATCACCTTCAGCAAGACGATCTTCAGCGACAACGCCGTCCACGACATCATCGAACCGACGGTCAACAGCATCCTCACCGTCGGCAAGGGCGAGATCGTCTCCGTCGGCTTCCTGATCTCGCTGTGGGCGGGCTCGTCGGCGATGTCGTCGTTCGTCGACGCCATCACCGTGGCGCACGACCAGTACGGCGTCCGCAACGACGTCTGGCAGCGCATCTTCGCGCTGCTGCTGTACCTGGCCGGGCTGGTCATCCTGGTGGTCGGGCTGCCGCTGCTGGCGATCGGGCCGGACCTGCTCCCCCAGTTCTTCCCCACCGACTGGCGCGGCACGGTGTCGTACTGGGTCGGCACGCTGTACTACCCGGTGCTGGCCGTGATGATCGTGCTGGCGCTGACGACGCTGTACAAGCTGGCCCTGCCGCGCAGGCTGCCGTGGCACCGCGGCCTGCCGGGCGCGATGCTCGCCATGGTCGTGTTCCTGCTCTCCAGTATCGGGCTGCGGATCTACCTGAACTGGATCACGAAGACCGGTTACACCTACGGCGCGCTCGCCGCGCCGATCGCGTTCCTGTTGCTGATGTTCTTCATCGGGCTCGCGGTGGTCGGCGGCGCGTACTTCAACAGCGCGATCCAGGAACTGTGGCCAGCCAAGGCGACGAAACGCCAGCGCCGGAAATGGCGGCGGCTGGAAATGGAACGCGCCAGCGAACGGATCCGTGCCGAAGAGGGCCGCAAACTGTGGGAACGGACGACCGTTCCGCTCCGCCGTCCCCGCCAGAACGGCGATTCTCCCGATGGTGACGCCGAACACGCTTCCGAACAATCGGTGAACGAAGAGACGCAGAGCGAAACCGATCAGGTGACCGAACGGCGAAGTTGAGCCGGACCTCATCCCGAAGTCGTACTCCGATTCCACCCGTGGTGTGAATCCACTCCACCCCCTCCCGTGAAAAGCTCGCGCTAATCCGCACGTACCCGAGTTGTCTTCCTGGGGGATCCCGTCATGTCCACGCTGGCCAGACTGAGCCTGCGCAACCGAAGTCTCATCGGGCTGCTCGCCCTGGTGGTGATCGGTTTCGGCGCCTTCGCCCTGCCGCAGCTGAAGCAGCAGCTGTTCCCGTCACTGCAGTTCCCGCAGGCGCAGGTCATCACGCCGTACGCGGGCGCGTCGCCGGACGCGGTCGACCGTCAGGTCACCGAGCCGCTCGAAGGCGGTTTGCAGGGCCTGAAGGGGCTCGAAGAACTGAGCTCGACGTCGTCGGAGGGGCTGTCGCGGATCACCGCGCAGTTCGAGTTCGGCACGGACATCGACGCGGCCGTCGGGCAGATCCAGCGCGTCATCGACGGGCTCAAGGCACGGCTGCCGCAGAACAGCGAGCCGACGGTTTCGGCGGGGTCCACCGACGATCTCCCGGTCGTGCTGCTCGCCGCCGGGACCACGGGTGACCCGCAGGCGCTCGCGCCCGCGCTGACCGGGGAGGTCGCGCCGGAGCTGCGCAAGATCGACGGCGTCCGCGAGGTCGAGGTGACCGGCGCGCGGCAGCCGCGGGTCACCATCGCGCTGGACTACGCGAAGCTGGCGGCCGCGGGGGTCGACCCGTCGTCGATCGCCACCACGCTGCAGACCGCCGGTGCCGCCGTCCCGGCCGGGACGCTCACCGAAGGCGGCAAGACGCTCACCGTCCAGGTCGGCGGCGGACCGACCACAGTGGACACGATCAAGAACCTTTACCTGACACCGGCTTCCCGCCCTGGCACGCCGGCGGCCAAGCCCGTGAGGCTCGGTGACGTCGCGGACGTCCAGGCCGGCTTCGCGCCGCCGACGTCGATCACCCGCACCAACGGCAAGCCGAGCCTCGGGCTCTCGATCACCATGGTGGAGAACGGGAACGCGGTCGCGATCTCGGAGGCGGTGCGGGACAAGCTGCCGGAGCTGTCGAAGAAGATCGGCGCCGAGATGAGCGTCGTGTTCGACCAGGGCACCCCGGTCAAGGACGCGATCAGCGGCCTGACCACCGAAGGCCTGCTGGGGCTGGCGTTCGCGGTCGTGGTGATCCTGCTGTTCCTGATGTCGGTGCGCTCGACGCTGGTCACGGCGGTGTCGATCCCGCTTTCGGTGGTCGTGGCGCTGCTGGCGTTGTGGACGGGCGATCTCTCGCTGAACCTGCTCACCCTCGGCGCGCTCACCATCGCCATCGGGCGGGTGGTCGACGACTCGATCGTGGTGCTGGAGAACATCAAACGACATCTGGCCTACGGCGAGGAGAAACAGCGCGCGGTGCTCGACGGCGTGCGCGAGGTCGCGGGTGCGGTGACGTCGTCCACCCTCACCACGGTCGCGGTGTTCCTGCCGATCGCCTTCGTGGGCGGGTTCG
The DNA here is from genome assembly GCF_042723975.1 of Amycolatopsis sp. NPDC058340. Taxonomy (NCBI): domain Bacteria; kingdom Bacillati; phylum Actinomycetota; class Actinomycetes; order Pseudonocardiales; family Pseudonocardiaceae; genus Amycolatopsis; species Amycolatopsis sp. NPDC058340. Next base: position 179,986 of record NZ_JBHXIB010000007.1, on the reverse strand, counting down.
TCGGCGAACTGTTCTCGCCGTTCGCGATCACGGTCACCGTGGCGCTGCTGGCGTCGCTGCTGGTCTCGCTGACGATCGTGCCGGTGCTGGCGTACTGGTTCCTCAAGCCGCCCAAGGCCCCGGCGGACGAACGCGAGGCCGAGCTGACGCGCCAGGCCGCCGAGGACAAGGAACGCCGGGGGCTGCTGCAGCGCGGGTACGTGCCGGTGATCCGGTTCGCGACCCGGCGACGCGTCACCGTCGTGCTGCTGGCGCTGATCATCTTCGGCGGCACGGTCGGGCTGGCCTCGCAGCTGAACACGAACTTCCTCGACCAGTCCGGCTCGACGACGCTGAGCCTTTCGCAGAAGCTGCCGCCCGGCACCAGTTCCGAGGCCAAGGAGAAGGCCGCGGGCGCGGTGGAGCAGGCGCTCGCCGCCGAGCCGGCCGTCGAGACCTACCAGGTCAGCATCGGAGGAGGGAACTTCTTCGGCGGCGGCGGGACGGCGACCAGTATCCAGGTCACCGTCGCCAAGGACACCGACCTCGACGCGCTGTCGGATCGCCTGCGGGGCAAGCTGGACAAGCCGGAACTCGGCGAGGTCAAGATCGGCGCGGAAGCGGGCGGGTTCAACTCCGACCAGATCTCGATCACCGTCACCGCGCCGGACGAAGCGGCGCTGAAGCCCGCCGCCGAGCAGGTCCGCCAGGCGCTGTCGGGCGTCCCGGACCTCACCGAGGTGACCAGTGACCTCGCGCAGGGCTCGCCGCGCGTGCAGGTCGAGGTCGACGCCGCCAAGGCGGCCGCGAGCGGGCTTTCGGCGACCACGATCGGCCAGATCGCGAACCAGGCCATCGCCGGCCGCACGGTGACGCAGCTGCCGGTGGACGGTCAGCGCACGGACATCGTGCTGCGCGCGGGCACCGCCCCGGTGTCGGTCGACGCGGTCAAGGCGCTGCCGATCCCGAGCGCGACCGGCGTGGTGCGGCTGGATTCCGTCGCCACCGTGTCCACAGTGGACGGACCGGCCGCGGTGCACCGCACCTCGGGCGAGCTGAGCACCACGGTCACCGCCAAGAACACCGGCGCGGACCTGGCCGCCACCACGAAGGCCATCCAGTCCAAACTGGACGGACTGACCTTCACCGGCGGGGCGGCGTACAAGCTCGGTGGCGTCAGCGAGGATCAGCAGGAGGCGTTCGGGAACCTGTTCCTCGCGCTGCTGGCCGCGGTCGCGATCGTGTACCTGATCATGGTGGCGACGTTCCGCAGCCTCATCCAGCCGCTGATCCTGCTGGTGTCGATCCCGTTCGCGGCGACCGGCGCGATCGGGCTGCTGCTGGCCACCGGGACCGCACTGGGCCTGCCCGCGCTGATCGGGATGCTGATGCTCGTCGGCATCGTGGTGACCAACGCGATCGTGCTGATCGACCTGATCAACCAGTACCGGGCTTCGGGGATGAGCGTCGCCGACGCCGTCGTCGAAGGCGGGCGGCGACGGCTGCGGCCGATCCTGATGACCGCGGCCGCGACCATCTTCGCGCTGATCCCGATGGCGCTCGGGCTGACCGGGCAGGGCGGGTTCATCGGGCAGCCGCTGGCGATCGTGGTGATCGGCGGGCTCGTCAGCTCGACCCTGCTGACGCTGATCCTGGTGCCGACGCTCTACACGATGGTCGAGACGCGGAAAGAGAAGCGCCGCGCGAAGAAGGCGGCCCGCCGGTCCCGGACCTCGCCGGAGGCACCCGCGTCGGAAACACTTGCGCCGGAACCGACCGCCTAGGGTCTCGTGAGTGGTAAGGACGGTTCTAACCGTCCTTACCACTCACGAGCCCGAGCGAGTCACGCCTTACGGAACCGCCAGGTCTTGCTGTCGAAGGCCACGCACCACGAAGGCGACAGCACGACGACCCGCAGGGTCCCGTCGGCGGCGACGTCGATGCCCTCGGTCTCGAAGTTCCCGCTGCACGTGCTCTTCAGCGGCAGCTGCCCCAGCGACGTCACCCGCCCGGTCACGTCCGAACCGGACAGCGCGCCGGAAAGATCCACCTGCAGCAGCGGTTTCGTGGTCCCGAAGAGCGAGCCTTCGGGATCGTCGGACGCGCACAGCAGCCTGGTCGCGGTGAGGAAGTCGCAGCCCTGGATGTCCCGCACCGGCTTGTCGAGCCGGATCGCGGACGAGTACGGCAGGTTCGCCGACGGATTCGTGTGCGCGACGCCGGGCATCGGGTGCACGAGGAGCCGGTCCATCGTGCCCCACTCGCCCGCCACCATCCAGCGCGCGTCGGGCGTCACGGCGGCGAACGAGTTGTTGTTCGCCTCCCACGATTCCAGCGCGTGCGTGTAGTTCGCCCACTTCCCGTCGGGCGACTCGACGCGGAAGAGCTTCGCGCCCCGGTCGTCACGCTGGTACGGCTCGACGTACCAGCCTTGGGCGGAACCCGGGTCGCCGACGTGGTTCCAGCCCTGGGTCGACAGGCTCATCGGGACGGTCGCGATCCCGGTGTAGCGGTAGATCGTCCCGGACGGCCGTTCGATGGTGGCCAGGCCCTGGCCCTCGTCGAGCGGGCGGGCGTTGTCCGAGCCGACGGTGGTCCAGCCGGTGACGGCTTGGGCGGCGGCGGGTGAGAACACCGCGACCAACGCGGCGATGGCGAGCACGATCCCGGTTCTACGCATGAAGGCTCCGTCCCGGCGGGTTTTCGCTGGCGCGTACTGATTACCAGCGAAGACCGGGACGGGCAGCCGCCATGTGAAGGATTTTCAGATTTTGTCCGGTTTCGGACACCGGACGGACACTCAGTCGCCCGGCTTGAGACCGTCGTAGATCTTCTTGCAGTCCGGGCAGACCGGCGAACCGGGCTTCGCCGACTTCGTCACCGGGAAGACCTCACCGCACAGCGCCACCACGTGCGTGCCCATGACCGCGCTTTCGGCGATCTTGTTCTTGCGCACGTAGTGGAACATCTTCGGCGAATCGTCGTCGGTGCCGTCGGTGCCCTCGGGACGGGTATCCGGCTTCGGAAGGGTCTGAGTACTCACCCCTCCATAATGCCCCAAATCCTCCTGCGCACACCGACGACCTGGCAGGATCTCGCCCATGTTCCAGAAGGTGCTCGCGACGTTCGGCTCGGGCGGGGCGAAGATCGACGCCCGGCTGCTCGACCGCACGGTCTCCCCCGGCCGCCCGCTGCGCGGCGAGGTCCTGCTGCTCGGCGGCGAAGTCGATCAAGAGATCAACGGTCTCTCGGTGAAGCTGCTCGCCAGGGTCACCGTCCCCGACGAACGCCGCCCCGGCGTCGAGGACCTCGAATTCGGCACCCAGCAGCTGGCAGGCAACGAGCGGATCGCGCCGGGCCAGCAGGTCCGCATCCCGTTCGAGGTGGCCCTGCCCTGGGAGACGCCGATCTCCAGCGTCTTCGGCAAACCGCTGAACGGGATGGCCGTCGGCTTGCAGACCAGCCTCGACATCGCGAACTCCGTGACCGACCCGGTCGACGTCGACGGGGCCGCGATCGAGCCGCTGCCCGCGCAGAAACGGATCTTGGACGCCTTCAGCCGGATCGGCTTCGTCTTCCGCGAGGCCGTGCTGGAACGCGGCCGGGTCGACGGCGCGGTCCAGCAGCTCCCGTTCTTCCAGGAGATCCGCTTCACCCCCTCGCCGCGATTCGCGCCCGTCTTCACCTCGGTGGCGGTGACCTTCCTGTCCTCGCCGTCGGAGACCCAGGTCGTGCTGGAGGTGACCAAACGGGTGCGCGTGTCCAAGAGCGGTGGCTTCGGCGGCCGCGGCCAGGAGTTCCTCGGCCTGTTCAAGGTCGACCACGCGGCGCTGGACCGGGTCAAGTGGGAGCCGCAGCTCGAAGGCTGGCTGCACGAGGTGGCCAAGTCGCGCGGGATCTTCGACTGATGGACTGGCCCACCGCGATCACCCGGCTCGGTGGCGATCACCAGATCGCCGCCGTCGCGTGGGACGACCTCCAGACCCGTTACGCCGAACCGCACCGCCGCTACCACGATCTCCGGCACGTCACGGCCGTCGCCAGGGACAGCGGGGCCCTCGCCGTCGCCTTCGGTCTGGGCGCCCGCGAACGGGCCCTCGTCGCCATCGCGGCGTGGACGCACGACGTCGTCTACGACGCCCGCCCCGGCGAGGACGAACAGGCGAGCGCGGCCTGGACGCGTGACGAACTCACCAACGCCGGCGTCCCCGAGGCCGACGTCGAGCGGGCCGGCGAGCTGGTCCTCAGCACGGTCCACCACACCGCGCCGGACGAAGACCTCCTCGCCACGGCGTTGCTGGACGCCGACCTCGCCATCCTCGGCGCCGCGCCGGAGGACTACGCGCAGTACGCGAACGGTGTCCGGGAGGAGTACTCGATCTACTCCGACGAGGACTGGCGGGCGGGGCGGGCGGCCGTGCTCGAGAACCTGCTGGCCCGGCCGCGGCTGTACCGCAGCGACATCGCGCGGGCACGCTGGGAGAGCAAGGCGCGCGAGAACATCTCGAACGAACTGACCCGATGGCGTGACGCGGACCCACATCACCGATGATGTTCGTTCGTGACTCCGCAACTGTCCCTTCACGAAGAGGTCGCCTCCGCCCTCGCCGGCGGTGACCCCGTCGTCGCGCTGGAGAGCACCATCCTCTCCCACGGTCTCCCGCCCGGCCGCAACCTCGACGTCGCCCGGCGGCTGGAGAAGGTCGTGCGCGACGGCGGCGCCGTCCCCGCGACCATCGCCGTCCTCGACGGCGTCCCCCTGATCGGCCTCACCGGCGAGCAGCTGGAACGCGTGTGCGCGCCCGGCGCGGACCTGGACAAGCTCTCCCTGCGCGACATCGGCCCGGCCGTCGGCCTCGGCCGCTCCGGCGCGACGACGGTCGCGAGCACCGCGGCGCTGGCCGCCGCGGCCGGGATCGGCATGTTCGCCACCGGCGGGCTCGGCGGGGTGCACCAGGGCGCGGCACAGAGCTGGGACGTTTCGGCGGATCTGGGCGTGCTCGCGAAGGTGCCGACGACGGTGGTCTGCTCGGGGGTGAAGTCGGTCCTCGACATCGCCGCGACCCTCGAAGTGCTGGAGACCAACTCGGTGCCGGTGCTGGGTTTCCGCACCGGCGAGTTCCCGGCGTTCTACCTCCGCTCGTCCGGTTTCGAGGTGCCGTGGCGGGTCGACGACGCCGCGCAGGCGGCCGCGGTCATCGCCGCCCACCGGGCGCACGCGACTTCCGGTGTACTGCTGGCGAATCCGATCCCGGAAGCGTCCGAAATGGACCGGGACCTGCACGACCGGCTGCTCGCCGAAGGGCTGGAACTCCTCAAGGCACGTGGCGTGCACGGGAAGGACGTCACACCGGTGCTGCTGGAGCACTTCCACACCGCCAGCGAGGGCGTCAGCCTCGACGCGAACGAGGCGCTGGTGCTGTCCAACGCGGAACTGGCCACCGAGGTCGCCGTCGCGCTCGCCGGGACCACCGCGTGAGCGGCATCGTCGTCGTCGGCGACGTCGGTCTCGACGTGGTCGCGCGGCACGAAGGCCCCATCCCGCACGGCGGCGACATCCGCGCGAAGGTCCACTTCACCAGCGGCGGCGCGGGTGCGAACACCGCGCTGTGGCTGCGGGCCGAGGGCACCGAGACCACCCTGGTCGCCCGGATCGGGGACGATTCCGGCGGCCGCATGGTGAAAAACGAGCTGGAGGCGGCGGGTGTCCGCTGCGAGTTCGCGGTGGACCCCGAGGAACCGACGTTCTGCGTCGTGGTGCTGGTCGACGGCGCCGGTGAGCGGAGCATGCTCGCCGACCGTGCCGCCAACGCGAAGTTCAGCCCCGAGGACGTCACCGAGGCCGCGCTGCGCGGGGCGAGCCACCTGCACCTCTCGGGTTATGTCCTGCTGTACCCGTCGTCACGGCCCGCGGCGCTCGCGTCGCTCGCGGCGGCGAAGAAGGCCGGGCTGACGACGTCGGTCGACCCGCAGGCGGCGACGCTGATCACCGATCCCGCGGCCTTCCTCGACGACGTGCGCGGCGTCGACCTGCTGATGCCGAACACCAGCGAACTGGTCGCGCTGACCGGGTCGAGTGATGCCGAAGCGGCGAAGGAACTGCTCGACTACGTCGGCGAGGTCGTGGTCACCGCCGGTCTCGACGGCGCCAGCTGGATCGACGCGAGCGGCACCATCACCTCGGTGCCCGCGCAGCCGGCGGAATGCGTCGACTCGACCGGCGCCGGGGACGCCTTCGACGCCGGGGTGCTCGCGGCGTGGCTGCGCGGCGAGTCCACCGTGGAGGTGCTTCGGGCCGGGACGCGGCTGGGGGCCCGCGCGGTTTCGAAGGTCGGGCCGCAGCCGTAGTCCCACCCCTCGTGAGTGGTAAGGACGGTTAGAACCGTCCTTACCACTCACGAGGCGCGAAGCGAGTCAGCCGCCGTCGATGACGCGGTGACCGGAGCTTTCGATACGGGTCGGTTCGGCCTGGTACCGGTTGACCTTCTCGCTTTTGCGCGGCGGCCGGTCGTTGGCGATCAGGACCGCGACCCACGGCAGCGGGATCGAGATCGCGATCAGCGCCAGCGCCAGCCACCAGGTCTGGTAGAAGATCCCGGCGAGGATGAGACACGGGATGCGGAACGACATCATGATGATGTACTTCCGCTTCCGCTTGGCCAGCTGGTCTTCGTAGGACGGGGCGGCTTCGGTGATCAGCACCGGAGCGGGTTCCCTCGGTTCGGGACCGTGGGCGGGCGCGTTCACAGCACCACCTCCGGCTTCCATGCTCCCACTCCCCGGGCTCATCCGACACCCGGGTGGGTGAGCCGGTGCAGAGCCGCGACCACGAGCGTCTCCACACCCGCCGAAAGCGTCGGATGCGGGATCGGCGCGAAGAGCGGCGAATGGTTCGACGGGATGTCCTGTTCGAAGCGCCCGGCGGTCATCGCGGCGATCACCTCGCCTTCGTCCATGCCGCCGACCAGCCAGAACACCGAGGGGACGCCGGCCGCACGGCCGAATTCGCTGAAGTCCTCACTGCCGGTGACCAGTGGCGCGGGCATCACCCGGCCCTCGCCGAAATGGTCACGGAAGGCGGCGGTGAGCCCCTCCGTGGCCGCGTCGTCGTTCTCGGTGACCGGGAACGCGCCGATCCGCTCGATCTCCGGCGGTTTCGGCGCGCCCGCGGTGGCCGCCTCGCCCTGGACGATCCGCTCGACCGCCGCGACGACCTTCTCCCGCACGGCCTGGTCGAACGACCGGATGTTGACCTCGAGCACGGCGTGGTCGGCGATGATGTTGTGCGCCGTGCCGACGTGCAGCGACCCCACGGTCACCACCGCCGATTCGGTCGCCGAGATCTCCCGCGAAACGATGGTCTGCAGCTTGAGCACCACGGACGCGGCGAGCACGGCGGGATCCACCGTGGTCTCGGGGCGCGAGCCGTGCCCGCCCCGGCCGTGCAGGGTGATGCGGAGCGCGTCGGTCGCCGCCATGATCACGCCCGGCCTGGTCAGCACCCAGCCCGCCGGACCGGGCACGACATGCTGCCCGAGCACGACGTCGGGTTTGCCGGCGGGTTCGAAGACCCCGTCGCGGACCATGCCTGCCGCGCCGTCCCCGGCCTCCTCCCCCGGCTGGAAGACGACCATCAGCGTGCCCGACCAGTGCCCGCGCCCGGCCGCGAGCAGCGAGGCGGCCCCCGAGAGCCAGGTGGCGTGCATGTCGTGACCGCAGGCGTGCATCACCGGGACGTCGCGGCCGTCGGCGTCGACCCCGCGCGCGGTGCTCGCGTACGGCAGGCCGGTCTTCTCCTCCACCGGCAGCGCGTCGATGTCCGCGCGCAGCATCACCTTCGGGCCGGGCCCGTTGCGCAGCACGCCCAGGACGCCGGTGCGCCCGATTCCGGTGTGCACCTCGTAGCCGTCGGCCTCCAGACGCCGCGCCAGCTCGGCGGCGGTGCGGGTTTCGGCGAACGACAGCTCCGGATGCCGGTGGAGGTCGGTGTACAGGTCTTCCAATCCGGGCAGCGCCGCCTGCAGCGGTGCCAGGACACTCTCAAGGCTCACGACGCAATCCTGGCAGTATTACCCACCGTGAGCACACGAGCGGCCCTCCCCGACCTGTCCGACGACGTTTGCGCGAGGCTGCGGGACGCCTTCCGCCGGACGGGGTACGACACCGACGGCGTGGTCGGCGCCCTCGGTTCCGCGCACGGCGCCCTCGGCCGCGGCGAACCGGAACTCGCCTATCGCGCGACACGCGACTCGGGTGAACTCGGCACGCTGATCCGGCTGTTCCTGCTGGGGGCGACCGAACCGGAGAAGGACGTCGAGGCCGCTTTCGCGCCACTGTCTCTCGATGACGCGGTCGCCGCCACCCTGCTCGTGCCCGTCGCCGACGGCTACCGGGCAGGCCTCGATGTCCGCCCGCACGGCGACGACGAAGGCTCGTGGTGGGTCGTCTCCGACCTCGACGCCGACGTCCTGGGCACGACCGTGCCCGAAGACCACGTGCTCGGTGTCGGACACGCCTCCCTCAGCCTGATCCGGGCCACCAGCCGCCGCGAGGTCAGCAGCCTGCTCGACGTCGGCACCGGCAACGGTGTCCAGGCGCTGCACGCCACCCGGCACGCGAAGAAGGTCACCGCGACCGACGTCTCGGCCCGCGCGCTGGCGCTCGCCGCGGCCACGTTCCGGCTCAACGAGCTGGACGTCGAACTCGTCCGGGGCGAATGGTTCGCGCCGGTCGCGCGGCGCCGGTTCGACCAGATCGTCTGCAATCCGCCGTTCGTGGTAGGCCCGCCGCGGGTCGACTACACCTACCGCGACTCCGGTCTCGCCGGTGACGACGCCAGCGCGCTCGTGGTGCGGCAGCTGCCCGGGTTCCTCAACGACGGCGGCACCGGCCAGCTCCTGGCGTCCTGGCTGCACGTGAAGGGCGAGGATTGGGGCGATCGGGTGACCCGCTGGCTGCCCGCCGAGACCGACGCGTGGTTCGTCCAGCGGGACATCGCCGATCCAGGCCTCTACGTCGGCACGTGGCTGCGTGACGCGGGCATCGACCCCCGCTCCCCCGAGGGCCGCGCGAAATCGGGCGCGTGGCTCGACTGGTTCGCCGAAAACGACGTACAGGGCATCGGTTTCGGCTTCGTCACCCTTCGCCGGGCCGGCGGCGCGACCCCGACGATCGTGTGCGAAGACCTGCGTCAGGCCTACGACGACCCGCTGGGCGCCGAGGCCGCGAACTGGCTGGATCGGGTGGAATGGCTTCGCACCAACGGGGATTCGCTCCTCGATGTCCGGTTCCGGGTCCCGGAAACCGTTCTGCTGGAGAGCGTCGCCGAACCGGGCGAGGAGGGCTGGGCCACCACCGTCCAGCGGCTGCACCGCACCGACGGTCCCGGGTGGTCGCACGAAGTGGACGAGCTCGCGACACGGCTGCTCGCCGGTTGCCGGGGCGCACTCCCCCTGGAGGACCTGATCGTGCTCCTGGCGGCCGCTCAGGGCCTGGAACCGGAGGAACTGGCCGAGGCCGCGTTGCCCGTCGTCCGGGAACTGGTCCGGCACGGCATGCTGCTGCCCACCGTCTGATGCGGGCGGTGGTGGCGAGGGTCACGGAAGCGAGCGTGACCGTCGGCGACGAGGTGACCGGCGCCATCGACGAGCCGGGTTTGCTGGTGCTGCTGGGAATCCACGCCGACGACGATGTGTCGAAAGTGCCGGCGATGGCGCGCAAACTGCACGAAGCTCGCATACTTCGCGACGAGGAGTCGTGCGCCAGCACCGGCGCTCCCCTGCTCGTCGTAAGCCAGTTCACTCTTTACGGCGACACCCGCAAAGGCCGCCGTCCCTCCTGGACCGCGGCCGCCCGGCCCGAGGTCGCCGAACCGCTCGTGACGGCCGTCGTCGACGCGTTGCGCGAACGCGGCGCCCGGGTCGAAACCGGCCGGTTCGGGGCCATGATGGCGGTCCGGAGCGTGAACGACGGTCCGTTCACCCTCCTGATAGAGGTCTAGACCACGTTTCCTTCTCCCCGGCACGGGCATTCTCAGGAAAAGCTCAGGGTTGGTCGAGCAACGCCCCAGGTCAGCCGCCCGTCTCCTCTGTAGAAGCCGGGAACGTTTTCGGACCTCCCGGCGTTGAGCCAAGTGTCCAGCCAAGCTGGGCCGACGAGGAGTAGCGGGTTTTCCACAGGGCCTGCTACGCCGAGGCGGATCCGGCGGACACATCGCAGCACGTTCAGCCCGTGACCGGGGAGGCAGAATGTCAGTCCAGACTCTCGAACGCGAAGCGCGCGGGATTCGCGAGCGCCGTATCCCGGCGCAATCCACCCAGGAGCCGGTGAGCACGGGGGCGCTCACCGACGCCGACCTCGACGCCCAGAGCCCGGCCGCGGACCTCGTTCGCGTGTACCTCAACGGAATCGGCAAGACGGCGCTGCTGTCCGCCGCCGACGAGGTCGAGCTGGCCAAGCGCATCGAAGCGGGCGTGTTCGCCCAGCACATGCTCGACACGGCCGAGGGCCTCACGCCGAAGCGGCGTTCGGAGATGTCCGCCCTCGTGCGTGACGGCCACATCGCGAAGAACCACCTGCTGGAGGCCAACCTCCGCCTCGTGGTCTCGCTCGCGAAGCGCTACACCGGCCGGGGGATGCCGCTGCTCGACCTGATCCAGGAGGGGAACCTGGGTCTGATCCGCGCGGTGGAGAAGTTCGACTACTCCAAGGGGTTCAAGTTCTCGACGTACGCCACCTGGTGGATCCGCCAGGCCATCACCAGGGGGATGGCCGACCAGGGACGCACCATCCGGCTGCCGGTCCACCTGGTGGAACAGGTGAACAAGCTGGCCCGCATCAAGCGCGACCTGCACCAGCAGCTCGGCCGGGACGCCACCCACGAGGAGCTGGCCGCCGAATCGGGTATCCCGGCGCACAAGATCTCGGATCTGCTCGACCACTCGCGTGACCCGGTGAGCCTCGACATGCCGGTCGGCACCGAGGAGGACGCCCCGCTCGGTGACTTCATCGAGGACTCCGAGGCGACCGACGCCGAGAGCGCCGTGATCTCCGGTCTGCTCCAGGACGACCTGCGCCGCGTGCTCGCGACGCTGGACGACCGCGAGTCCCAGGTGATCCGCTTGCGCTACGGCCTCGACGACGGCCAGCCGCGCACGCTCGACCAGATCGGCAAGCACTTCGGGCTCTCCCGTGAGCGCGTTCGTCAGATCGAGCGAGAGGTCATGTCGAAGCTGCGTCAAGGTGAGCGGGCGGACCGCCTGCGCGCCTACGCTTCGTAGTGCCACAGAGCCTTTCGGCGCGGAAAAAGCAACACCCGTTCGGCAGCGTTGACTTATGACCTGCGTCACGAGACCGTCGAGCAGGTAAAAAGTCTTCGCGGTCGGGTGTTCGCGCCCGGATCGCTTTCCCCGGGAGGTCGGGTCCGTCGGGGTGGGCCCGGCCTCCCGAACTATTTGTGGGGCGCGGCGACAAATTGCAGCGCGGGAATTGCACTCGGTCCCGTGGGTGGGTGGGGGTTTTTTTGGGGGTTTATGAAAAAAAACAAAACAAACACCCCCGGGGGACCAACCGCCCCCCCCCGC
>NZ_JBHXIB010000007.1:92780-168415 GCF_042723975.1 Amycolatopsis sp. NPDC058340 | reverse complement strand
GGCGGCCACATTGGCCCGGGCGTTATTTCCTCGGCGGCGGGTGGTGTGTGTTTTTATCGCCCTTTAACACCCAAAACAACCACCCCCCACCCGCTGGCGTCCACACCCGCCGCCAGTGGCCTCGGTTACGTCCGCCGTGGCCTCTCGGGCGCCGTGGCCGGGCTTGGGTACCGTGGGCGGGTTCCCGATGCCGGCAAAGGAGCCCGCGCAGTGGCGCCCACCACGTTCCAGTACACCGAAGTCCTTCCGCTCGCCAAGGACACCCGCACCGAGTACCGGCTGATCGGCACCGAGGGTGTCGAGGTCGTCGAAGCCGCGGGCCGGAAGTTCCTCAAGGTCGAGCCCGAGGCGCTCACCAAACTCGCCAAGACCGCGATCACCGACATCCAGCACCTGTTGCGCTCGTCACACCTGGCGCAGCTGCGCGCGATCGTCGACGACCCCGAGGCCAGCGGCAACGACCGGTTCGTCGCGATGGACCTGCTGCGCAACGCGGCGATCTCCGCCGGCGGCGTCCTCCCGATGTGCCAGGACACCGGCACCGCGATCGTGATCGGCAAACGCGGCGAAGGCGTGCTCACCGGCGCCGACGACGAGCGCGCGCTCTCTCGCGGTATTTTCGACGCCTATCAGGAGTTGAATCTGCGCTATTCGCAGATGGCGCCGGTGAATTTCTGGGATGAGCGCAATACGGGTACCAACCTGCCTGCCCAGATCGAGCTTTATCACAAAGACGGTCAAGACGACCCGAGCTATGAATTCCTGTTCATGGCCAAGGGCGGCGGCAGCGCGAACAAGACGTTCCTCTATCAGGAAACGAAAGCCGTCCTGAACCCGAAGCGGCTCGCGAAGTTCCTCGACGAGAAGTTGCGCAGCCTCGGCACCGCGGCCTGCCCGCCGTACCACCTCGCGATCGTCGTCGGCGGCACGTCGGCGGAGTTCAACCTGAAGGTCGCGAAGCTGGCCTCGGCCCGCTATCTCGACGACCTCCCGACCGAGGGTTCCGAACTGGGGCACGGTTTCCGCGACGTCGATCTCGAACAGCAGGTGCTGGAGATGACGCGCCAGTTCGGTATCGGCGCGCAGTTCGGCGGCAAGTACTTCTGCCACGACGTCCGGGTGATCCGCCTGCCGCGCCACGGCGCGTCCTGCCCTGTCGGCGTCGCCGTGTCGTGCTCGGCCGACCGCCAGGCGAAGGCGAAGATCACCGCCGACGGAGTGTTCCTGGAGCAGCTGGAGCGCGACCCCGCGCAGTTCCTGCCGGACGTCACCGAGGACGACCTGTCCGACGAGGTGGTGACCGTCGACCTGAACCGGCCGATGGCCGAGATCCGCGCCCAGCTCTCGCAGCTGCCGGTGAAGACCCGCCTGTCGCTGACCGGCCCGCTCGTCGTCGCCCGCGACATCGCGCACGCGAAGATCGCCGAGCGGCTCGACGCGGGCGAAGAGATGCCTCAGTACCTTCGCGACCACCCCGTGTACTACGCGGGCCCGGCGAAGACGCCCGAGGGCTACGCGTCAGGCTCCTTCGGGCCGACCACCGCGGGCCGCATGGACTCCTACGTCGAGCAGTTCCAGGCCGCGGGCGGCTCGCTGGTGATGCTGGCGAAGGGCAACCGGTCCAAGAAGGTGACCGCGGCGTGCAACGAGCACGGTGGGTTCTACCTCGGCTCGATCGGCGGCCCGGCCGCGCGGCTGGCGCAGGACTGCATCAAGAAGGTCGACGTCCTCGAGTACGCCGAGCTGGGGATGGAAGCGGTCTGGAAGATCGAGGTCGAGGACTTCCCCGCGTTCATCGTCATCGACGACAAGGGCAACGACTTCTTCGAGGCCACCTCGGAACCGGTGCTGCAGATCAGCTTCCGCTGACGTCCGTGAAGGCCTCCTTGAGGGACTCTGGGTCCCTCAAGGAGGCCTTCACGGAATTTCGGCACGTTCCCGGGACGCGCCCGTAAGCGTCAGCGCATCTGCTTCAGGACCACGGTCCGCTCCCCCAGCGGCGCCGCGAGCGCCACCGAGATCACCGGATGCCGGATGTCCATCGTGCACATCTGGCCGGTCTGGCCCTTCAGTTCGGTCAGGTTGACGGTGACCCTGGTCCCGTCCTGCTGCGCGGCCTCCGCCGTCGCGTGCCCGCAGCCGCCTTCCTGGCCGCGGATGTTCAGGATCGTCCCGCCGTTGCTGGTGTACACCTCACGCGGATAGTCCGCGGGCAGTGCCGACGCGTCGAGCTGCTTGTCCGGCAGCTTCGTGCTGCCTTCCGGAACCTCCTGGCGCGGCGCGGACGGCACACCCGGCTGGTTCCCCGGCTTGCTGGCCGGGGCGGGCGCCGACGACGAAGGCGGCACGGTCGGGGACGGCGGCACGGTACTCAGGGTGCCGCTCCCGGGGCCGGCCGCGGGTTCCGCCGCCTGGTTCTGCGCCCCGCAGGCGGATACCGCAACGACGATCAGGCCAAGGCCGATGACATTCGTTAAGTACCTCATGTGACTGGGACGGAACGAAGCCGCCGTGGGGTTGCACATGATCCCGGCCCGCTTACAAGACCACGGTCCGGGTGCCGAGCGGCTCGGCGAGTTTCACCGGCAGGACGACGTAGCGGATCACCTGCGGGCACATCTGTCCCGGCTTCCCGTGGTCGATGGTCACGTGGACCACGACCCGCTGCGCGGTCTCTTCGGCGAGGTTCGCCCTCGCCTCGTCGCAGCCGCTCAGTTCGAGGTGCACGTTCAGGCCGCCGTTCTCGGCGCTGACCCGCACGGGCAGCTTGGTGTCGACCTGGGACGGCGGCAGCATCTTGTCCGAGGGCGGCGGCCCGACGGTCGGCCGTGACATCGGCGGTTTCGCGACCGGCGGGCTCGCCGGGAGCGAGGTGGGCAGATCCGAAGGTGTGGTGACGACCGGAGGGGTGCTCGTGTTCGCCGGTGCTCCGGGGCCGCCCGCGCCGCAGGCCGCCGTCGCGGCGAGCACGAGCCCCGCGCCCAGCGTCTTCGCTGCGTTCATCATGGTTTCAGGACGGAATGAACCTCACCCGAGGTTGCATCACCGCTGAGCCGCGCGGCCGCGCGCCAGGCCGAGGATCACCACCCCCGCGAGCGTGACGGCCAGCAGCAGCACGGTGCTCGCCGACGCGAGGAACACCTGGCCCCGGTCGGTGAGCGCGAAGATGCTCGCGGGCAGTGTGCGCCAGTCCGGCGGGTACAGCATCATCGTCGCGCCCAGTTCGCCCATCGACATCGCCAGCGCGAGGCTCGCCGAAGCCGAGATCGACGGCAGCAGGACCGGCAGCCGCACCCGCAGCAGCACCCGGGCCGGCGAAGCGCCGAGACTCGCCGCCGCCTGTGCCAGCAGCGGATCCATCCGCGCGATCGCGGCGGAGACCGTGCTGTAGGAGAACGGCAGCAGGATCATCACGTGCCCCAGCAGCACGATCCAGCGCGTGCCGTTGAAGGCGAGCGGCGGACGGCTGAACGCGACGAGCAGCGCCAGCCCCAGCACCACCGACGGCACCGCGATCGGCAGGTGGAACAGGGTGTCGACGGCCTTCCGCAGCTTCGGCGGCGCCGACTGCGACGCGAGCGCGGCCCACGTGCCCAGCAGTACCGACACCAGCGACGCGATGACACCGGTCTGAATGCTCACCGAGAGACTCGCGAACGTCTCCCCGGACAGCGCCTGCGCGAAATGCGAGCCGGTGAGCGCGCCGGGCAGCGATCCCGTCCAGTTCCCGGCGACCGACGCCAGCACGATCATCAGCAGCGGCGCCAGCACGATCGCGGTGAACAGCACCGCGAACACCGCCCACAGCAGGACGCGGCTACGCCTGGTCCACAGCAGCACGACGGCCTCCCTTCGTCAGTCGCCGGTAGGTTCCGTACAGGACAAGGGAGAACACGACGTTGACCACCGCGATGACACAGGCTTGCGGGAAGTCGAAGGTGACGATTCCCTTGCCGTAGACCAGCATCGGCAGCGTCGTGACGTCCTTGGCGCCGAGGAACAGCACGATGCCGAACTCGTTCATCGCCAGCAGCATGGTCAGGCAGGCGCCGGAAGCCAGTGACGGCAAGGCTTCCGGCAGGATCACCTGGCGCAGCACGCGGCCGGGTTTCGCGCCGAGACTGGCCGCGACCTCCATCTGCGCCGACGAGACCTGACCGAACGCGGCGAGCGCGGGCCGCATCACGAACGGCGTGTAGAAGGTGATCTCGGCCAGCAGGATCCCGAACGGCGAGTACAGGAATCCGCCCGCACCCAGGATTCCGGCGCTGCCGTAGATGAAGGTGAACGCGAGCGCGATGAGGAACGACGGGAACGCGAGCACGGTGTCCACCAGCCGCGAGAGCGTCCGCGCCCCGGGGAACGGCACGAACGCGATCACCAGCGCGAGGAACGTCCCCAGCACCACGCAGCCCGCGGTGGCGCCGAGCGCGAGCGCGACGGTCTTCCAGGCGGCGTCCCGGAATTCCGCCGAGCCCAGGACCTCCAGCCATACCGAAAGCCCGAACTCGCCGGTCTTCGATTCCAGGGACTGGAGGACGACCAGCACCAGCGGGTAGCCGAAGAAGCCGAGCAGGACGAGCACCGGCGGCAGCAGGAACCACCCGCGGCCGGGCCGTTTCTCCCGCCGCCGCGCCGGTGCCGCCACGGCGGTGAGCGCGAGGCCGGTCATCCGACACCCACCAGCGGGCAACCGTCCGGAATGGACACTCCGACCCGCTGCCCCACGTGCGGAAGGCCGTCGATGTCCGACACTTCGGCCCGGACCTCGTTCCCGTCGTGGGCGAGTTCGAGGTCGAGCCGGAAACCCGTGCCACGCCACTGGACACCGCGCAGGACCGCGGGCAGCGCGCCGGGGGCGTCCGCCGCGGTGATGCCGATCCGATGCGGCCGGACGCCGAGCGCGACGGGCTGGCCCGCCCGGAAGGTCCCGGACGGATCGGCCGCCAGCTCGCGGTCACCCAGCCGGACGCGGGTGCCGTCGGCCTGGATCAGCTCGACCGGGATGAGGTTGGACGCGCCGAGGAAGCTCGCGGTGAACTCCGTCGACGGCCGCTGGTAGAGCTCGCGGCTGGGCCCGAGTTCGACCAGCCTCGAATCGCGCATGACGGCGATCCGGTCGGCCAGCGCCAGCGCCTCACCCTGGTCGTGGGTGACGTAGATCAGCGTGGTGTCGGGGAGTTCGGCGCGCAGCCGCAGGAGTTCGGCGACCATGTCCTCGCGCAGGGCGGCGTCCAAAGCGGACAGTGGTTCGTCCAGCAGCAGCACACGAGGGCGGATGGCCAGCGCCCGCGCGAGCGCGACGCGCTGCTGCTGCCCACCGGAGAGCTCACGCGGGTAGCGACGGGCGTACTTGCCCATCCCGACCAGCTCCAGTGCCTCGGCGACCCGGCGCGCGGTCTCGGCCCGAGGCGTTTTCCTTGCCTTGAGGCCGAAAGCGACGTTGGCCTCGACCCGCATATGCGGGAACAGCGCGTAGCTCTGCACGACCACGCCGAGGCCGCGCCGGTGCGGCGGCAGATCGGTGACGTCCTCGCCGTCGAGCAGGACCCGGCCCGTGCTCGGCACGACGAAACCCGCGAGCGCCTTCAGCGCCGTCGACTTGCCGGAACCGGACGGCCCGAGCATCGCCAGCGTCTCCCCTCTCGCCACGGTGAGGTCCAGTGGCGAGAGGGCGGTCGTCCGGCCGAAGCGGACGGAAACCCCGCGGAATTCGACCGCCGGGGTCATCGGCCCACGGCCTTCTTGTACGCGGCGAGATCGGCGTCGAGCTTCGCGAGGACGGCGTCCCAGTCCGGCTGCCAGATCTCGACTCCGGCGAGTGCGGCCTTCACCTTGTCCGCGCGCGGGCCGGTCGGCGTGACGTCGGTCCGCGACGGGGCGCCGAAGGCGTCGACGGCCTTGCCCTGCACCTTGGGTGAGAGCAGGAAGTCCAGGAACTTCTTGGCGTTCTCGGCGTGCGGCGCGTTGTTCACCAGCCCGGCGTAGTACGGGAGGGCGAAGGTGGAGCGCTTGCCCTGCGCGTCGGCCGGGAAGAAGACCTCGAAACCGCCGCTCTTCTCGATCTCGGCGAGGTTCATCTGGACGTCGCCGTTGGCCACCAGGATCTCGGCCTTGGCCACCTTCGGCTGGAGTTTGCCGGTGGAGGACGACGGGCCGACGTTGTTGGCTTCGAGCTTCGAGAGGTAGTCGAGCGCGCCCTGATCGCCGAGGACGTGCTGGAGCTGCAGCAGGACCGCGGTGCCGTCGCCCGCCTCGCCGGGGGTCGAGTACTGGAGTTTGCCCTTGAGCGAGGGAGACAGGAGGTCGTCCCAGGTCTTGGGCGAGACCTGCGGGTTGCGGATGAAGCTGAGGTAGTTGTTCATGAGGGCGAAGTAGCGACCCTGGCCGTCCTTCTGCCCGGCGGGCACCTGGTCGATCCCGGCGGGCGCCGTGGCGGCGAGCAGCCCCTGCGACGCGGCCCGCTGGATGAACGGCGGCAGCGTGACCAGGATGTCGGCCTGGGTGTTTGCCTTCTCCTTCTCCACCCGCGAGGCGACCTCGCCGGAGCCGGCGGTCACCGCCTGGACGGTGATCCCGGTCTTGGCCTTGAACTCCTCGATGCGCTGGGCGTACCAGTCCTCGAGACCGTCCACTGTGTACAGCGTGACGGTCTGGTCGCCGGACGCGCCACCGGCGGTTCCGCCGCAGGCGCCCAGGGCGAGGGCGAGCAGACCGGCGAGGGCGGTGGCCGCGAGTTTCTTCATGTCGTCAAAGCTCCTTTTAGGACAGCAGGGCGGGGAGGTCGCGGACGGATTCGAGGACGTGGGTGGCGCCGGCGGCTTCGAGTTCCGGCTTTTTCGCCGATCCGGTGAGCACTCCGGCGACGAGCGAGGCGCCGGACCGCAGCCCGGTCCGGACGTCCGAGGGGGTGTCACCGGCGACGGCGATACGGCGGACATCGGTGACTTCGAGCCGCAGCGCGGCGGCGAGGACGAGGTCGGGGAACGGACGGCCGCGCACCCCGTCGCCCGGCGCCAGCACGGCGTCGGCGAGGCCGTGCCAGCCCAGCGCGTCCAGGATCGCGTTCTGCGTGTCCGGCGCGAAGCCGGTGGTGAGCGCGACCTTCACGCCTTGGGCACGCAGTTCCTGGATCGTCTGCTCGGCGCCGGGGATCGGCTCGCAGTGGCCGTCGGCGACGAGTTTCCCGTAGGCGTCCTGGAAGGCGGTGTTCGCGCGCTGGGCGCGTTCCTCGTCTCCGTCGAGCAGGGCGCGGAAGACGACGATCTTGGACTGCCCCATCGTTTCGACGACGTAGTCGAGCATTCCGGGGAAGCGGCTGTCCTCTTCGGACACTCCGGCGGCGGCGATCGCCGCGGTGAAGGCGCGGATCACCAGGCCGTCGTCGGCGACGGTGGTCCCGGCCATGTCCAGGACGACGAGTTCGGTGTTCACCAGGACAGCTCCTCTGCGGTGTCTTCGGCGATGGCGGGGGAACAGGTCATCCCCCGGCCACCCGGTCCGGTGACGAGCCACGCGTTGTCCGCGACGCGGGCGCGGTGCACGATCCGGGTGGTGTCGGTGGTCTGGGCGTAGACCCCGGCCCAGCGGCGGGCGATCCGCGGGAGCGGCCGTCCGAGCAGCGCGCCGGCGACCTCGGCCAGATGGTCGTACGGGGCTTCGGTGGTGTCGAACGAGAACGGCTCGTCGTATTCGTGGGTGTCGCCGATGGTCAGCGAGCCGTCGAGCCGCTGGACCATGAGCAACTGCATCTTGTGGGCCGCGGCGACGTCGCCCTGCGGCTGGCCCGCGTTGAGGCCGTCGAGTGCCTCGCCGCGGTACGCCGGGTAGTACCGGAAGCTGTCCGCGTCGGCGACCGTGGTGGTGAGGGTTTCCCCGAGCGGCTCGGTCTGGGCCATCTGCAGCCGCACGCGGCGGACCGGCGCCGTCCCGGCGAGCTCCTTGACCAGGCCGCCGGTCCAGGCGCCGGTGCACAGCACCACGACGTCGCCCTCGTGGGTCTCACCCGTGTCGTCGGTGACACCGCGGCCGGTCAGGTCGCGGATCTCGCGGCCGGGCACCCAGGTGTAGCGGCCGGACTTCGCGAGTTCGGCGCGCAGGGCCGGCTGGGCGACGCGCGGTTCGACGGCGGCGTCGCGGTCGCACCAGAGCGCGCCGAGGAAGTCGCCGCGCAGGGCCGGGTTCAGCTCGCGGGCCTCGGCGGCGTCGAGCAGCTTGAAACCGCGGTCTTCGGTGGTGTCGGCCGCCGCCCGCGCGACGGCGAGTTCGGCCTCGGTGCGGACGACGGTGAGCGAGCCGTTCGGCCGGAAGCCGATCCCTTCGACGCGCTCGCCGATGCGCTCCCACAGCACCCGCGCCCTGGCGGCCGTCTCCAGTTCGGGGCCACTGGCGCGGCCACCGACCCAGACCAGGCCGAAGTTGCGCACGGACGCGCCCCTGGCCTCGGGTTCCCGTTCGATCTGGACGACTTCGTGGCCGCGTTCGACGGCCTGCCAGGCGTGCTGGGTGCCGAGCACCCCGCCGCCGATGATGAGGATTCGCACACCGCAGACGCTCGCCTGCGCGCACCAACGCTCCGTGACCCTGGCTCTAACCCCAGGTGAAGCGCCCGCCAAATCTGGACCAGACCTGTTATCTTTACGTTACATTACGCCGCGTTTCGTCCTCTGGATGCGGTCGTTGAATCCGCAAATATCGCGTTCAGAGGACTGAATGCGGTCGGTGGCTACTCCACGCGGCCCAGTCGGGTCTCGAAGGAGAGCCGGTCACCGCGGAACAGCGACCGGACGCGTTCGAACGGGACCCCGTCGGTCCCCCACGAGGTCCGGTGCATCAGCAGCATCGGCAGCGCCGGGTTCGTCCCGATCAGCAGCGCCTCCCGCGGCGTGGCGAGCACGGTCTCGACCCGCTCCTCGGCGCCGTCGAAGACCACCCCCAGCCTTTCCCGCAAGCAGGCGTAGAGCGACTGTGTGGGATCGAACACATCCATGAGCGTCGGGAATCGCGCGGCGGTGAGATAGGTCGATTCCAGCCCGACCCGCTCGTCGTCGGCGAGCAGCACCCGTTCGATGTGGATGACGTCGTCTTCGGGATCGATTTCCAGTTCCGACGCCAGCGACGGACCCGCCTCCCGGCGTTCCAAAGAGATCAGATTCCGGCCTGGCTGAATGCCCTGCCTCCTGAGTCCTTCGGTGTAACTCACCAGGGCGAGCGGCTGGACGAGCTTGGGGCCCGCGACGTACGTGCCGCTCCCCTGACGCCTGCTCAGCCGCCCTTCCAGCACGAGTTCGCCGACGGCCTGGCGGACCGTCGCACGGGAAACCTCGAATCGTTCGGACAGTTCCCTTTCGGTGGGAAGTACCGCTCCTTGTCCTAATTCGGAGATCACGTCGAGAAGATCGACTTTGACCGCGTAATAGCGGGGAATGCGGCCGTGCTCGGGAATTCCGTCCCGAACCGGGCCGTCGGCGGGGGGATGCAGTCTAGGCGAACGCGCTTTCACGATCCAGATCCTAGGCCCGATTCCCCATGCCTGTACTGACCCGAACGAAGTGTTCATGCCACGCTCACACTGGTGGCCGAAAAGGGCACCTCCGGCGGGTGTTCAGCCTTCCGGCGGTTCCGGCGCTCGCCGGTCCGGGAGTAGGGGCGTTGGGCACTCCGGCCTACGCCATTCGTCGGCGACCAGGCGCGGACGTCCGTTAATCACCACCATCGACCGAAAGATCCGAAGAAAGTTGGTTGTCCCGGCGTATGCCCACCTGCTGTAGTCAGTTGGCCGCAGTCAGTCTCCCTGCCTCCACTGTGGACAGCCGGAAGGAATGAACCCTTGAACATCAAGCGTCGGTTCAGCCTGCTCAAAAAGTCCCTGATCGCCGTCGCGGCGGCCGGAACCCTGGCGGGTCTCGCCACGGCTCCGCAAGCCGTCGCCGCGGAGCCGCCGTCCACCGACGTGGTCGGTGGCACCCGGGCCGCTCAGGGCGAATTCCCTTGGATGGTCAGGCTTTCCATGGGTTGCGGTGGTGCGCTCTACACCCCGCAGATCGTGCTGACGGCCGCGCACTGTGTGTCGCGGACCGGGGCCAACACGGGGATCACCGCCACCCTCGGCGTGGTGGACCTGCAGAGCACGGCGGCCAAGAAGGTCAAGTCGACGTACGTGTACCGGTCGCCGACCTACCCCACCTCCACCGGCGGTGACTGGGCCCTGATCAAGCTCGCCAGCCCGGTCAGCGGCATCCCGACGCTGCCGATCGCCACCTCCACCGCCTACAACAGCGGGACGTTCACCGTCGCGGGCTGGGGTGCCGCGACCGAGGGCGGCGCGCAGCAGCGTTACCTGCTCAAGGCCAACGTGCCGTTCGTCTCCGACTCGACCTGCAAAGCGCAGGGCGGCAGCTACGCCGACCTGATCGACAGCGCCGAGATCTGCGCGGGCAACGTCAACTCCGGCGGCGTCGACACCTGCCAGGGTGACTCGGGCGGCCCGATGTTCCGCCGCGACAGCGCCGGGGCCTGGATCCAGGTCGGCATCACCAGCTGGGGCGAGGGGTGCGCGCGGGCGCACGCTCCCGGCGTCTACACCGAGGTGAGCACCTTCGCGACCGCGATCAAGAACGCGGCCGCCGGGCTCTAGTTTCCACCCGCACGGCATGCCCTGACTCGTGAGTGGCAAGGACGGTTAGAACCGTCCTTGCCACTCACGAGTCTTTTCAGCGGGTTTTGTCCAAACGCGACAGTGTTTCCTCGTAGCCCGACACGAGTTCCGCGATCACGTCGGCCACCGGGCGCACCCGGTCCATCCGCCCGACGATCTGCCCGACCGGCATCGAGACCACGCTCGGATCCGCCGCGTGGTGGATCCGGTTGTGCGCGTGGGAGACCAGCAGGTTCTGCAGCGGCATCGGCAGCGGCTCGGGCGCGTCGGGCGCGGCCCACGCCTCGGTCCACCGCGTCTTGAGCAGCCGCGCCGGTTTGCCGGTGTAGATCCGCGTCCGGACGGTGTCGGACGACCCCGCCGCGACCAGCGCCCGCTGCATCGCCTCGGACTCCCCCATGGTCTGGAGGTATTCCTCGGTGGCGAGCCAGAAGGAGCCCATCCAGACCCCGGACGCGCCCAGCGCGAGCGCGGCCGCGACCTGCCTGCCCGAGCCGATCCCGCCCGCGGCGAGCACCGGGACCCGGTCGCCGACGGCGTCCACCACCTCGGGCAGCAGGACCATCGACGCGATCTCGCCGGTATGCCCGCCCGCCTCGTATCCTTGTGCCACAACGATGTCGACGCCGTTGTCGACGTGACGGACGGCGTGTTCGGCCTTGCCAGCCAAGGCCGCGACCGGCACACCCTTCGCGTGACACTGTTCGATGACGTCCACCGGCGGTGACCCCAAGGCGTTGGCGATCAACCGGATGGGGTGTTTCAGCGCGACCTCGACATGGGACCGGGCGACCGAATGCAGCCAGCCCAGCACGCCGGCGCGTTCGTCGGTGTCGTCCGGCAGCGGCGGCACCGCGAGGTCGCGCAGCGTCCGCTCCACGAAGTCGCGATGCCCCTGCGGGATGTGCTTCGCGAGATCGATCGACGTCCCTTCGGCCGGGATCTTCGCGGGCATCACGATGTCGACGCCGTACGGCTTCCCGCCGGTGTTCTCGTCCATCCAGGACAGGACGGCGTCGAGCTCGGCGGCGTCGTTGAACCGCACACAGCCCAGCACACCGAGACCGCCCGCCCGGCTGATCGCCGCGGCCACGTGCTCGGACGGGGTGAACCCGACGATCGGCAGGTCGATCCCGAGCCGGTCGCACAGAGACGTCCGCATGAAACTCCTTACGCCGGTTGGATGGTGACGGGCTCGTGCTCGGAGGCGTAGCGCTGCGCCCAGGGATAGTCCGGTTTCCCGCTGGGCGAGCGCCCGATCTCGTCGGCGAGCCAGAGACTGCGCGGCACCTTGTATCCGGCGATCTCGGTCCGCACATGGGCTTCGAGCGCGGCGACGTCGATCTCCTTGCCCGGCCTCGGCTGGATCACCGCCGCCACCCGCTGGCCGAGCCGGTCGTCGGGGATGCCGATGACGAGCGCGTCGAAGACGTCCGGATGCGATTTGAGCGCGCCCTCGACTTCTTCCGGGTACACCTTCTCGCCGCCGGTGTTCACACACTGTGATCCCCGGCCGAGCAGGGTCACCGTGAGGTCTTCCTCGTAACGCGCGTAGTCACCCGGGACGACGTACCGCTTGCCGTCGATCTCGACGAAGATCTTCTCGGTCTTCGCGGGATCCTTGTAGTACCCGAGCGGGACGTGCCCGCGCCGGGCGATCAGGCCGATCGCGCCCGGTTTCGGCTCGACGAGCGCGCCGTCGTCGTCCACGAGGATCGCGTCCTTGCCGAAGTTGACCCGGGGGCCGGCGGAATGATCGCTGTCCTTGCTGACCATGCCGATCCCGGTGAAGCCGCTTTCGGAGGAGCCGATCGCGTCGGTGATCACCACGTTCGGGAGCAGCGACAGGAATTCCTGCTTCACCGACTGGGAGAACAGGGCGGCGTGACTCGACACCGCCACGATCGACGACGCGTCGTAGTCACCCTCGCGATAGGCGTCGATGAGCGGCCGCGCCATCGCGTCGCCGACGATGGTGAGCACCTGGACCTTGTTGTCCTGCACGGCTTTCCAGACCTCGTGCGCGTCGAACCGCGGGACGAACACGACCGGGCTGCCGGTGAACAGCGCGCCGAACGCGGCCCACTGCGCGGCGCCGTGGATCAGCGGCGCGGCCGGGAGCCGGACCAGGCTGCCCGACTTGCCCTGTTCGGCGAGCGTCCACTCGTCCGGGACGTACTCGCCGGTGACGAAGTTGATACCGCCACCGAGCGCCCGCCAGATATCCTCGTGGCGCCACAGGACGCCCTTGGGATACCCGGTGGTGCCGCCGGTGTAGAGGATGTAGATGTCGTCGGCGCTGCGCTCGGCGAAGTCCCGCTCGGGCGAGCCTTCGGCGAGCGCGGCTTCGTAATCCACGCCGCCATAGGACGAATAGTCGCCGTCGCTTCCGTCGTCGACAACGACAACGTGTTTCAGTTTCGGGGTTTCCGGCAGGACGGCGGCGACCTTGTCCGAATACTGGCGCTCGTGTACCAGCGCCACGAGGTCGGCGTTGTCGAACAGGTACCGCAGTTCGCCGTGGACGTAGCGATAGTTGACGTTGACCGCGATCGCGCGCAGCTTGTACGCGGCGATCATCGATTCCAGGGCCTCGATCGAGTTCCGGGAATAGACACCGATGTGGGATCCGGGTCCCACGCCGTGTGCGGCGAGATGGTGCGCCAGCCGGTTGGCGCGCTCTTCCAGTTCGGCGAAGGTGACCCGCCGATCGCCGCAGACGACCGCGATGCGCTCCGGCACGGCGTCGACGGCGTGCTCGAGTAGATCCGCGATGTTGAGTGCCACTCCCACAAAGTAGAACATGTTATCGTTCTGGGCAATGGCCGCTCTATGGGAGGTTCTGGTGGGCGAACCGCACGCGCTGGTGGAAAAGACCGGACACACCCTCGTGGTGACGATGAACCGGCCGGAGGCCCGCAACGCGCTCAGCGGCGAGATGCTCGGGATCATGGTCGAGGCGTGGAACCGGGTCGACGAGGACGACGACATCCGGTGCTGCGTGCTCACCGGAGCGGGTGGCGCTTTCTGCGCCGGCGCGGATCTGAAGTCGATGTCGAAGAACTCGCCGTCGGACTCGTTCGAGAAGGGCACTTTCGACCCCAGCAAGATCGAGGGGTTGCTCAAGGGGCGACGGCTGACGAAGCCGTTGATCGCCGCCGTCGAAGGCGCCGCGATCGCCGGCGGCACGGAGATCCTGCAGGGCACGGACATCCGCGTCGCGGGCGAGAGCGCGAAGTTCGGGGTGTCCGAGGCGCGATGGAGCCTGTTCCCGATGGGCGGTTCGGCCGTGCGGCTCCCCCGGCAGATCCCGTACACCGTCGCCGCGGACCTGCTGCTGACCGGGCGGCACATCAAGGCGGCCGAGGCGCTGGAGATCGGCCTGATCGGCCACGTCGTCCCGGACAGCAAGGCGCTGGACAAGGCGCTCGAACTCGCCAGTCTCATCTCCCAGAACGGCCCATTGGCCGTCCGCGCGATCCTCAAGACCATGCGCGACACCGAGGGTATGCACGAGGAAGAGGCCTTCAAGCTCGACGCCCAGTACGGCATCGAGGTCTTCGCGAGCGAAGACGCGAAGGAAGGCCCCCGCGCCTTCGCCGAGAAGCGCAAGCCCGTCTTCCGGGGCCGCTAACCCCCGCGTTTCGTCCTCTGGATGCGGTAGTTCGTGGAGTGAACTACCGCATCCAGAGGACTAAATGCGTCAGGGGACGCGGTGGCCTTCCCAGTAGGGGTCGCGGAGCTTGCGCTTGTAGAGCTTCCCGTTCGGGTCGCGCGGGAGTTCGGGCAAGTAGTCGACGGAACGCGGGAGCTTGAACTTCGCGAGCCGTGACGCCGCGTACTCCAGGATCTCCGCGGTCAGCTCGTCGGAGGGCTCGACACCTTCCGCGGGCTCGACGACGGCCTTGATCGCCTCGCCCCAGTCCTCGTGCGGGACGCCGAACACGGCGACGTCGGCGATCTTCGGGTGCATCACCAGTTCGCCTTCGATCTCCGCCGGGTAGATGTTGACCCCGCCCGAGATGATCAGATCCGCCTTGCGGTCGTGCAGGAAGAGGTAGCCGTCCTCGTCGAGATGCCCGACGTCGCCGAGGGTGAACAGATCCCCGACCCGCGCCTTGTCCGTCTTGGCGCGGTCCTTGTGGTACTCGAACTTCGAGTCGCCCATCTTCATGTACACCGTGCCGGTCTCGCCGGCGGGCAGTTCCGTGCCCTCGTCGTCGAGGATCTTGATGATCGATCCCGGCCACGGCAGCCCGACCGAACCCGGTTTCTTCAGCCATTCCTCCCCCGAGATCGCCGTGCCGCCGCCCTCGGTGGCCGCGTAGTACTCGGTGACGACCGGGCCCCACCAATCGAGCATCCGGCGCTTGACCTCCAGCGGGCACGGCGCGGCGCCGTGGATCATCACGCGCAGCGAACTCAGGTCGTAGGCCGCGCGGACGTCGTCCGGCAGCGCGAGCAGGCGGCGGAACTGCGTCGGGACCATATGGCTGTGCGTGACGCGGTGCCGGTCGATCAGCCGCAGCATTTCCTCGGCGTCCCAGCGGTCCATCAGCACCGCGGTATGGCCCAGCTGCAGGGAGATCGCGACGAAGTTGAGCACCGCCGTGTGGTAGAGCGGCGATCCGCACAGGTGCACGTGGCCGTCGTGCGGCGCCAGCCCGAAGATCCCGAAGAACCACGTCGACGCGGCGGGCACGGAGTCGGGGTCGGCGCCGGTCAGCGGCCGCCGGACCCCCTTGGGCCGTCCCGTGGTGCCCGACGTGTAGAGCATCGGCGAGCCGGCCGTGCGCCGCTCCGGGCGGCCGTCGCCCTCGCCGGAGCCGAGTTCCTCGATCCGGCGGAAGCCCTCGACGTCGCCGACGGCGAACCGGCCGCGTTCCGGGATCCCGGCCTCGTCCGCGGCCGCGATCGCGACGTCGGCGAAGCGTTCGTGCGCGAGGAAGGCCTTGGCACCGCTGTCGGACAGGATGTAGGCGACCTCCGGCCCGACGAGGTGCCAGTTGACCACCACGATGTACAGACCGGACTGAATGGCGGCGAAATAGGCCGCCACGAGTTCGTCGCCGTTGGGTTGCAGGACGACGACCACGTCCCCGGCTTCGAGCCCGAGGGCCTGCAGGCCCCGGGCGTACGCGTTCGCTTTCGCGGCGAGGTCCCCGTAGCCGATCGAGCGGCCGTCCGGATCGACGAGCGCGACCCGCTCAGGTTCCCGCGCGGCGATGTTCCAGACCCCAAGTGTCCCGGTGGCAGTCGACATACCGCCGAATCTAGAACGCGTTCCACTCAAGGGCAACCGTCAGCCAAGCCCAGATGGCCGATCTTGCCGAGAAATCGAGAACGTGTTTCACTCAGGATGTGAGCGCACCTGAACTCCCGCTGTCGGCCCCGCTCAACGTGGGCTTCGACTACACGCGTTCGGTCGGCCCGGTACTCGGCCGGTTCGTCGACGCCCTGCGCGAGCGCCGCGTCGAAGGCGTCCGGGGCAGCGACGGCCGCGTCCATGTGCCCCCGCTGGAGTACGACCCCGTGACCGCCGAAGCCTTGTCCGAGTTCGTTCCGGTGGCTTCCGAGGGCGAGATCGTCTCCTGGTCCTGGATCGCCGAACCCGTCGACGGTCAGCCGTTGTCGCGGCCGTTCGCGTGGGCGCTGATCCGGCTCGACGGCGCCGACACCTCGATCCTGCACGCCGTCGACGCAGGCTCCCCCGGAGGAGTCCACACCGGACAACGGGTCCGGATCCGCTGGGCGGACGAGACCGTCGGCCACATCCGGGACATCGCCTATTTCGTCCCCGCCGACGGGCCCGACACCGAAACCACCGAAGCGCCTCCCCCGGTCGCGAAACGCGAGGAGGGCGCGCCGGTCAGCGTGGTGATCACGCCGATCCATCTGCGCTACCAACATTCCGCGTCACCGGAGGAGAGCCGGTACCTGCGGGGGCTCGCCGAGGGGAAGCTGATCGGCCAGCGCTGCCCGTCGTGCGAGAAGGTCTACATCCCGCCGCGCGGCGCGTGCCCGACCGACGGTGTCCCGACCACCGACGAGGTCGAACTGCCCGACACCGGCATCGTCACCACGTTCTGCATCGTGAACGTGCCGTTCCTCGGCCAGAAGATCAAACCGCCGTACGTGGCCGCGTACATCCTGCTCGACGGCGCGGACATCGCGTTCCTGCATCTGGTCCTCGGCTGCGACGCCGCCGACGTCCGGATGGGCATGCGGGTCCGGGCCGCCTGGAAGCCACGGGACGAATGGTGGACCTCGCTGGAGAACATCGGCCATTTCGAGCCGACCGGCGAACCCGACGCACCGTACGAATCCTTCGCCCACCATCTGTGAGGACCACCGTGCCAGATGTAGCAGTCGTGGGCTTCGCGCAGGCCCCCAACGTCCGCAGCACCCCGGGCACCACGAACGGCGTGGAAATGCTGGTGCCGATCTTCGCCGAGGTCTTCGAGCGAACCGGTCTGTCCAAAGAGGACATCGGTTTCTGGTGCTCGGGTTCCTCGGACTACCTCGCCGGCCGCGCGTTCTCGTTCATCGCCGCGGTCGACGCCATCGGAGCCTTCCCGCCGATCCACGAATCGCATGTCGAGATGGACGCCGCGTGGGCGTTGTACGAGGCGTGGCTCAAGATCCGGATGGGCGAGGTCGACACCGCGCTGGTCTACGGTTTCGGCAAATCGTCCGCCGGGCAGCTGCGCCGCGTGCTGGCCTTGCAAATGGATCCCTACGTCGTCGCGCCGCTGTGGCCGGATTCGGTGAGCGTGGCCGGGATCCAGGCGCGGCTGGGGCTCGAATCCGGGCTGTGGTCGGAAAAGGATCTCGCCGAGGTCGCCGCGCGCAGCCGCGCCGACGCCGCCGGCAACCCCGCCGCGCAGCTCTCCGGAACGGTCGAGGTCGCGGACCTTCTCGACGCCCCGTACTTCGCGGATCCCTTGCGGGCCCACGACATCGCCCCCATCACCGACGGCGCCGCCGTGCTCGTGCTCGCGTCGGCGGAACGGGCGGCGGATCTCGTCGACAGCCCCGCGGTGATCACCGGTATCGAGCACCGCGTCGACTCCCCCGCGCTCGGCGTCCGGGACCTCACCAAATCGCCGTCGACGGCCGCCGCCGGACGGGCGCTCGACCTCGACGGTGTCGAAGTGGCCGAACTGCACGCGCCGTTCACCCATCAGGAATTGATCCTGCGCGACGCGCTGAGCCTCGGCGATCAGGTACGGATCAATCCGTCCGGCGGCGTCCTGACCGGTAATCCGATGTTCTCGGCGGGGCTGGCGCGGATCGGCGAGGCGGCGAACCGCATTCTCGACGGCAGCGCGCGCAAGACCCTCGCCCACGCGACCAGCGGCCCCGTCCTCCAGCAGAACCTGGTCGCGACCTTGGAGGTCCTCTCGTGAAGCACCTCGCGGCCGTACTGGGAACCGGCCAGACGCACCACAAGGCCAAACGCACCGACGTGTCCATGCCCGGCCTGCTCCGGGAAGCCATCGACCGGGCGATGCTCGACGCGGGGACCGGCTGGGACGACATCGACGCCGTCGTCCTCGGCAAGGCGCCGGACCTGTTCGAGGGCGTGATGATGCCCGAACTGTTCCTCGCCGATTCACTCGGCGCCACCGGGAAACCGTTGCTGCGCGTGCACACCGCGGGTTCGGTCGGCGGGTCGACCGCGCTCGTGGCGGCGTCGCTGGTGCAGGCGGGCGTGCACAAACGGGTGCTGACCGTGGCCTTCGAGAAGCAGTCCGAGTCGAACGCGATGTGGGGCCTGTCGATCCTGCCGCCGTTCCAGATGCCGGTGGGCGCCGGGGCGGGCGGGTACTTCGCGCCGCACGTGCGCTCGTACATCCGGCGATCCGGCGCGCCTGACCACGTCGGCGCGATCGTCGCGGCCAAGGACCGCCGCAACGGAGCACTCAACCCCTACGCCCACTTGCGGCAGCCCGACATCACGGTCGAGTCGGTGCGGGCGTCGCAGATGCTGTGGGATCCGATCCGCTACGACGAGACGTGCCCGTCCTCGGACGGCGCGTGCGCGATGGTGATCGGTGACGAGGCGTCGGGCGACGCCGTTCCCGGTGGCGCGGCGTGGATCCACGCGACCGCGATGCGCACCGAACCGACCACGTTCGCCGGCCGCGACCAGGTCAACCCGCATGCCGGCCGGGACGCCGCGGCCGCGTTGTGGCGGGACGCCGGCATCACCGACCCGCTGTCCGAAGTGGACGCCGCCGAGATCTACGTGCCGTTCTCGTGGTTCGAGCCGATGTGGCTGGAGAACCTGGGGTTCACCGACGAGGGCCAGGGCTGGAAGCTCACCGAGGCGGGCGAGACCGCGCTCGGCGGACGCCTGCCGGTCAACCCGTCGGGCGGCGTGCTGTCGTCGAACCCGATCGGCGCGTCCGGGATGCTCCGGTTCTCCGAGGCGGCCAAACAGGTGATGGGCCGGGCCGGCGACTACCAGGTCGACGGCGCGCGGATCGCGCTCGGGCACGCGTACGGCGGCGGTTCGCAGTTCTTCTCGATGTGGGTGGTGGGGTCGGCGAAACCGAGCTAAGGGCGGCGGCGCGGCCGGAGGCGTTGCGCGGCCAAGGTCGCGACCACCCCGGTCACCGCGCCCACCAGCGCCGGCTTGAGCCCGTGCCGATCGGGTGCCGCGACCACCGGCCGGACCACCACCGGAGGCGGCGGTTTGACCGGGTCCGGCGGGGCGTCGCGCGCGGTCGCCGTCCACGCCGTGACGAACACCAGCATCCGCGCCACCAGTGAGATGAAGAAGATCAGACCGATGATGGAGCCGAACGCGACCCCGGTCGGCGAGTTCCCGATCAGGCGCAAGTAGATCCCACCGGCCTGCTTCAGCAGTTCGAAGCCCAGCGCCAGCGCGACCGCGCCGCGCATCGCGCTGCGGACGCCGACCGGTTTCCGCGGCAACCGGGTGAGCACCCAGAGGAACACGAGCCAGTTCGCCAGCAGCGCCAACGGGATCGAGATCGCCGACAGCACGTTGTGGCCCCAGGCGGTGTCGTCCACCCCGGCCAGCCCCAGCAGGTACCGGCCGAGCGCGGATCCGGAGATGGTGATGGCGAACGAGACCAGCAGCGCGCTCGCGAGGCCGAGCAGCGCGAGCAGATCCGCGGCGATCGTGCGCAGCAGCGGGAGATCCGACCGGTTCTGGCCCCACAGCGCGGTGAGCGCGTCCCGCAGCGAGTTCATCCAGTTCCAGCCGGAGTACAGGCCGATGATCAGACCGATGATCCCGACGCTGGTGCGCTGCTCGACGAATCCGGTGAGCAGCTCCCCCGCCTTGTCACCGAGGCCACCGGGCAGGGTGCCGGTGATCGCGTTCAGCATCGACTCGATCAGCTGCGGCTGGCTGGCCAGCACGAAGCCCGCCACCGAAACCGCGACCATGAGGATGGGCACCAGCGAGAACAGGCTGAAATAGGTGATCGACGCGACGTAGTGGTAACCGCCGTACTCGACGTAGCGGTTCACGGCCCGCGCCACGTGGTCCAGCCAGCGATAGCGGGCACGCAGCCGTTGCCATTTCGTCGGTGCTTGCTTCTCCCTCACCTGCCAATGTCTACCTCAGCGAGGTCACGGCTCGTGGGCAACACGCGATCAAGCGAGCGCGATCAGCTCCGAGCCGTCGTCCTCCGGCAGCGACGGGCCCGCGGTCGCCAGCACGGTGTTGCCGAGAAAGTCCAGCTCACAGCCCAGCGTGGAGAGGAACGCGGTGTCGGCGGCGTCCCGGCCGGTGGCGATCCGGCAGAGGCTCTGCCTCGGCGCGAGGCCGGTGGCGTCGCACACGTACCAGCGGCCGTCGATCGCGGCCTCGAACACGGCGTGGAAGTCCATTGGGGACAGTCCGGGCGCGTAGACGGCGGCGAACCGGGCGGGGATGTCCAGTACGCGGCACAGCGAGATGCAGACGTGCGCGTAGTCGCGGCAAACCCCTTCCCCGGCGAGGTAGGTGTCGACGGCGTCATCGGTCGGCGAACCGGAACCGACCACATAGGACAGGTGCCCGCCCACGTGCCGGACGATCGCCTCCACCTGGGCCCGCGCGCCGGGCAAGCCGCCGAAGCGGGACAGCGCGAGCCCGCCCATCCGGTCCGAGGGGCAGTACCGGCTGGGCCTGGTGTAGCGGATGACGTCGTCCATGGTGACCGGCCCGGCGTCGGCGGGATCGAGCGAGCGTCCGGCGCGGTATCGCACGACGTGCTCCCCGGACGGCAGGTCGACGACCTGGGCCCGGGTCCCGTGTTCGAACGCCACCTGGCGCGGCGGCGCGGGATAGGCGAACTCCTCCTGGGCGGCCCCGCCGGCGAGCGCGATCACGAACGCGGCGGGGCCGGGTTTCGTGACCCGGAAGGACATTTCGACGTCGACCTGAACGTGGGGACCCATGACCCCATGGTGCCCCACGGCACCGGCTCAGGCGTAGCGGACCTGGTAGTGCTTGATCCCGTTGAGCCAGCTCGACCGGAGACGGTCGGGCGGGGCGAGTTCGGCGATGTTCGGCATCACGTCGGCGATGGCGTTGAAGATCAGGTCGATCTCCAGCCGCGCGAGGTTGGCGCCGATGCAGTAGTGCGAGCCCGTGCCGCCGAAACCGACGTGCGGGTTGTCCTCGCGGAGGATGTCGAACTTCTCCGGCTGGTCGAAGTGGTCCGGGTCGAAGTTCGCGGAGCTGTAGAACATCCCGACCCGGTCGCCCTTGCGGATGTGCTGCCCGCCGAGTTCGGTGTCCCGGGTCGCGGTGCGCTGGAAGGCGACCACCGGGGTGGCCCAGCGGACGATCTCGTCCGGCGCGGTCTTCGGGCGTTCCTTCTTGTACAGCTCCCACTGATCGGGGTGATCGAGGAACGCCTTCATCCCGTGGGTGATGGCGTTGCGCGTGGTCTCGTTGCCCGCGACGGCCAGCAGGATGACGAAGAAGCCGAACTCGTCCGACGCCAGCGACTCGCCGTCGACGTCGGCCTGCACCAGCTTCGTGACGATGTCGTCCATCGGGCACTTGCGGCGCTCTTCGGCCATGTTCCAGGCGTAGCCGACGATCTCGGCGGACGCGGCGAGCGGTTCGACCTCGTACTCGGGGTCGTCGTAGGCGACCATCTGGTTCGACCAGTCGAAGACCTTCAGGCGATCTTCCTGCGGGATGCCGATCAGTTCGGCGATGGCCTGCAAGGGAAGTTCGCACGCGACGTCGACGACGAAATCGCCGGAGCCCTTCTTCTTGGCCTCGCTGACGATCCGCTCCGCGCGATCGCGCAGGGTGTCCTCGAGTTTCGCGATCGACCTCGGCGTGAAGCCCTTCGACACGATCCGGCGCAGCTTCGTGTGCTGCGGGGCGTCCATGTTGAGCAGGACCAGACGGTTGGCTTCGAGGCTGTCGTCGGTCATGTTCTCGTCGAACCGGATGATCGCGGTCTTCTCCCGGGAGGAGAACAGCTCGCTGTCCCTCGACACCGCCTTGACGTCATCGAGCCGGCTGACCACCCAGTAGCCGTCATCGCGGAAGCCCGCGGTGTTGTGCGGCTGAGGGTTCCACCAGACCGGTGCCGTACGGCGGAGTTCGGCGAACTCCTCCAGAGGCAGTCTGGTGGCGTACAGATCCGGATCGGTGAAATCGAAACCGGCGGGGATCAGGGGAGCGGCCACGGGCTACCTCCTACGCGGTTCGCCAATGAAACACGTTCTAGACCCGATTGAAGCATACGGCGTTTACCAAGTGAAGAGTTTCAGTGAAACCCGTTTACTCGACCCGCGTGGATCACGCGATCCCTGCAAGAAGCAGGAACCGCGACCAGTGATCAAAATCCGGCCAACCCTGGGGCGGCTTGCTCAAATCAAGAACGTGTTCTACTTTCTGGGTAGTGAACAGTGTTTCCCAGGAGGCGAACGTGGGTAGTCCGGTGATCGTCGAGGCGGTCCGCACCCCCATCGGCAAGCGCAGGGGTCACCTGGCGGGGTTGCACGCCGCCGAGATCCTCGGCGCGGCGCAGCGCGCCCTGCTCGACCGCGCGGGCGTGGATCCCGCGCTGGTCGAACAGGCGATCGGCGGTGCCGTGACCCAGGCGGGCGAGCAGGCGGGCAACGTCACGCGCACGGCGTGGCTGCACGCCGGGCTCCCGGAGACCACGGGCGCGACCACCATCGACGCCCAGTGCGGCTCGGCACAGCAGGCGACGCATCTGATCGCCGGGCTCATCGCGGCGGGCGCGATCGACGCCGGCGTCTCGTGCGGCGTCGAGGCGATGAGCCGGGTCCCGCTGGGCGCGAACCGCGGCGAAGGCATCGGCACGCCGAGGCCACAGTCGTGGTCGATCGACATGCCGAACCAGTACGGCGCGGCCGAGCGGATCGCGGAACGCCGCGGGATCACCCGCCTCGACGTCGACCGGTTCGGGACCGAGTCGCAGGCCAAGGCCGCCGCCGCCTGGGCCGCGGGGCATTTCGACCGCGAGGTCGCCGCGGTGAAGGCGCCCGTACTCGGCGAGGACGGCACGCCGACCGGCGAGACCCGGCTGGTCTCGCGCGATCAAGGACTTCGCGAGACGACCGTCGAAGGCCTCTCCAAGCTCAAGCCCGTCCTCGAAGGCGGCGTGCACACAGCCGGGACGTCTTCGCAGATCTCCGATGGCGCGGCCGCGCTCCTCCTGATGGACTCGGACCGGGCCAAGGCGCTGGGCCTCAAGCCGCGCGCACGGATCGTCTCGCAGGCGTTGGTCGGCGCGGAGCCGTACTACCACCTCGACGGCCCGGTGCAGGCGACCGAACGCGTCCTCGCCAAGGCGGGGATGACGATCGGCGACCTCGACCTCTTCGAAGTCAACGAGGCGTTCGCTTCGGTCGTGTTGTCGTGGCTGCGGGTGCACCGGCCCGACGAGGCCAAGGTCAACGTGAACGGTGGCGCGATCGCGCTCGGGCATCCCGTCGGCAGCACCGGCGCCCGCCTGCTGACCACGGCGTTGCACGAACTGGAACGCCGCGACGCGAGCACCGCGCTGGTGACGATGTGCGCCGGCGGCGCGCTTTCCACCGGCACGATCATCGAACGGATCTAGTTCGAGCCGACCTCGACCACCGGACCGTTGTCCGGCCTCGCGAGCCTTTTCAGCCCGTGCCCCTCCTTCCAGAAGTCGAAATAGATGGTGTCGCCCTCGACCCAGGTCAGCACCGCCTCGGTGAGGTCGAGCCGGAAGACGTGCGCCTCCCCGTCGTCGCCCTGCAGACGGGCGACCTCCGCCGGATCGGTGATCTCGACGGCCTTTCCCGACACCTTCGCGTCCGCGCCGCCCTCGTCGATCGCCGAGGCGGCGTGGATCGCGAACCTGCCGTCGTGCTGCAGATCCTTCGCCTTCATCGCGCCGATCATCGAACCGATCAGCAGATCCTGCTCACGGAAATCGACCTCACTGCCACTGACCCGGGGCGAACCGTCGCGCCGGACCGTCGCCAGCACATGCGACTTCGCCGCGGTGAACCGCTCTTTGATCTTGGCCGCCAGCGCGGGTGCCTCTTCACTGAACTGCTGCCACGTCGCCATGCCGCACAGCGTCCCACCGGGGTCCGACAGTTTCGAACGATCAGGGCCGCGGCGCCCCCATCGGGTTCGGCAGCGGGATCGCGCCGACGTCGAAGATCCGGCGGCTCAGCGGGACGGCGATCCGCACGGTCTCGGCCGCCCCGTCCTCCCCCAAGGCGTCGAGCGGGCCGATGGCGAGGCGGTCCGTCTCGTCCTCGATACGTTGGCGCAGCTCGATTCCCCGGTCGGTGAGCCTGAGATCTCCGTCGAGGATTCCCCGATCCGAGAGCCGCGCGACGCTCGCGTCCCACTCGTCGTCGGACCAGCCTCGGTTGATCTGGATGACCTCGCGGGTCACCGCGCCGCTGCCGATGTGGGTCAGTGTCGTGTCGAGCCCGCGCAGCCCGGCGGCGACGGCGGAGAGCACATGACCGTCCCCGCGATGCTCGCGCAGCACCGTCGCCGCGAGCCAGACCCGGCCCGCCGGCGTCGCGGGTCTGGCGACCGAAGACCAGGCTGCGGCGAGCGGCCTGGCCGCGTAGTCGCACCCGGTGACGGCGTGTTCGAGCAGATCGGCCAGGTCCCCGAGAGGCGCGTCGGCGGGAAGGATCCGGTTCAGGGCTTCCTCGACGGCCTCCATCCGGCTCTGAGGACGGCCGCCGGTTCGGCGTATTTCCACGCGTCGGGCAGGGATCGCGCGACCATCCTCGGGGCGAATCCGAAGAGCATCGCGGTCGCGGGTGGTTCCGGCAGCGGCCCGAGCGGTGCGACCCGGCCGGCGAAATAGCCCATCCACCAGCCCGGCAGCCCTGCCGCCTTGGCCGCGGCCGCGGTCTCCGGGGCGAAGTAGACGACGGCGTGCAGCGGCTCGACCGCTTCCCAGAGACGGCGCTGAAGTGACTTCACTCCCCCATCTTGCCCCGCCGAAAACCGGGTGCGGCTCCTCGCGGCGTGGTGTGTGATCGCGACATGGTGATCAGCTTGGAGAAACCGGGGCTCGATGGGCTGAACGAGGCCGTCGGCGCGCTGCGGGAGTGGCAATCCGAAGGCGTGGCTTGGCAGTTGCATCCCGGTGACCTCGGCTGGTTCTGGCGTTCGGGGGCGGAAGCGACGGCCGCGGCGGTGCGGATCTGGCGCCGGGACGGGCGGATCCTCGCCGTGGGGCTGCTGGACGGCGCCGAGCTTCTCCGGTTCACGACCGCGCCGGACGTCCGCCGGGACGAAGACCTGGCGCGGCGGCTCGCCGAAGACGTGAGCGCGCCGGACCGCGGCGTGCTCCCGCCCGGAGAGGTGTCCATCGAAGCGCCGAAGGACGCGCTGCTCCAGGATCTGCTGCCCGCTCACGGCTGGCGCCCTGGCGAACCGTGGACCCCGCTGCGCCGCGATCTCACCGAACCGGTGAAGGCCCCGGACCTGCGGATCGAGACGATCGGACCGGACGATGCCCACGTGTGGGCCGACGTGATCCGGAAGTCCTTCGACGGTTCGACCTTCACCCCCGGGAAGTGGCGCGCGATGGCGACCGGCGCGCCGTACGCCGACGCCCGCTTCCTGATGGGATACGACGAGAAGGACGACGCCGTCGCGGCGGTCGCCGTGTGGTCGGCCGGGCCGGGGAAACCCGGTGTGCTGGAACCGATGGGCGTGCACCGGGACCATCGCGGGCACGGTCACGGCCGCGCGATCACCTTCGCCGCGGCCACCGCACTCCGGGAGCTCGGCTCGTCGAGCGCGGGCGTGAACACGCCGAGTTCCAACGTCGCCGCGGTCGCGACCTACGAATCGGGTGGGTTCCGGCGGCTGCCCGAGGTACGGGACCTGACGCGGGACGCCTCGTGAGTGGTAAGGACGGTTAGAACCGTCCTTACCACTCACGAGCCTGTACCGAAGACCTACGCGCCGTAAACGGGTTCAGGCACGGGAGCCTCCGCCAGCAGCTCCGCCACCACCGGCCCGAGTTCGGCAGGCGACCACCGGGAACCCTTGTCCCGCACCGTTCCGTGCCGCCAGCCCCGCGCGATCGAGACGCGTCCGCCGTCGACCTCGAACACGCGGCCGGTCACCCCGGACGACTCCTCGCTGCCGAGCCACACCACCAGCGGCGACACGTTTTCCGGTGCCATGGCGTCGAAACCGTCCTCCGGCGCGGCCATGTCGCCGGCGAAGGCCACTTCGGTCATCCGGGTGCGGGCGGCCGGGGCGATCGCGTTCACGGTGACGCCGTACCGCGCGAATTCGGTCGCCGCGACCAGCGTGAGCCCCAGGATCCCGGATTTCGCGGCCGCGTAGTTCCCCTGCCCGACACTGCCGAGCAGACCGGCGCCGGAGCTGGTGTTGATCACCCGCGCCGTCCGCGTCCGGCCCGCCTTCGCCTCGGCCCGCCAGTACTCGGCGGCGTGCCGGGTCGGCGCGAAATGCCCCTTCAGGTGGACGCGGATGACGGCGTCCCATTCGTCCTCGCCGAGGTTGACCAGCATCCGGTCGCGCAGGAAACCCGCGTTGTTGACCAGGACGTCCAGCCCGCCGAAGGTCTCGACGGCCGTCCGCACCAGTGCCGCGGCGCCGTCCCACGAGGCGATGTCGTCGGTGCTGGCCACCGCTTTGCCGCCGAGCGCCTCGATCTCGTCGACGACGTCCTGCGCGGGCCCCGCCGATCCGCCGCTTCCGTCGACCCCGGCACCGAGGTCGTTCACCACCACCCGCGCGCCCTCGGCGGCGAACGCGAGCGCGTGCGCCCGTCCGATACCGCGACCGGCTCCGGTCACCACCACGATCCGGCCGTCGGCGATCCCGCTCACACCGGCTCCTTTCGTTCTTTCACCAGGGAATTGGAAGCGGCGAGGAAGGCGGGCACCTCTCCCCCGCCGTGGACGGTCAGGCAGGCTCCGCTGACATAGGAGGCCAGCGGGGACGCCAGGAAGACCGCGCAGGAACCGATCTCGTCCGGATCGGCCAACCGTCCTAACGGGACAGTCGCGCCCACGGCCTCGATACCCGCTTCGTCGCCGTAATGCAGATGCGAGTGCTCCGTCCGCACCATGCCGACGTCGAGCCCGTTGACCCGCACCTTCGGCGCCCACTCGACGGCGAGCGACGCGGTCAGGTTGTCCAGGCCCGCTTTCGCCGCACCGTAGGACGCCGTCCCCGGCGACGGTCTCGTCGCGCTGACACTGCTGATGTTCACGATGACACCGCCGCTTTCCTGCTCCTGCATGACGGCGTTCGCCGCGCGGGCGACGGCCAGCGGCGCCAGGAGGTTCAGCGCGACGATCTTCTCGTGGAACCGCGGCGACGCGTTCGCGGCTTCGGCGTACGGCGCGCCGCCCGCGTTGTTGACCACGACGTCGATCCTGCCGTGGCGCCGGACGATCTCCTCGATGAGCGCGTCGACCTCCTTCGGGTCGCGGACGTCGCAGGAGATGAAGCTCGACGCCTTCTCCCCCGCGCACACCGGCCGCTCGGGTTCGGTGCGGGCGCAGGTGACGACATCGGCGCCGGCGCGCAGGAAAGTCCTGGTCACACCGGCGCCGACGCCGCGGACCCCACCGGTCACCAGCACCACGGCGCCGTCGAGCCGGAGTTCGAGTGCCATGCCGGGCCTCCTTCACGGTCGCTGTACCCGGGCCGGGCGTCCTGCTAACGTACCAAGCAAGTGCTAGGTTTGGTAGCGGAGAAGGGTGCACGATGACCGTTTCCACCCACTCACCGGAGCCCGGCATCGCCGTGGTCACGGTCGACGCGCCCCCGGTGAACGCGCTGAGCGTGAAGGGATGGTTCGCCCTCGCGTCCGCCGTCACCGACGCCGGACGCGATCCCGGGACCCACGTGGTGGTGCTGCGCGCGGAGGGCCGCGGGTTCAACGCGGGGGTCGATATCAAGGAGATCCAGCGCGACCCGGGTTACGGCGCGCTGATCGGCGCGAATGAGGGCTGCGCGGCGGCGTTCTCCGCGGTGTACGACTGCGCGGTCCCGGTGATCGCCGCGGTACAGGGTTTCTGCCTCGGCGGCGGGGTCGGCCTGGTCGGCAACGCGGACGTCGTGGTCGCCAGTGAGGACGCCACTTTCGGGCTCCCCGAGGTCGATCGCGGCGCGCTGGGCGCGGCGACCCACCTCGCGCGCCTGGTCCCCCAGCATCTGATGCGGGCCCTGTACTACACCGCGTCCACGATCACCGCGGCCCAGTTGCACCACCACGGTTCGGTCTACGCCGTCGTCCCGCGGGAGGAACTCGACGAGACCGCGCTCGGCGTCGCGCGGCAGATCGCGGCGAAGGACACTCGCGTGATCCGCGCCGCGAAACAGGCCATCAACGGCATCGACGTCCAGCCCGTGCACCGCAGCTACCGCTTCGAGCAGGGATTCACCTTCGAACTCAACCTGGCGGGCGTCTCGGACGGCGCGCGCCAGGAATTCTTGGACGGTAAGGGGAAGTGATGGCCGACA
Organism: Amycolatopsis sp. NPDC058340; assembly: GCF_042723975.1. Lineage (NCBI taxonomy): Bacteria > Bacillati > Actinomycetota > Actinomycetes > Pseudonocardiales > Pseudonocardiaceae > Amycolatopsis > Amycolatopsis sp. NPDC058340. Next base: position 139,772 of record NZ_JBHXIB010000007.1, on the reverse strand, counting down.
AGCGGATGACGCCGGACGAGATCGTCGCCGAGCTGAAGGACGGCATGACGATCGGGATCGGCGGCTGGGGCTCGCGGCGCAAGCCGATGGCGCTGGTGCGCGCGATCCTGCGGTCGCCGGTCAAGGATCTCACCGTGGTCTCCTACGGCGGTCCGGACGTCGGGCTGCTGGCGTCGGCGGGCAAGATCAAACATCTCGTCTTCGGCTTCGTCACGCTCGACTCGATCCCCTACGACCCGTGGTTCTCCCGGGCGCGGGAATCCGGGGCGATCACCGTCACGGAATACGACGAAGGCGTGTTCGGCACCGGGCTTTCCGCTGCCGCGCAACGACTTCCGTTCCTGCCGACGCGAGCGGGCCTCGCCTCCGGCGTCATGGACCTGAACCCGTCGCTGCTCACCGTCCGCTCGCCGTACGACGACGCCGAGGAGTTGCTGGCCGTGCCCGCGCTCAAACTCGACGCGGCGTTCGTCCACCTCAACCGCGCCGACGCCCGAGGCAACGCGCAGTACCTCGGTCCGGATCCGTACTTCGACGAACTGTTCGCCCTCGCCGCCGACAAGTGTTACGTGTCCACGGAAAAGATCGTCGAGACGGCCGAGCTCACCGAGGCGGGCCCGGTGCAGAGCCTGCTGCTGAGCCGGATGCTCGTCACCGGGGTGGCCGAAACCCCGAACGGCGCGCATTTCACCACCGCCGTCCCGGACTACGGCCGGGACGAACGTTTCCAGCGCCACTACGCCGAATCCGCCAAGGACCTCGACGCTTGGCCGAAATTCGTCGACAGGTTCCTGTCCGGGGACGAAGCGCGGTACCAGAAGGCCGTCGCCGAGTTCGGGGAGTCCGCGTGAGTGACATCAGCCGTGCCGAAGTGGCCGTCGTGGCCTGTGCCGAATTGTTCCGCGGTGACGGCGAAATCGTGGTGAGCCCCATGGGTTTCATCCCGTCGCTGGGCGCGCGGCTGGCCAGGCTGACGTTCGAACCGGACATCCTGCTGTCCGACGGCGAGGCGTACCTGATGACCCCGGACGCCGTCGTCGAAGGCTGGCAACCGTTCCGCAAGGTCCTCGACACCGTGGTGCCGCGCGGGAAACGGCATGTGGTGATGGGCGCCAACCAGATCGACGGCGAGGGCAACCAGAACATCTCGGCGATCGGCGCGCATTCCCGCCCCAAGAAACAACTTCTCGGCGTGCGGGGCGGGCCGGGCAACACGGCCAACCACCGCACGAGCTACTGGGTTCCCCGGCACGGCAAGCGGGTTTTCGTCGATCAGGTCGACGTCGTGTCCGGTGTCGGCTACGCCAGGGCGCGGGCGGCCGGTCTGCGGCATCACGACGTCCATCGGGTCGTCACGAACCTCGGCGTCCTGGACTTCGGCGGTGAAGACCACGCGCCACGGCTGCTTTCCGTACATCCGGGGGTTTCCGTGGACGAGGTCGTCGAGGCGACGTCGTTCCCGCTGATCACCGAAGGCGTCACGGAGACCCGGCTGCCGACCGAGTCCGAACTGCTCCTGATCCGCACCAGCCTGGATCCGAAGTCCTTGCGGGACAAGGAGGTCCCGTCATGAAGACCGCCCTGACCGAACTGGCCGGGATCCGGCATCCGATCGTGCAGACCGGGATGGGCTGGGTCGCCGGGCCGCGGCTGGTGTCCGCGACGGCGGAGGCGGGCGGTCTCGGCATCCTCGCGTCCGCGACGATGACCTACGACGAGCTGGCGGCGGCGATCAAGGAGGTCAAGAGCCGCACGTCGGAACCGTTCGGGGTCAACCTCCGCGCGGACGCCGACGACGCCGCGCGCCGGGTCGAGCTGCTCATCACCGAGGAAGTCCGCGTCGCGTCGTTCGCGCTCGCGCCGAAGAAGGACATGATCGCCCGGCTGAAGGACAACGGCGTCCTCGTCGTCCCCTCGGTCGGCGCGGCCAGGCACGCGGAGAAGGTCGCGGGCTGGGGCGCCGACGCCGTCATCGTGCAGGGCGGCGAGGGCGGCGGGCACACCGGCGGGGTCGCGACGACGCTGCTGCTGCCGTCGGTGCTGGACGCGGTCGGCATCCCGGTGGTCGCGGCGGGCGGTTTCTTCGACGGCCGGGGGCTCGCCGCCGCGCTCGCCTACGGGGCGGCCGGGGTCGCCATGGGCACCCGGTTCCTCCTGACGAGGGAAAGCACCGTCCCCGACGAGATCAAGCAGGCGTACCTCGCCCGTGACCTCAACGGCACCGTCGTCACCCGGAAGGTGGACGGCATGCCGCATCGCGTGCTCCGGACGGAACTGGTCGACGCGCTCGAGTCCGCCGGTCCGGTGCGCGGGCTCGCCCGTTCCGCCCGCAACGCCGCGAAGTTCCGGAAGCTGACCGGGCTGTCGTGGCGTTCGCTGGCCACCGAAGGGCTGCGGATGAAACGCGGCGGAGACCGGACGTGGTCGCAGGTCCTGATGGCCGCCAATACGCCGATGCTGCTGCGCGCCGGCCTGGTCGAGGGCGACCGGAGCGCCGGGGTGCTGGCGTCCGGGCAGGTCGTCGGCCTGCTCGGCGACCTGCCCGCGGTCGGCGACCTGATCGAGACGATCGTCGCCGACGCCACCGGCATCCTCCGGCGGCTGGCCTCGGAGTGAGGGGCCGGGCGCGCTGTGCTTGACTTCGGCCATGATCTCGGAGAGTCGTTGTCCGGTCGAGGACGGTGAGCTGTACGTCCGCAGCACCGGCGAAGGGCCGCTTCTGCTCCTGATCGCGGGCGGGCTGGGTTCGGCGGACACCTTCCGGGCGATGACGAAGCTGCTCGCGGACGACTACACCGTCGTCACCTACGACCGGCGCGGTCACTTCCGCAGCACGGACACCAGCACCGGCCCGGTCAGCGTGCCGAAGCAGGCCGACGACGCCCACGCGGTGCTCCAGCACGTCGGGGGTGGCCCCGCGAGCGTGTTCGGGACCAGCGCGGGCGCCATGATCGGCCTCGACCTCGTCGCCCGCTACCCGGACGCGGCGACGATGCTGATCGCGCACGAACCGCCGGCCATCCAGCTCCTGCCCGACGCGCTCGGCTGGCTCGACGAGGCCAACGCGCAGGTCCGGCTCGCCCAGGCGGGTGACCTGATGGGGGCGTTCAAACGGTTCACCGACGGGATCGCCGGCGCCGCGCTGCCCGAACTGCGCGCGATCCGGCTGCCGAACGAGGAGGACTGGAAACGGCTGTTCGGCCGCGAGCTGGCCGAGATCCTCGACTACCTTCCCGATCTGCGAGCGCTGCGCAAGAGCAGGACCGAGATCGTCCCCGTCGCCGGCGTCGGCAGCCGCGGGCACTACCACTACCAGCCCGCGAAGATCCTCGCGCTGGAGCTGGGGCTGCCGTTCACGGAGGTACCGGGCGCGCATCTGGCACCGCAGCGGAACCCCGCCCAGTTCGCCGAAGCGCTACGGGGCCTGCTCGAAGCCTGAGTCACGGCATCAGCGGCAGTTTCCCGACGAGCTTGTCGATCCGGTTGCGCGGGCCGACGATGCCGATCGCGCAGTAGTCCATCTCCTCGGTCGGGATCTCCTTCATCGTCGCGAGGAAATCGGTGTAGACCCGGATCCGCTGGGCGACGGCGGGCATGTCGGCGACGTGGCAGCCCGGCGACGCGGCCGCCTTGGCACGGATGGCCCGGAGCTTCCCGGCGTCGGCCGACAGGATCGAGCAACCGACCCAGGGCAAACCCGTGTAGTGCTCGCCGCCGGCGTCGACCGCTTCGTCTCCCAGGAGACCGGTGACCCCCTGCGCGGTGGCGACGGCGGTGCAGACCGCCGCGTTGACCGCGCGGCCCGGCGGCAGCTCACTGTTGACCACGATCACCCACTTCAACCGGGCCGACCGCGTGGACGCGGTGAAGTCGATCTCCTCGGGGGCGAATCCGATGGCCGTACCGTACTCGGACATTCAGCTGGTCTCCTGCTCACTTCAACGGATGAACAAGGCCAAGCTAGGAGGACATACGAGTAGAGTCCACCGCGTTCGTACTTAATACGGCGAGAGGGCCGAGATGGCGCGACTGGACGAACTTGATAAGGCGATCCTGGCGCAACTGCAGTCGGACGCACGGAAGACCAACCGTGAGGTCGCCGCCGCGGTGGGCGTTTCGCCGACGACCGCATTAGACCGCACCCGCGCGCTGCGCGAACGCGGCGTGATCCGCGGCGCGCTGCTGGACGTGGACCTGCCCTCGATCGGCCGCGGGGTGCAGGCGCTCATCGCGGTGCGGGTGCGCCCGCCCTCGCGGCGGAACATCGAGGGCTTCCGGAACTGGGTCAACGCGCTGCCCGACCTCGTCGGGCTCTACGTGACCACCGGGACCGAGGACTTCATCCTGCATGTCGCGGTCCCCGACAACGACGCCCTCTACGCCTTCGTGATCGACAAGCTGACCGAACGCCCTGAGGTCGCCGACGTGCGCACCTCCATGGTGTTCGAGCACAGCCGCCGTACCAAGATCACGCCGGTGGACCGTTAGAGCTCCCGGATGACGCGGGCCGGGTTGCCCGCCGCGAACACCTTCGACGGCAGGTCACGCGTGACGACGCTGCCCGCGCCCACCACGACGTCGTCGCCGATGGTGACCCCGGCGCAGACGATCACGCCGCCGCCGAACCAGACGTTGTCCCCGATGGTGATCGGGGCGGCCGATTCCCAGCGCTGCCGCCGGAGCTCGTGGTCCTCCATGGGATGCAGCGCGGTCAGCAGCTGGCAACGCGGGCCGATCGAGCAGTCCGAGCCGATCTTGATCGGCGCGCAGTCGAGCAGGATGGCGTCGTAGTTGAGGAAACTGTTGGCGCCGATCTCGATCAGGTAGCCGTAGTCGCACTGGAACCGCGGCATGATCCAGGAACCCTCGCCGAGCTTGCCAAGCAGCTCGCGCAGAATCGTGTCCCGCTCACCGGTCTCCTCCGCGGCCGTGCCGTTGAACCGGTCGACGAGCGCCTGCGCGCGCCTGCGATCCGCGACCAGCTCGGGGTCGTTGTCCCGGTACAGCTCGCCGCGCAGCATGCGGTCCTTCTGCTCACCCATACCGCCAACCTACCGAAAGCGCCCTGCCGGCGAGCCTCCCTCGGGACGCCACCGGCAGGGCTGGGTGGATGCTTGCGGAGCGTTCTTCAGTTGTGTCGATCGGTTTCCGGGTAGGGCCGGCCCGGCGGGTGGGTGAGGTGTAGGGGGGACCCGCCGGGCCGGAGTTTCTTCCTTTCTCTCGCAGGTTCCTGCTTCCGCTTCAGTGCGTCATTCGCGGCACTGACGGCCTTCGTTGACGCAGTCGACGAGCCGGTCCATGACCCGGTCCGGCATCACGTTCGCGAAATCGTCGTGGTCGGAGAAGGGGTTGTGATCCTCCTCGGGGAACGAGTCCACTTTGTACTGTCCGTTGACCTGGATCTGCCTTGGGATCTCGTAGGTCAGCGAGATGGTCAGCTCCGGGACGGCGGTGAGGCCGTCCGCGCATTCGCCGTTCTCGTCCGGGTACTTGATGTGGTCCCGGTGGTTCTCGCTGTCGATGTTGTTCCCGTCGAGACAGCTCGGGAAGGTGTGCACCCGTTTGACGTCACTGCCCTCGGGGCAGATCGGGTACTGCTTGATGAGCCGGTTCTCGAAGCCGGTGCACGTCCAGCTCTCCCGCGCGTTGGCCGGGCCGTTCGTGGTGACTTTCGCGTCACCGTAAAGGATCCGGAGGAATTTCGGCATCTCCTTCACCTTCTCCTTCGCGTTTCCCTTGAAGGTGATGCCGACGACCGCGGGACGCTGGATCTCACCGTCGTTGCCGGCGAGTTCGTTGTCCGCGTTCGGCTCTTCCAGCTGAGCCTGCTCCTGCTCGTCGTTCTGGTTGTCCTGGCTCCGCCGTCGGTTCCGGTCACCGTCACGGTTCTGCCGTTGCCCGGCTTCCTCTTCCCCGGTGTCGATCCGCACCACCGGCCAGAAGTACGCCGACTCGTCGCCGTTCGCGCAGGTGGTCCCGGCACCGAGCAGGCTGTCGTTGTCCGAATCCGCGTTCGTGGAAAGGTTTCCGACATAGTCGTGCAGATGCTGGGCGCCGTTGCGGACACCCGGTTGCGCGATGAAGTTGTCGGGATTGAAATGCCCGTTCTCGTTCCTGCCGCAGTCGACGGTGAACGAACCCGTGGACGCGTTCCGGCCCGGCCTCGGCTCGTCGACGTTCGGCCGCACCTTCGTGATGTCCACGAACTGCGACTTGTCCACCTCGTCCGCGGAGGCGCGTTCGGGGTCGCCGGTCGTGGTGGACACCACCAGCCCGCCGACCGCGATCGACAGGCCGAGCATCGCGGTCGCGATCTTGGTCCTGCGGGCGATACGATGGCGCCCTTGATTTCGTGCCATTGGCTGCTCACCTCATTCTTTTCCGGGCACGCCGATCACTCGCGCCCGGGCATGAGCCACGCATTTGTCGAATACGGGAATAACCGAATTCGCGGCGAACCCTTCTGTTCGCCCGCCGATTCAGATCCGGCTATCTGGAGATACGGCTCCCAGGCGGACCCGGTTCAAAACGCGATCCGGCCGTTATCTTTCCGTTATATGACTACCGGCGCACGACGGCCAGCACGGTGCCGTCCAGCTTGTGGACCTCGAAACGTTCGATGTCGGCCTTCCGCAACGCCGTCGAACCGGTGATGACGAGGGGATCCGGGGAACCGGGGACGCCGTAGCCCTTGGACGGCACGCTCCAGTTGTTGACGACGTAGGCCTCCCCGCCGTGGGAGTAGGCGAACAGCTGGCAGGTCATCGGCCCGATGAGGCCGCGCAGTTCGAGCTCGACGGCGCTGCCCCATTCCTTCTCCTGCACCGTGACCTCGGCCGCGACGGCGTTGCCCGCTTCGGACCAGCCGAACGGGGCGGCGCCGCCGTCCGGGCCCGCGTCCCGTTCCCGGGAGGACGACGGCGGTGGCACCACCGAGGTCACGACGGAAGGCGCCGCCTGCGTGACGACCGGCTCACGATCGGTGAGCGAAAGAACGGTGAGCGGCCCGCCGACGACGAGCACGAGCACGGCGGCCGCCGTCGCCAGCCGGATGACCTTGCGCCGTCGGCCCGCCTTGGCGGCGTCCGCGAGCAGCATCCGCAGCACCCGAGGGCCCGGCCCTTTCACGGGCGGGTCCGGCCAGCTCTTCTTGACCATGTCCAGGATGTCGGGCAGGTGGTACATCTCCACCAGTTCGACCTGACAGTCGGGGCACTCCAGCAGATGCGCCTCGAACCTGGCGTGATCCTCCTCGCCGAGGACGCCCAGCACGTAGGCGGCGATATCCGTGTGGACGGCTCCGGACACTTCGCTCACCCCCGCTCCTGCAGCGCCCTGCGCAGCGCGCGCACAGCGTGGTGGATCCGCGATTTCACCGTACCCGGCGGAACCCCCAGCGTCGCCGCGACCTCGTTCACGGTGCGGTCACGCAGGTAGGTCTGCTGGACGGCTTCACGTTGTTCCGGGGAAAGATTGCGCAGGGCCTCGTAAACGATCATGGCCGCGAGCGTCTTCTCCGATTCGTCCGGCACTCCGATCGAATCCGACTCCAGTTCCTCCACCTCTTGAGGGCGGGCGCTCCGGCTCCGCCAGCCGTCGATGACGATGCGCCTGGCCACGGTGAACAGCCAGGCGCGCAGCATTTCCGGCTGCCGGTCGAGTTTGCCGGCGTTGCGCCACGCCTTGATGAGCGTCTCCTGGACCACGTCCTCGGCCCATTGGCGATCGTGGCCGGTCAGCTTCAGCACGAACGCCATCAGGCTGGATCCGAACTCCTGGTACAACGCCCTGATGAGGTCGTCATGCCCGTTCGACGCGGGTTCATGATCGACTATTGGCTGCAGTATCCGAGAGTGGCGTCCCACGCGGCACATCTTTGTGGGCCCGGGGGCGATAAGTCCAGTACCAAAACCGTTCCGCCCCGGTTCTCCGGGCACGGGAAAGTTTTTTGAACCGTTTCCCGCCCGTGACCGTATCCCATACCGAAGACCCCGACCCGGCGCTGTCCCCCGCACCGCCGAAATCCACTGTGGATCTTGAGTGTCCACAGTGGAATCAAACCTGCCTGCACACCATCTCCCCGCGGTGATGGCGTTCTCCTCTGGCCCCGACAGGAGGATTTCCGTGAACCCCGTGTCACGCTCGGTCATACCTCTTACCCTCACCTTGGTCGCGGTCACGCTGACCGCCGCCTGCACCACCGGTACCGCGGGACCGAACGGCTCTCCCGGCGCGGGCTCCACCGCAGGAGCGGCGCAGATCCCGGGAATGCCCGACCCCGCGGCCGAACCCGTCCCCGGTGTCACGGCGGCGATCCTGTTCGATCTCGGGCCGATCGTCACCGACACGAACGGCTTCACGCTTTACCGCTACGACAAGGACACGGTGAATCCGCCCAAGTCCAATTGCGCCGAAACCTGTGCGCGGACCTGGATTCCGGCCAAAGCGGGCGCCGATCTCGTGGTGACCGGGATCGATCGGGCCCTGGTCGGCACCGTGACCAGGGACGACGGCACCGAGCAGATCACGCTCGCGGGCTGGCCGCTCTACCGCAACGCCAAGGACGCGATGCCCGGCAACACCGGCGGGCAAGGCGCCGACGACGCGTGGTTCCCCGCCAAACCGGACGGGACGAAAGTGCTGCTGACCGCCGAGACCTGGCAGGCCGATGACCTCGGCATCTGACCTCCCCAGACTCGCCCGCCCGCTGCTCGTCCTGCTGATCGCGGCCGTGGTGAGCCTCTTCGGCCCAGTCGGTGCCGCGCACGCCCAAGAGCTCTCCGCGGCCGACAAGAACCTGATCGTCAACGTCAAACTGGCCGGGCTGTGGGAAATGCCGGCCGGGATGTGGGCGCAGGAACGAGGGAAGAGCAAACGGACCCGCGAAGTCGGCCGGACGTTGATGATCGACCACGGCAGGCTCGACACCGCGACGCACGCCATCGCCGACCGGTTCGGCATCGCCCTGCCGTCCGAGCCCTCGGACCAGCAGTCCGCGTGGCTCGGCGAGATGAAGGCCGCCCGCGACGGCACCGAGTTCGACCGGATCTTCGCCAACCGCCTCCGGTACGCGCACGGGATCCTGTTCCCCGTCATCGCGCAGGTCAGGGCCGGGACCCGCAACGACGTCGTCCGCGACTACGCCACCACGGCCAACCAGGCGGTGCTGCGGCATATGACCCTGCTGGAGAGCACCGGCGTCGTCGACCAGTCGCTGATGCCGGAAGCCCCGGTGCCGCAGTCGAATTCGGCCAACGCCGCGATGGACGTCGGTTTCGGCGACCTCGCGCTCGGCCTGCTGCTCGCGGTGGTGCTCGGCGGCGGACTGTTCTTCGCCATCCGGACCCTGCGCGGCAAGAACACCCGGACCCGCAACCGCGCGGCCGCCCCCGAACCGGATCCGGTTCCCAGTGCCCCAGGAGAGATCAATGTATGACCAGTGGTCCGAGGTGGTGATCGTGCTGACCCAGAAAGCGGACACCGACCCCGGTATCAAGGGCATGGCGCAGACCTCCGCCCGGATCTCGTACGGCTTCATGTGCCTCACCCTGTGCTGGGGCGTGTTCACCGCGACCGGCTGGATCAAATCGCTGACCGGGCGGAAGGCGCTGCGCAACTCGCATATGGTGCTCGGCATCCTGACGCTGTCGTTCGGCGTCGTGCACGCGATGTCGTTCCTGTTCCTGCCCGACGGTTTCACCCTGGCGCAGGTCACGATCCCGCTCCTGCCGGGCACCTTGGCGCGGCACGAACTCGGCGTCGTCGGTCTCGAGGTGATGATCGCGGTCGCGCTGACCGGCGGGATCAGCCGGTTCAGCTCCTATCGGCGCTTCCTGTGGATCCACCGGCTCGCCTATCCGGCGGTCGGGATCACCGCGCTGCACGCGTTCTTCGGCGCCATGGCCAACGGGCATCTCGGCCTGCTGTGGTTCGGCGGGATCACCCTGCTGGTCCCCGTGGTGCTGCTGACCGCGCTGCGGTTCACGCCGACCCGGTACCTGGAACGGCTGGGCCTGGTCGAAGAGCTGGTCTGAAGACTTGGAGAGACGAAAGATGATCTTCGGAAGCATACGGCGTGGCACCCGCGTCAGCGTCGACAACGAGCGGTGCGAGATCTTCGGCTTCTGCGAGATGGAGGCGCCGTCCACCTTCAAGATCGGGCCGGACGGCAAGCTCCGCATCCGCCGGCTGGTCGACCGGGACGGGCTGGACCAGGCCATCTCCGCCGCGCGGCTCTGCCCGAAACAAGCCATCAGAGTCAAGGGAGAAGGAGCGTACGACGATGAGTGACGGGGATCGGATCGTCATCGTCGGCGCGGGTGTCGCCGGTCTCCGCTCCGCGGAACGGTTGCGGGAGCTCGGTTTCGACGGCGAAATCGTGCTGGTCGGCGACGAGCCGCGGAAGCCGTACCACCGGCCGATGGTGTCGAAGGAGCTCATCACCGGCGGGGTGAAACCGGTGGCCGCGAGCCTGGAGCCCTACGTCGATCTGGACGTCCACTGGCGGCTCGGCACCCGCGCGACCTGGCTGGACAGCAAGGAGCGCACGGTACACCTGCCGGGCGGGGAATCCCTTTGGTACGACGGGTTGATCATCGCGACCGGCGTCCATCCCCGGCATCTCCCCGGCTCGCCGCGCCACGACCCTCGGGTCCGGGTGCTGCGCACCGTGGAGGATTCACTGGCCGTCCGGCGGGCTTTGGGCAACAGCAACAAATCCGTCGTGGTGATCGGCAGCGGGCTGATCGGGAACGAGTTCGCCGCGTCGATGCGGTACATGGGCCGGGACGTCACGCTCATCGGCCACGCGAAGGCGCCTTTGCACCGCTTCGGGGAGCGGATCGCGTCGGCGCTCACCAAGGAGCATCAGCACCATCGCGCCAAGCTGGCGATGAACACCGAGGTGCGGAACTGGATCAGCACCAAGGAGACGGTCGGCCTGCACCTGACCAACAACCAGTTCCTGGTGGCCAGTTGCGTGGTGCTTTCGATCGGCAGCGTGCCGGCCGTGGATTGGCTGCGCGGATCGGAGCTGACCATCGACGACGGCGTGCTGTGTGAAGCGACCCTGTTCGCCACCGGGGCGGAGGACGTCGTGGTCGCCGGTGACGTCGCGAAATGGCCGAACCTGCGGATCGACGAGACGCCACGACGGGTCGAGCATTGGATGAACGGTGTCGAATCCGGGCGCGCGGCGGCGGAAAGCCTGATGCTGGGCCGTGGCAACGCGCGGCCGTACACGCCGCTCCCCCGTGCCTGGTCGTCCCTCTACGACGCGCGGTTGCAGACCGTCGGGATGCCTTCGCTGGGCAAGGACACGATCGAACTTTCCGACGGCGTCACCGGTTTCGTCCGCGACGGCAGGCTGATCGGCGCGGCGGGCTGGGACCGGCCGAAGGCGATGATGCACTGGACGGCCGAACTCGACCGGCGGCTGCCGGTGCCCGAGCCGGTGTTCCGTGCCGCTCCTTCGTTGGCGGAGACGCCGATCGGGGAGGACATCCTGGCCCCGTTCGAGCGGGACTTCCTGTCCGAGACCCCGACCGAGGCCGTTCCGGCGCCGGAAAGGATGCCCTGGGCTCGCGTTCCCGCCGGGTGACCCGGGAGCGCGAACGGACCGGGGCCGCGCGCGGCGGCCGCGGTCCCCTCGGGTGGCGGTGGGCAGCTGGGCCTCCGCACCCACCGCCACCCCCTGGGGACGCCGGGAGGTACCGGGACCGACGGTGATTCGGGCTCCGCCGGGTACCGCCCTCCGGGCTCCCCGCTTCCGGTCGGGGCTCTTCCAGGCTTGACTCACCTGGGAGGGCCCCGATCCATGACCTCGTGAGTGGTAAGGACGGTTCTAACCGTCCTTACCACTCACGAGGACGGTGGCTTCACGACCACGGTGTCGTCCGGCCCGACCACCCGCCCGTCCGAAGCCCGGATCTCCAGCCCTCGCAACGGAAGCCCGCCGTCGCGGTCCACCAGTTCCGACCGCGGCTCGCCGTCCGCGAAGAAATGCGCCTCTCCCCATTGCCGCAGCGCGACGATCACCGGGAACAGGTCTCGCCCCTTCGGCGTCAGGACGTACTCGCTGTACGTGCTCCCGTCCGAAGCCGGGACCACCTCGAGCACCCCGTGCCCGACGAGCGCCCGCAGCCGCGCGGACAGGATGTTCTTCGCGACACCCAGGCTGCGCTGGAACTCGCCGAAGCGGCGCGCGCCGTCGAATGCGTCACGCACGATCAGGAGCGACCACCAGTCGCCGATCGTGTCGACCGAGCGCGCCACCGGGCATGAGGCTTCGTCGAACGTCGTCCGCTTCACCATGGTTGCATCTTACAACCACGATCCCTTACCGTCAGGCGGTAGCAAGTTGAAACCATCTGGAGGGTTCTGTGCATCGCGGTGTCGTCCTGTTGTTCGCCGTGGCCGCCGGGACGGCCGTCGCCACGATCTACTTCGCCCAGCCCCTGCTCGTCACCATGGGCGCCGATCTCGGCATCGCCCCCTCGACCGTGGGCGGCATCGTCACGCTCACCCAGTTCGGCTACGGCCTCGGCCTGTTCCTCCTGGTCCCGCTCGGTGACCTGCTCGAAAGACGGCGGCTCGTCGCCGGTCTGCTGGCGCTGCTGGCGGTCGCCGAACTGGTCGCCGCGACCGCCGCGAACGGGGTGGTGCTGTTCGCCGGGATGGCGGCGATCGGCGTGCTCGCGGTGGTCACACAACTCCTGGTCGCGTTCGCCGCGTCGCTGGCGGAACCCGGCGAACGCGGGCGCGTGGTCGGTCTCGTGACGACCGGCGTCGTCCTCGGGATCCTGCTCGCGCGCACGGTGTCCGGCACGCTCGCCGACCTCGCCGGCTGGCGCGCGGTGTACGTCGTGTCCGCGGGGGTGACCGTGGTGATCGCGATCGTGCTCTACCGCGTCCTTCCTGCCTCCCCAGGCGGAAAGACCATGGGCTACGGGCGGTTGCTGCGGTCCACGTTGTCCCTTTTCGCCGAGGAGCCCGTCTTCCGGACGCGCGGGACGCTCGCGCTGCTGATCTTCGCCGCGTTCGGCACGTTGTGGAGCTCGGTCGCCTTGCCGCTCAGCGAGGAGGGCCTGTCGCACACCGCGATCGGCGCGTTCGGGCTGGCCGGGGTCGCGGGCGCGCTGGCGGCCGCACCCGCGGGACGGCTCGCCGATCGCGGCCGCGCGCGGTGGACGACCGGCCTCGCGCTTGGCCTGCTGCTGCTTTCCTGGGTGCCGCTCGGGTTCACCCGCGCGTCACTGTGGGCGCTGGTGGCTGGCGCGATCCTGCTCGATCTCGCCGTCCAGGCCGTGCACGTCACGAGCCAGACCCTGATCTACCCGCTCCGGCCGGACGCCGGAAGCAGGCTGATCGGCGGGTACATGATCTTCTACTCCGCCGGCAGCGGTTTGGGCGCGATCGGCGCGACCGCCGTCTACGCCGTCGCGGGCTGGATCGGCGTCTGCCTGCTCGGTGCGGCCTTCAGCGCTCTCGCGCTCGCGGTGTGGGGTGTCAAAGCCGCTCGATGATCGTGACGTTCGCCGTGCCGCCGCCCTCGCACATCGTCTGCAACCCGTAGCGGCCACCGCGCCGTTCGAGTTCGTGCAGCAGGGTCGCGAACAGTTTCGTCCCGGTCGCCCCGATGGGATGACCGAGCGCGATCCCGCCACCGTTGACGTTGACACGCTCCGGATCGGCGCCCGTCTCCTCGATCCACGCCAGGACGACACTCGCGAACGCTTCGTTGACCTCGAACAGGTCGATGTCGTCGATGCCAAGCCCGGTCTTACGCAGCGCGTGCGCGGTCGCCGGGATGGGCCCGGTCAGCATCCACACCGGATCGGCCGCCCGCACGGAAAGGTGATGGATCCTGGCGCGCGGGGTGAGACCGTGTTCCTCGACGAACTTCTCCGACGCGATGAGTGCCGCGCTGGCGCCGTCCGAGATCTGGCTGGCCACGGCGGCGGTGATCCGCGAACCCTCGCTCAGCGGCTTGAGCCCGGCCATCCGTTCCATGCTGGTGTCGCGCCTGGGCCCCTCGTCCAGGGCGGCACCGGCGAACGGCGTGATCTCGGCGGCGAAGCGGCCTTCGTCGATGGCCGCGATCGCGCGCTGATGGCTGCGGAACGCGAATTCCTCCATCGCCTCCCGGGTCAGGTCCCAGTGTTCGGCGATCATGTCGGCACTGCGGAACTGCGAGACCTCGACACTCCCGTACCGCTCCTGCCAGCCTTTCGAGCCGGAGAACGGATCGTCGAAGCCGTACTCGCGCCCGGCGAGCATCGCCGCGCTGATCGGGATGGCACTCATGTTCTGCACGCCGCCGGCGAGGACGAGGTCCATCGTCCCGGACAGCACCGCCTGCGCGGCGAAGTGCACGGCCTGCTGGCTCGAACCGCACTGCCGGTCGATCGTCACGCCCGGCACGTGGTGCCCGAACCCCGCGGCGAGCCACGCCGTGCGCGCGATGTTCCCCGACTGCGGCCCGAGTGTGTCGCAGCAGCCGAGGATGACGTCGTCCACCAGATCGGCGTCGACCCCCGTCCGCTCGACCACGGCTTGGATCACGTGGGCGCCGAGGTCCGCGGAATGGACACCGCTGAGGGCTCCCCCGCGTTTGCCGACCGGGGTCCGGACCGCGTCGAGAACATACGCTTCAGCCACGCCGCCTCCTTTTCGTCGTCGCGATGCCGTCCAGCAGGATCCCGAGGTACTGCTGCGCGACGTCGTCCGCGCTCAGCGTGCCGCCGGGGTTGTACCAGCGCACCGCAACCCAGACGGTGTCGCGGATGAACCGGTAGGTGAGTTCGACGTCGAGATCCTCGCGGAACACGCCCGCCGCGATGCCGTCGGTGAGGATCCCGTTCCACAGTTTGCGGAATTCGGTGTTGCGGTCGTTGAGGTAGTCGAACCGCGGCAACTGCATCAGGTGCTTCGCCTCGGATTGGTAGATCGCCACCTCGGCGGGCCGCCGGTGAATGGATTCGAACGACGCCACGACGACGGCTTCGAGCGTTTCCCTCGGGCCTTTCCCTTCCGCGACGATCTCGGCGTACGCGCCGAAGAGTTCGTCGAGGAATCCGGTGAGGATCTCGTCGGCCATCGACTCCTTCGAGTCGAAATGGTGGTAGAGACTGCCGGAAAGGATGCCGGCCGCGTCCGCGATGTCCCGCACGGTGGTGGAGACGTAACCGCGCTCGGCGAACAGCTTCGCCGCCAGGGCGAGCAGTTCGGCGCGGCGGGACCCGGGGCTGGCTTTCATCGCTACCTCACGCATGCTGGGAACTCACGGACACGACCTCGCCGGTGAGGTACGACGAGTACTCACTGGCGAGGAACACCATCACATTCGCCACTTCCCAGGGTTCCGCCGCCCTCCCCGAGACCTCGCGCGCGGTGAGTTCGGTGAGCAGTTCCTCGCTGGTCACCTTGGCGAGGAACTGATGCATCGCCAGGCTCGGCGCGACCGCGTTGACCCGGATGCCGTGTTCGGCGACGTCGACGGCCGCACACCGGGTGAGGGCCATGACGCCCGCCTTCGCGGCCGCGTAATGGGCCTGCCCCGCCTGCGCCCGCCAGCCGATCACCGACGCGTTGTTGACGATCACCCCGCCGTCGCCTTGGGCGATGAACCGGTTCACCGCGGCCCGCGTCGCACGGAACGTGCCGTTGAGGGTCACGTCGATGACCCGCGCCCACTCGTCGTCCGTCATGTCCACTATGGACTTGGTGCCGCCGAGCCCGGCATTGTTGATGAGCACGTCGATCCGGCCGTAGTGCGCCGCGGCCCCGTCGATGAGCGCTTGCACCTGGTCTTCCTGTGTGACGTCGCAGGGGATCGCGTGGACGTCACCGAGTTCGGCCGCCTTCTCGCCGAGGCGCCGCTCGTGCCAGTCGCTGATCACGACGCGGGCACCTTCCTCCTGCGCGCGTTTCGCCACCGCGGAACCGATCCCGGTGCCGGCCGCCGCCGTCACCACGACCACCTTGTCCCGCAGGAGGTTCGCCCCCTCGGGGTACTTCGGCACCGGGATCACGGGCGTACCTCCCTTGGCAGGCCGAGCACCCGCTCGGCGATGACGTTGCGCTGGATTTCGTTGGAGCCGCCGTAGATCGTGTCTGCGCGGGTGAAGAGGAAGAGGCGTTGCCAGGCGTCGAGCCCGTCTTCCGCGAGCATGCCTCGCGCGCCGCGGACGAGCATCGCGAGCTCCCCGAGGTCACGATGCCAGTTCGCCCAGACCAGTTTGGACACTTCCGCCACGCCGGGCGACGAGTCGCCGAGGGTGCGGATCGCGTGTGCCCGCATGACCTCCAGGCCGACCCAGGCGCGGTCGATCCGTTCGGCGATCACCGGATCGTCCGGCGCGATCTTGGTGAGTTCTTCGAGTTCCCGGCGGAAGCCGACCTGCTGCCCGAGCGTCGCGACACCGCGCTCGAACGCGAGCGTGCCCATCGCCACCCGCCAGCCGTCGCCGGGTTCGCCGACGACGAGGTCTTTCGCCGTACGGGCGCCGTCGAAGAAGACTTCGTTGAACTCGGAGGTTCCGGTGAGCTGCCGGATCGGCCGGACCTCGACGCCGGGCTGCCGCATCGGGACGAGCAAATAGGACAGTCCTTTGTGGCGTTTCGAGCCGGGCCCGGTGCGGGCGAGGACGAAACACCAGTCGGCCACGTGCGCCAGAGACGTCCACACCTTCTGGCCGTTCAGCACCCACTCGTCGCCTTCGAGGGTCGCCGTCGTCGACACGGCGGCGAGATCGGAACCCGCGCCGGGTTCGGAATAGCCCTGGCACCACAGTTCCTCGACGGCCACGATCGGCGGCAGAAACCGCTCTTGCTGTTCCGGCGTACCGAAAGCGATCAGGGTGGGGCCGAGGAGTTCCTGCGCCAGGTGACTCACCCTCGCCGGCGCGTTCGCTCGCGCGTACTCCTCGTGGAAGACGACCTGCTGTTCGAGCGTCGCGCCCTGGCCGCCGTGCTCGACCGGCCAGCCGACACAGGTCCAGCCCGCCGCCGCGAGCCGCCGCTCCCACTCCACGCGTTCGTCGAAGGCCTCGTGCTCCCGCCCCGGACCGCCCGAACCGCGCAGTTCCGGGGGCAGGTTGTCCGCCAGCCAGGTGCGCACACGGTCACGGAAACCGTCCTGAGCCACGCCTGCCTCCTCTAGCCAAACCAGAGCCTGCTGCGTAGGCTACCCTACCAAGCACTTGCTAGGGAGACTTCGATGACTGAAGGAACCATCCCGGCGGCGCTCGACAGGGCCGCGGAGCGCTTCGCCGGGCGGGAAGCGCTGGTCGACGGCGAAGTCCGGCTCACCTATGCCGAACTCGCCCGCCGGGTGCGGCGGGCCGCGCGGTTCTTCGAGGGCCACGAACGGGTCGCGATCTGTTCCCCCAACACCTGGCATTGGGTCGTCGCCGGGCTCGGCGCGCTGTACGCCGGCGCGACGCTGATCCCGGTCAACACCCGTTTCACCGCCCGCGAGACCGTCGACGTCCTCGAGCGCGCGAAGGTATCCGCGCTGGCGATCACCGGCACGTTCCTCGGCACGGACCGGCTGGCGGACCTCGGCTCCTCGCGCCCGGGCACCGTCTTGCGCATCCCTGTCGAAGGCGCCGAAGACCCTGTCGACGGCGTTACGGAATGGGACGCGCTCTCGGACTTCGACAGTGACTTCGTCAGCCCCGCACAACCCGGCGACGTCAGCGACATCCTGTTCACCTCCGGGACCACCGGCCGCAGCAAAGGCGCGATGAGCACCCACCGGCAGGCGCTGAGCGTCGCCGACGCCTGGGCCGAATGCGGTGGCTTGACCGAAGAAGACCGCTATCTCGTGATCAACCCGTTCTTCCACAGCTTCGGGTACAAGGCGGGGATCCTCGCCGCCGTGCTGCGCGGCGCGACCCTGGTGCCCCAGCGCACCTTCGACGTCCGGGAGACCCTGCGGCTCATCGAAACCGAGCGGATCACCGTGCTCCCCGGCGCGCCCACGATCTACCAGGTGCTGCTGGAGGCACCCGAACGCGGGAACCACGACCTGTCCAGCCTCCGGCTCGCCGTCACCGGTGCCGCCACCGTGCCGGTCACGCTCGTCGAGCGGATGCGGACGGACCTGGGCATCGACACGGTGCTCACCGCGTACGGCCTCACCGAGGCCGTGGTGGCCACGATGTCGCGCCCCGAGGACGACGTCGAACTGGTGGCGAACTTCTCCGGCCGCGCCACGGCCGGTTTCGAGGTGAAACTCGGCGAGCACGACGAAGTCCTGCTGCGCGGGCCGAACGTGATGCTCGGCTATCTCGACGATCCGGACGCCACCGCGAAAGCCGTCGACGCCGACGGCTGGCTGCACACCGGCGATGTCGGCGTGCTGAACGAACGCGGGTATCTGAAGATCGTCGACCGGATCAAGGACATGTACGTCTGCGGCGGCTTCAACGTCTACCCGGCCGAGGTCGAGCAGGTGCTGAGCCGCCTGGCCGGGGTCGCCGAAGCGGCCGTCGTCGGCGTTCCGGACGAGCGGCTCGGCGAGGTCGGCAAGGCCTTCATCCGCCTCGCCTCCGGGGCTTCACTGTCCACAGAGGACGTACTCGCTCATTGCGAAGGCCAATTGGCCAACTACAAGACTCCTCGATTTGTCGACTTCGTGGCGGAGCTTCCGCGGAATTTGTCGGGGAAGGTACTGAAACGCGTGTTGCGGGAGGAGAACGGATGACCGTCGAGTACGAGCGGCGCGGGCCGGTGGCCGTCGTCACGATGAACCGGCCGGAGTACCGGAACGCGCAGAACTCGGCGATGACCTACGCGCTCGACGCCGCGTTCACCCGCGCCGTCGACGATCCCGAGGTCAAGGTGATCGTGCTGGCCGGGGCGGGTAAGCATTTCTCCGCCGGGCACGACATCGGGACACCGGAACGGGACGTGGACGTCTCGTTCGAGCGCAAGGCGGTGCTGTGGTGGGACCACGTCGGTGCCGAGGCTGGTGATCAGCGGTTCGCCCGCGAGTCCGAGGTCTACCTCGGCATGTGCCGCCGGTGGCGCGAGATCCCGAAGCCGACCATCGCGAGCGTGCAGGGCGCGTGCATCGCGGGCGCGCTGATGCTGGCATGGGTGTGTGACATGATCGTCGCCTCCGACGACGCGTTCTTCGCCGATCCCGTGGTGCGGATGGGAATCCCCGGCGTCGAGTACTTCGCGCATCCCTGGGTGCTCGGTCCGCGCGCGGCCAAGGAGGTGCTGTTCACCGGTGAGCGCTTCACGGCGCAGCAGGCCAAGGAGTGGGGCATGCTGAACCGCGTCGTCCCCCGCGCCGATCTGGAAACCGAGACGATGGCGCTGGCGGAGAAGATCGCGGTGATGCCGCGAATGGGGCTCGCGCTCGCCAAGAAGGCCGTCAACCAGGCCGAGGATCTGATGGGCCTCCGGTCCGGAATGGACTCGGTGTTCGGGCTGCATCACTTCGCGCACGCGCACAACGCCGAGGTCTCCGGCGGCGATTCGCTGGGCGGGCAGGACGCGCGCTCGATGCGGGACGCGAGTTCATGATGAACCTCGACCTGGACGAGCGCACGCTCGCCTTCCGTGACGAAGCCCGCACCTGGCTCGCCGCGAACGTTCCCGCCGAGCCGCTGAAGTCGTTCGACACCGCCGAAGGATTCGCCCAGCACCGCGAGTGGGAGGCCCGGCTGGCCGACGCCCGGTGGTCCGTCGTCTCGTGGCCGCGCGAGTTCGGCGGGCGGGACGCGAGCCTGCTGGAGTGGGTGCTGTTCGAGGAGGAGTACTACGCGGCGGGTGCGCCGTCGCGGGTCAACCAGAACGGTATCTTCATGCTCGCGCCGACGCTGTTCTCCCATGGCACGGAAGAGCAGCGAGCCCGAATCCTGCCGAAGATGGCGCGCTCGGAGGAGGTCTGGGCGCAGGCGTGGTCGGAACCCGAGGCGGGCAGCGACATCGCCGCTCTGCGGAGCACCGCGACCCGCTGCGAAGGCGGCTGGCGGGTCAGCGGGCAGAAGACATGGAGTTCGCGGGCGGCGTTCGCCGATCGCGCGTTCGGCCTGTTCCGCAGTGACCCGGATTCGGTGCGGAACAAGGGACTCACCTATCTGATGGTGGATCTGCGGGCCGAGGGTGTCACCGTGCGGCCGATTCCCCAGCTGGACGGCGAACCGGGATTCGCCGAGATCTTCTTCGACGACGTCTTCGTCCCCGGCGAGGACGTGATCGGCACGCCGGGCGAGGGCTGGCGGGTCGCGATGACCACGGCGAACAACGAACGCGGCCTGTCCCTGCGCAGTCCCGGCCGGTTCCTCGCCGCGGCGGATCGGCTGGTCTCGCTCTGGCACGACGCCGGGCGCCCCGCGCACACCGCGGACCGGGTCGCCGACGCGTGGATCGGCGCGAGAGCTTACCAGCTGTACACCCTGGGCACGGTCACCCGTCTCTCCGACGGTGCCGAGCTCGGCCCGGAATCCAGTGTCAACAAGCTGTTCTGGTCGCATCTCGACGTCGCACTCCACGAGACCGCGCTCGACATCCTCGGCCCGGACGCCGAACTGCGGGGCCGCTGGAGCGACGGCTGGCTGTTCTCCCTCGCGGGACCGATCTACGGCGGGACCGACCAGATCCAGCGGTCCATCGTCGCCGAACGGTTGCTCGGCCTGCCGAAGGGGGCTCGATGAGGTTCGCACTCTCCGGCGAGCAGGAGCAGTTCTCCCGCAGCCTGAACGATCTTCTGTCCGGTGTGGACACCGACTCGGCCAACCGCGCCTGGGCGGCGGGCGATCCCGGCCCCGGGCTCAAGATCTGGCGGCGTCTGGCGGAACTCGGCGTCACCGCGCTGGCGGTCCCCGAGAAGTACGACGGGCTCGGCGCCACCCCTGTCGATCTGGCCGTCGGCTTCGAACGGCTCGGCTACCACTGCGCTCCCGGGCCGTGGACCGACACCGTGGCCGTCCTGCCGTCCTTGCTGGACGACGAGCTGCTGACATCGGTCGCTTCCGGTGAGACGCTGGCGTCGGTCGCCTACGCGCCACACGTGCCGTACGCCTTGGATTCCGACGTCGCGGACGCGCGTTTGTCGGTCGAGAACGGCAGGCTCCGCGCGTTCACCCCCGGCGCACTTTTGTCCTCTGTGGACGGTTCGCGCCGGTTGTTCCCACCGGTGACCGGCGACGATCTCGGCACGGCGCTCGACGCGGACCGGGCGTTCGAACTGGGCTGCCTCGCCACCGCCGCGCAACTGCTCGGCGCGGGACGGTGGCTGCTCGACACGTCGGTCGCCTACGCCGCGCAACGCAAGCAGTACGGCCGCGAGATCGGCGGCTACCAGGCGATCAAGCATCTGCTCGCCGACGTGGCGACCGCGCTCACGCTGGCCGAGCCGCTGCTGTTCGGCGCGGCTGTCACCCTGGACCGGCGCGACGTCTCCGCGGCCAAGGTGGCGTGTGGCGATGCCGCGCATCTCGCCGCCCGGACGGGGCTGCAGGTGCACGGCGCGATCGGCTACACCGCGGAGCACGCGCTCGGCCTGCGCTTGACCAGGGTCCGCGCGCTGGTCGGTGCCTGGGGCACGCCGCGATTCCACCGGGAGCGGGTGCTGTCATGACGTTCACCGCCGAACAGGACGCGCTGCGGGACAGCGTCCGGAAACTGCTGGACCGGGAAGCGGATCCCTGGCCGGAACTGTGCGAACAGATCGGCGTCGCGGCGCTGGCCGTGCCCGAGCGGTTCGGCGGGCTCGGCGCCGGGACGGCGGAACTGCAGGTGGTCGCCGAAGAACTGGGCAGGGTCCTCGCCGACGTCCCATTCCTCGGCTCGGCCGTGCTCGCCGTGCACGCCGTCCTGGCCACGGGCAACGACGAAGCCTGCGAACGGCTGCTCCCCCGCCTCGCCGAAGGTGTCGTCGGCGCGGTGGCCTGGACCGATGCCGAAGGACGCTGGGACACGCCTGCCTGCCGTGTCGCCGGCTCCGTGGTGGAGGGCCAGGCGCACTACGTCCTCCACGGCGACGAGGCCGAGATCCTGCTGGTCGTGGCCGACGGCTCGCTGTACGAGGTCTCCGATGCGCGGCGAGAGCGGACTCCGGCGATGGACGAAACCCGGCGGCTGGCTCGCGTGAGTTTCGACCGTGCCCCCGCCAAGCTGATCGGCCCCGTCGACCTCGGCGCGCTACGGGACGTCGCGTGCGCCGTCTTGGCCGCCGAACAGGCCGGGGCCGCGGCTCGGGCGTTCGAGCTGACGGTGGACTACAGCAAGCAGCGGCACCAGTTCGGCAGGCCGATCGGCGGATTCCAGGCGCTGAAGCATCGGATGGCGGATCTCCATGTGCTGGTGGAGACCGCCCGTTCGGCGGCCTACGCGGCTCCGGAGTCGAGCAGGCTGGCGGCGGTGGCGAAGGTGCATTGTTCGGAGGCGCTGGCGACGGTGGCGGGCGAGATGATCCAGCTGCACGGCGGGATCGCGATCACCTGGGAGCATCCGGCGCATCGCTATTTCAAGCGGGCGCATGGTGCGGCGCGGTTGTTCGGCTCGCCTGGGGAACACCTCGGGCGGGTGCGGCCACCGATGTCGTGAGTGGTAAGGACGGTTCTAACCGTCTTTACCACTCACGAGGCCCCAGGAATCTGGTGACGCCCCGGACCCGGTCGCCGTCGAGGGTGAGGACCATCAGCCCGGCCGGTGTCTCGCCGTGGCGGCAGCGGAAGGCGGGCTGGTTGTTCGCCCGCGCCGGCGTCATGGTGAAACGCTCCACGGGAACGGCCATGGTGACGCGGAGGAAACCGGCGATCGCGTCGAGACCGTGGTACTCGTGCGGTGCGGGTGGCATCGCGAGCCAGGCGTCGTCGGTGAGCAGGCCGAGGACGCCGTCGAGGTCGCCCGCGGTGAAGGCGTCGGCGAATCGCCTGGTCAGCTCGCGTTCTTGAGGTGACGGCCGGTGCCCGGCGCGCTCGCGATGCTTGTCGAGGGAGGCGCGGGCGCGCTGAAGGATGCCCTTGACCGCCGTCTCGGTGGTGCCGAGCATGCTCGCGACCTCACCGGCGGGAAAGCACAGGACGTCGCGCAGGACGAGCGCGGCGGCCTGTCTCGGCGGGAGGAGCTGGAGACCGGTGATGAAGGCGAGCTCGATCGCCTCCCTGGTGCTGTAGCGCGCTTCGGGGCCGGGCTCGCTGTCGGGGAGTTCGTCCGGATATGGCTGTAACCAGGTCACTTCACCGCGGCGGCTCGGCTCCGGCGGGTCGAACGGCGGTACCGGTTCGGGCGGGCGACGGCGGCCCGCGTCCCTCAGGACGTTGAGGCAGCGGTTGGTGGCGATGCGGTACAGCCAGGTGCGCAGCGATGAGCGCCCCTCGAAACCGTCGAGGCCCCGCCATGCGGCCAGGAGTGTTTCCTGGACGGCGTCCTCGGCGTCGGTGAGGGAACCGAGGATCCGGTAACAGTGCAGGTGGAGCTCGCGCCGATACGTCTCGGCGAGCTCGCGAAACGCCTGCTCGTCGCTGCTCATGAGCCGATCGTGTCATTTTCGCGGCGCACCGTTCCGTTCGGGGCGCGAGTGGTGTCTGACGGGGTGAAGACCGACGAAAGGAACCATCATGACCAGTCCCGCCTTGGATGTCGCGCTCTCCTACCACCGCGCGTGGACGGGCAAGGACTTCGAGAAGGCGATGACCTACGTCGCCGACGACATCGTCTGCCACACGCCCGGTGGGCCGCTTTCCGGCGCGGAGGCGTTTCGCGGGTTCATGGGCCCGTTCACCGAGATCCTCACCGGGTCGACCCTGCTTTCGGCGTTCGGGGACGAGACGACCGCGTTGCTGATGTACGACACGGCGACCCTGCCGGTGGCGAGCGCGCCCGGGGCCGAGTTGCTGACGGTGCGGGACGGGAAGATCGTGGAGTTGCGGATCGTGTTCGACCGGGCTCCGTTCGATGCGGCTCGGGCGGCTGCTGGGCGGGGTTAGGGGTCCGGGGCGCCTCGGTGGGTGTGTGAAGGGCTCCTTTCCTCGGCTCTGGGAGGGAGGGGGGTCTTCATACGCGTGGTTCTTGGGGCTGGTTTGCGGCCTGGTGGGGTGTGTTCGTCGCAGGGGGTCCTAATCGGACGAGTCCTGCGCACGCCGAGTGACGGGACCTGGCTAGCGCATGGCTTCCAACGGGACGGGCCCTGGGCGCGGCGGGTGCCACGACCTGGCCGCACGTCCGGTCGGCTGTCGGGCGTGCACGGCGGGGTCCCAACCGGAGGAGCTCTACGCACACCGATGTCGCTGCCCGAGGTGGCCGGATGGCGTCAAGAGGTGCTTATCTGCTCCCCGCCGGACCAGGTCCTGGGCGCGCCGGGGCGGCCAGGGCCTGCCCACCGCAAGGCTCCAACAGGGCAGCTCAAGTCGCGCCCCGGACGGCTCCCCCACCGAACTGACGTTGGGCGCCCCGGTGCCACCGCCCGGCGTGCTTCCGGGTGGCTTCAAGGGTGTCCGGGCCGGTTAGAAGGGTGGGGTGTTGTCGTCCTCCGGTTGGGGGCGTGGGTCGTGGAGTGGTTCGGGGGTGGCGGTGTAGGTGCGGCCGGTGGGGGTGGTGATGGTGGTGCCGCCGTTGGCGGTGGGTTCTGTGTGCCAGCCGGGTTCTTCTTTGAGCATGTTGTGGATTTTGCAGGCGGCGTGGCAGTTGTGGTGGTCGGTGTGGCCGTGGCGGGCCCAGGTGGTGGTGTGGTCGATTTCGGAGAATTCGGCGGGGCGGTGGCAGCCGGGGTGGGTGCATTCGCGGTCGCGGGCTTTGATGAGGCGGGCCAGTGAGGCAGGGGGCCGGTAGGTGCCTGGGCCGGCTTCGAGGACCTGCCCGGTGGCGGGGTCGGTGATCAAACGGGACCAGGTCGAACCGGGATCGACGGCGATCTCCCGAGTGAGCCAGCCCGGGATCGGGCCGTAACCGGCGAGCGTCGCCGGGTCCTCACGGGCGCCGGTCAGGGTCAGCAAATCGACATAGACATGGACATGCGCCCGCGGTGTGCCGTGGCCGTCTTCGGCGAGGAGCCGTTCGGCGAAGATGTCCGCACGGTGCTGATCCAAGGTGCGGGACTTGTCGGCTTTGCGGCGGGCCTTGGCCGCACGGGACAGGGACGCATAAACCGAACTCGCCACTTCGGCGGGAAGGTAGCCCGACAGCTTCGACATGGTCTCGTCTTCGTGTTCCAGCCAAACATGCCGCAGCGCCCGTTTCTGCTCGGCGCGTTCCCGATAGCCGTCGGGGTCGAACTTCTGCACCGCGTGATCCACCGATTTCCGGATCGCCGTCGGGTCGCGACCGGCGAGCCGCTTGGTCATGAACGCGTCCACCAGCGCGGCGACCTCGTCGGACACCTCACGCGTCAACTGGCTGACCTTCGACGCCTTGTACAGATCGATGTCACCGTTCTCCAGCGCCGCCAACGTGTTCGGCAACCGCGCCACCAAAGCGCACGAGGTTTCGACCAGCAGGTACGCCTGATTGCGGGAGACCGAGAAGGCCAGAGCGACCTCCTCGGTCACCGATCTTCGCGAACCACCCACCGCGGCGAACCCGGCTATCGAATGCACCTGCCGACCCTGCGCACGACGGAGCACCACCTCCTCGTCATACGCGGCATCGAGGAAGTGAGCGGCTTTCGGATTAAAAGCAAGAGACTGGGTCATGACCAAGATCATACTCGAACATCAGTTCGACCACCACCGAATCGGCGCCGAGCGAGAAAGAAAGCCGAAAGCGAAGGGAACGGGCGATCCGTGAGTTTCACCGGGCACCGAACCCGTCACCGGTGATCCTGGACGCCACGAACTCCTGCCGCGCATTTCATCTCGGCACGGGGCGGGACGGGAACCTCACCCGACCACGCGCCCCGCAGATGCCACTTCACGGCCCCGGGGTAGGGCCAACCCCCGCACCAACCCACCGGCGCACCGCATTCACCCCGTCCCCGCTCCGAACCAGACTCACAACGGTGACCGCAAACCTCCGCACAGGCAGCGATTTCGCCCGCCTGTCCCGCCGCGTCAGCGAAGCGGGCCTCCTCGACCGCCGTCCCGGCTACTACGTCTTCCGCATCGGCCTGGTCGCCACCCTTTTCGCCGGCGGCTGGATCGCCTTCTTCGCGATCGGGGATTCCTGGTGGCAGCTGGGGATCGCCGTGTTCCAGGCGGTGATGTTCGGCCAGATCGCGTTGCTGTCCCACGATCTCGCGCACCGCCAGGTGTTCCGCACCCGCCGCCCGAGCGAGATCGCCGGCCGGATCGCGGGCAATCTCGGGGTCGGCATGAGCTACGGCTGGTGGATGGACAAACACACCCGCCACCACGCGAACCCGAACCACGAGGATCTCGATCCCGACGTCGATCCGGACATCCTCGTGTGGTCGAAGGACCAGGCGCGGGCCAGCAAGGGGCTCCCCCGGTTCATCGGCCGCTACCAGGCGTTCCTGTTCTTCCCGTTGCTCACTCTCGAAGGCCTGAACCTGCACTTCTCCGGGATCCGCGCGGTGTGGAAGCCGGGTCTGCGACGGCGCGGCCTCGAAGCGGCCTTGCTGCTGACACATTTCGCGCTCTACTTCAGCGCGCTGCTCGTGGTCCTCTCCCCCGGCAAGGCGCTCGTCTTCTTCATCGTCCACAAAGCACTGTGGGGTGTCTACATGGGATCGATCTTCGCCCCCAACCACAAGGGCATGCCGATCCTGTCCGGTGACACCGAGCTCGACTTCCTCCGCAAGCAGGTGCTCACGTCACGCAACGTCCGCGGTGGCCGGGTCGTCGACGTCGCGCTGGGCGGGCTCAACTACCAGATCGAGCACCATCTGTTCCCGAGCATGCCGTCGCCGCACCTGCGCCGCGCCCGGCCCATCGTCCAGCGCTACTGCGACGAGATCGGCGTCCCGTATCACGAGACCGGGCTCATCAAGTCGTACTCGCTCGCGTTGCGCAGCCTCCACGACGCCGGCGAGCCGATCAGAGCCAATCGTCGGGACGCGGCCAGGGCATGAGCGCGGCGAGCGCGTCCGTCACCGGCTCGGTCACCGTGTACCGCCCTCGGTGGAACAGCAGCGGACGATCGTCGGACGGTTCCCCGAGCGCGGTGACCCGGCCGACGACGACGTAATGGTCCCCCGCCTCGTGCACGGCTTCCAGCGTGCAGTCGATCCACGTCAGAGCCCCGGTCAGCAAAGGGGATCCGGACGGGGCGGGGGTCCAGTCGACGGACGCGAACTTGTCCGCGCCCCGCGCGCCGAACACCGCACTGACCTCTTGCTGGTCCTCGGCGAGCACGTTGACGGCGAACCGGCCGGACTCGGCGAGCACCGCCCACGTCCGGGAAGTCTTGGCAGGGCAGAAAAGCACCAGCGGCGGCGCGAGCGAAAGCGCCGCGAACGACTGGCACGCGAAACCCACCGGTGCCGTGCCGTCGTGCCCGGTCACCACCGCGACACCGGTGCAGAAATGCCCGAGCACCGTGCGGAAGCGTGCCGGATCGATGTCCGCGCCGAGGTCCGTCACCGGGGTCACGACTGCCCCGGCGGGCGGGCGCCGACTGAAAAGTCGTGTCCCCACAAGGAAACCGCCGTACTCTCTCGGGCGATCCAGCTCTCGTCGTCCACTTGACGCCCCTCGCAGCCGTATTCGACGTCGAAGCCGCCGGGGGTCTTCATGTAGAACGAGAGCATCAGATCGTTGACGTGCCGCCCGAGGGTCGCCGACATCGGCACCTTCCGGCGGATGGCCCGGTCGAGGCAGAGGCCGACGTCGTCGGTGTTCTCCACTTCGACCATGAGGTGCACGATGCCGCTCGGTGTCGGCATCGGGAGGAACGCGAGACTGTGGTGACGCGGGTTGCAGCCGAAGAACCGTAGCCACGCCGGAGCGCCGTCGGCCGGCCTGCCGACCATCTGCGGTGGCAGTTTCATCGAGTCCCGCAGCCGGAACCCGAGCACGTCGCGATAGAACCGTAAGGAAGCGTCATCGTCGTGAGTGGACAGGACGACGTGCCCGAGCCCTTGTTCACCGGTCACGAACTTGTGCCCGTACGGGCTCACCACGCGCCGATGTTGCAGCGCGACACCGTGGAACACTTCGAGCGTGTTGCCGGAAGGGTCCTCAAAGGACACAAGACCATCGACCCGGCGATCGGCCAGCTGATCCGGTGTGCCTTCCTTGTACGGCACCGAGTGCGCGTCGAGTGACGCCCGGATCTCGTCGAGTTCTCCGGCGTTGGCGACCTCCCAGCCCGCGACGGCGAGCCGGTCGCGCTCACCGGGGAAGATCACCAGCCGCGCCGGGAAATCGTCCATCCGCAGGTAGAGCGCATCCGGGTTCGTGCCGGAACCCTCGACCATGCCGAGGACCTTCAGCCCGTATTCGCGCCACGCGGCCATGTCCGTGGCTTCGATGCGGAGGTAGGCGAGCGAGCGGATACCCATCAGGAGGCTCCCAGGAAGTCGAGTGCCAGCCGGTTGAATTCGTCGAACTTCTCCAGCTGCGCCCAGTGCCCGCAGCCGCCGAACACGTGCAGCTGGGCACGCGGGATCGTCTTGAGCGCGAGCAGCGCGCCGTCGAGCGGATTCACCCGGTCTTCCCGGCCCCAGATGAGCAGCACGCGCTGACGCAGGCGATGCGCCTCGCGCCACAGCATGCCCTCTTCGTAGGTGTCGGGCTGGGCGAACGACTTGCCCATCGCCTTCATCGCGGCCAGCGACTCCGGCGCGCTCGCGGCGGCGAACCGCTCGTCGATCAGTTCGTCGGTGATCAGCGACTGGTCGTGCACCATGACGCGCAGGAACGCTTCGAGCTTCTCGCGGCTCGGCCCCGGCGGGGCGCTGAACCGGCCGAGGTTCTTGATGCCCTCGGTGGGATCGGGCGCGAACAGGTTCACGCTCAGGCCACCCGGCCCCATCAGGACGAGCCGTCCGGCCCGCTTCGGATGGTTGAGCGCGAGCCGCACGGAAGTCCCGCCGCCGAGCGAGTTCCCGACGAAATGCGCCCGCTCGATACCGAGTTCGTCCATCAGCCCGGCCACGGCATCCGCGCTGTGACGGAAGTACTGCGGATGCTCGGTCGGTTTGTCCGACCGGCCGAACCCGGGTTGATCGATGGCCAGCGTCCGGTAGTTCTTGCCGAACACCGGGAGGTTGCGGCCGAAGTTGCTCCACGCCGACGCCCCGGGCCCGCCACCGTGCAGCAGGATCACTGTCTCCGGATGTTCCGCACCGGCCTCGTGGTAGTGCAGCTTAAGTCCGCCCTCTTGTTCACCGGCGCGGACGGTGGCGTACTTTCCTTCGGTCATCAGACCATCGCATTCTCGACGGGCAGCCCGAAGGCGCCGGTTCCGAACATGACGTAGGCGCGTTCGGCGTCGTTCGCCGCGTGCACCCGGCCGGCGTGGGCGTCGCGCCAGAACCGCTGGATCGGGGTTCCGGCCTGCAACGCGCGGCCGCCGGAGTTCTCGAAAAGCCGGTCGATGGCGAAGATCGCGCGTTCCGTGCCGCGGACCTGGTCGCGGCGGACCCGCAGCCGGGTGGGGAACGGGAGCTTCTCCCCCTTGCACGCCAGCTGGTACAGCTCGTCGATGTTGTGCGTCAGCTGGAGCCAGGCCGCGTCGATCTCGCTGGCCGCCTCGGCGATCCGCACCTTCGCGAACGGGTCCTCTTTGGACTGTTCGCCCGCGTACGCCGCGCGGACCCGCTTGCCCTGGTACTCGACGTGCGCGTCGTACGCGCCTTGCGCCATCCCGATGATCGGCGCGGTGATCGTGCTCGGATGCACCGAACCATAGGGGAGTTTGTACAGCGGTCCGGGGTTGATCTCCTGCCCGGGTGTCTTGCACTTCGACGTCGCGATGAAGCTGAGCGCGCGGTGGCTCGGGACGAACACGTCGTTCACGATGATGTCGTTGGACCCGGTGCCGCGCAGGCCCACGGTGTCCCAGACGTCTTCGATCGTGTAGTCGGAGATCGGCACCAGGTAGGTGCAGAAGTCGACGGGTTTCCCGTCCTTGAACGTCGGCCCGCCCAGCAGCACCCAGGTCGCGTGGTCGCAGCCGGAGGAGAAACTCCAGCGCCCGCTGAGCCGGTAGCCGCCGTCGACGACGTCCGCCTTGCCCATCGGCGCGTACGACGACGAGATGCGGACGTCCGTGTCGTCTCCCCAGACGTCCTGCTGCGCCTGCGCCTCGAACAGGCCGAGGTGCCACGGGTGGACGCCGAGGATGGAGGCGACCCAGCCGGTGGACCCGCACGCGCTCGCGACGAGTTTGACCGCGGTGTAGAAGCTCACCGGGTCGGCTTCGATGCCACCGAACGTCTTCGGCTGCAGCATCTTGAAGAACCCGGTCTCCTGCAGGGATTTGACGGACTCCTCGGGAACGCGCCTGGCGTCCTCCGCCTCCTGCGCCCGTTCCCGCAGGACCGGCAGCAGCTCCCGGATCCCCGCGATCACGTCCTGCGCGGCGTGCTCGCTCATATGCGTTCCCTCTCTCGCCATACTCCGTGAACCGGATCCAAGACTAGAACACGTTCTCGTTTTTGTCGACCGATCCCCGGTCGAGGGCACTGTGCAGTCCGGCACGCCGACCGGAAAACACGCAGTCGGCCAGCGACAGGCCGCTCACGTAGGACCTAGAACAGATTCCCACCGCGGTCCGGCCCGCCGCGTACAGACCACGAATGGGGACACCGGAACCGGACCGGACGGCACCGGTCTCCTCGTCCACGACCAGGCCGCCCAGCGTCAGCATCGGGCAGGGATAGCCCAGGTTCGGCTTGATCGAGACGTCGATCAGCGAATACGGCGCCCGATCCAGCGGTCGCGCGAATTCCGCGGGTTTCCCGGTCGGATCCGCGCCGGAACGCGCGGCCTCGACACTGGCGGCCAGCCCGCCCGGATCGACACCCGCCTTGCGCGCGACCTCGTCGAGCGAACCGGCGACGACCCGCTGCCGCAGCAGATACCGCACCTGAAGTCCTTGGAACCATTGGCTTTGCCCGCGCGCGTCCCGTTTGACCTCCTGGACGATGGCGTCGTCGACCAGCAGCCAGCCCCGCCCTTCGTGTTCGGTGATCATGCGCTCGCCGACCGCCGCGCCATACCGGGATTCGTCGATGATGCGGCCGCCCGCTTTGTCCACGAGCAGGCCGCCGAGGAACGCCGATGGCGGGGTGATGAACCGCCAGGCGGAGATCCGCCCGAGTTCGGCGGTGGCCCCGCCCGCTTCGACGCCCATCCGGATACCGGACCCGTCGTCCGCGGAGGTCCCGAGCGCCAGCCCGCCGCGATAGGCGGGCGCGTGCTCGCGCACCATCTCGCGGTTCGCGATGAACCCGCCCGCCGCGAGAACGACCCCGCGCGTCGCGGAAATCCGCAGCTCACGACCATAGCGGCGTTCGATCCGCTCCGCCCGCCGGTGCAGCGACTTCCGCAGCGAGGGCACGTAAATCCCCGGTTTGGCGGCATACGCCGACAGCCTCCGGTGCGCGGCCCGCACGCGAGCGGGAGCGTCCCGCAGAGTGGACACGACGACGCCGGTCACGGTCCCGTCGGCGGCCATGATCAGGTTCCGCGCGGCGGTCTGCGGCAGCACCTGGATCCCGCGGCTCCGGACGGCCTCCATGAGCCGCTTCATCAGCAGTTTCCCGGAAGTGCCAGGCCCCTTGACGCGATGCCCGCGCGGCGCCGGCTTGGCCGCGTCGCGGAAACCGCCCGCCGCCTCGCTGCCCGAGTAGTACAGATAGTGCTTGTCGCTCGGATACGACGTCTTGTACGGGCACAGACTGCCCTCGAACGGCACGCCGTTGCCTTCCAGCCAGGAGATCATCTCCGTACTGCCCGCGCAGAAACGCCGCAGGGTCTCCTCGGAGACGACGTCACCGACCTCCAGCCGCAGGTAGTCGTACATCGCGTCGACACTGTCGTCGACGCCCGCGTCCCGCTGCTGCGCCGTCCCGCCCCCGGCGTAGACGACACCACCACTGACCGCGCTCGCGCCACCGCCGGAGAAGCGGTCCAGCACCAGCACCCGGGCGCCGGCATCGGCGGCCTCGATCGCCGCACAGGCGCCGGCCGCACCGAAACCCACGATCACCACATCCGCGACGAGGGAGTCCATGGCCCCACCCTAGAACTAGAACACGTTCTCGTCTATGGTGACTGGAGCAGCGCGGATGCTGCTACATGCTTCCTACAACGTGTTTCAGGTGAGGGGCGTATGGAGTACGACGTGATCGTGGTCGGCAGTGGTGCCGCCGGGATGACCGCCGCACTGTCCGCAGCCCACCGGGGACTCGAGGTCCTGGTCGTGGAGAAGGCCGCCCACTTCGGCGGCTCCACCGCGCGCTCCGGCGGCGGCGTCTGGATCCCCGGCAACCACGCGCTGCGGGCGGCCGGGATCTCCGAACCCCCGGAGCGGGCGCGCGAATACCTCGAAGCGATCGTCGGTGACGTGGTCCCCGCCGAACTCCGGTCGGCCTTCCTCGACCGCGGCCCCGAGGTCCTGTCGTTCGTCTGCGACAAGACGCCGTTGCGCTTCCGCTGGGTCCGCGGCTACTCGGACTACCACCCGGAGGCTCCCGGTGGGCGCGCCGGCGGACGCTCGGTCGAACCGGCCGCGCTCGACGGCAACCTGCTCGGACCGGAACTGGCGAATCTGGAGCCGCCGTACAGCGCTCCCCCGCTGGGCGCTCCGATCACCCAGGCGGACTACCGGTGGCTGAGCCTGCTCGCCCGGCATCCGCGCGGCATCCTCCGTGTACTGAGTCTCGGCGGGCGCTGGCTCGCCGGCCGGATCCGCCGTCAGCGGCTTCTTTCCATGGGGCAAGCGCTTGCGGCCGGGCTGCGCGAAGGACTTCGACGGGCGGACGTGCCCGTCTGGCTGAACACTCCCCTGGTGGATCTGGAGAGCGAAGGCGACCGGGTGACCGGCGTCGTCGTCCGCCACGAGGGTGAGGACAAGCTGATCCGCGCGCGGCTCGGCGTCGTCCTCGGCGCGGGTGGCTTCGAGCGCAACGAGGAGATGCGGGTCAAGTACCAGCGGGCGCCCATCGGCACGGAATGGACCGTCGGCGCCGAGGCCAACACCGGCGACGCCATCGACGCCGGACTCAAACTCGGCGCGGCCGCCGACCTGATGGACGACGCCTGGTGGGGCCCGTCCATCCCGCTCACCGGCGGCCCGTGGTTCGCGCTCGCCGAGCGCTCGCGGCCGGGTTGCCTGATGGTCAACGCGCGAGGCGAGCGCTTCGTCAACGAGTCGGCGCCCTACGTCGAGGCCGTGCACGCGATGTACGGGGACGGGGACGGACCCGGCGAGAACATCCCGACCTGGCTGGTGTTCGACCAGCGCAACCGCAACCGGTACATGTTCACCGGCCTCGGGCCGCGCCAGCCGCTGCCCGGCCGCTGGTTCAAAGCGGGCATCGCGGTCAAAGCGAGCACCATCGCGAAACTCGCCGAGCGGATCGAAGTCCCGGCCGAAGCGCTGGAGAACACCGTGCGCCGGTTCAACGGCTTCGCGAAAAGCGGCGTGGACGAGGACTTCCACCGCGGGCGCAGCGCGTACGACCACTACTACGGCGACCCGCGGAACAAACCCAACCCGAGTCTGGGCCCGCTGGACGTCGCGCCGTACTACGCGGTGAAGATCGTGCCCGGCGACCTGGGCACCAAGGGCGGATTGAGGATCGACCCGCACGCGCGCGTCCTGCGCGAGGACGGGTCGGTCATCGACGGGCTTTACGCGGCCGGCAACACGAGCGCGGCGGTGATGGGCCGCACCTACGCGGGCCCCGGCGCGACGATCGGCCCGGCGATGGTGTTCGGCTACCTTGCGGCCGAGCACCTCGCGCAGCAAGATCACACCAAAGCGGGAGGCAGCCGATGACGACGGAATCCGTACGGCAGATCGACGCGGGCGCACCCCCTTCGCGGTTCGCGCGCGGGTGGCACTGCCTCGGCCTCGCCGAGACGTTCCGCGACGGGAAACCGCACGCCATCACCGCGTTCGGGACGAAACTGGTGGTCTTCGCCGATTCGTCCGGCAAGCTGAACGTGCTCGACGGGTACTGCCGCCACATGGGCGGCGACCTCACCCAGGGCGAGGTCAAGGGCGACGAGATCGCCTGCCCGTTCCACGACTGGCGCTGGAACGGCAACGGCAAATGCGTGTCGATCCCCTACGCCAAACGGGTTCCACTGCGGGCGCGCACGAAGTCGTGGCAGGTGCTGGAGGAGAACAAGCAGCTGTTCGTCTGGCACGACCCGGAGGGCAACCCGCCGCCCGAAGACGTCGTCATCCCGCGGATCGAGGGCATCTTCACCGGCGAGTGGAGCAACTGGACCTGGGACTCGGTGCTCATCGAGGGCTCCAACTGCCGCGAGATCATCGACAACATGGTCGACATGGCGCATTTCTTCTACATCCACTACGCCTTCCCGACCTACTTCAAGAACGTGTTCGAGGGGCATGTCGCCACGCAGTACCTGAACACGAAGGGCCGCCCGGACAAGGGGATGGCGTCCAACTACGGCGGCGAGGAGAACCTGCTGCGGTCCGAGGCCTCGTACTTCGGCCCGTCGTACATGATCAACAAGCTGCTCAACACGTATCAGGGTTTCGAGATCGAGAACGTGCTGATCAACTGCCACTACCCGGTCACCGAGAACTCGTTCGTGCTGCAGTGGGGCGTGAGCGTGAAGAAGTTCGAGGGCGTCTCGGACGAGCACGCGGACAAGATCGCCGGGAAGTTCGCCAAGAGCATCGGCGTCGGCTTCCTGCAGGACGTCGAGATCTGGCGGAACAAGACCCGGATCGACAACCCGTTGCTGTGCGAGGAGGACGGGCCGGTGTACCAGCTGCGCCGCTGGTACGACCAGTTCTACGTGGACGCGGCCGACGTCACCGAAGACATGACGCGGCGGTTCGAGTTCGAAGTGGACACCAGCCGCGCCAACGAGGTCTGGGCGGCGGAGGTGGCCGACAACCTGGCGCGGCAGCAGGCGGAAGAGGCCGGGGTGTGAAGCCCGAGACCGTCGAATTCCTCACCGCCGGGCTGCGGCCGCTGACCTGCCGCTCGTGCGGGACCTGCGTACTGGTCAAGAAGAACAGCATGCAGCACACCAGCATCCAATGGACGAGTGACGCGTCCCGGAGCTGCCCGGTGTTCGCCGAGCAGAAGGCTGCCGGCGCGCAGACCGCGTTGCTCGACACCTGCGGCAATCTCAGCGACAGCATCGACGCCGCGTTGAAGGACGGCCTGCTGGAGGTGCCCGAATGAGCGGTCCCGTCACCGTGACCGTGGCCGAGGTGATCACCGAGACGCCCGACGCGCGCTCGATCGTGTTCGAGATCCCGGCCGAGCATGCCTCCGTTTTCGCTTACACCCCAGGGCAGTTCCTCACCCTGCGCGTGCCGAGCGACCGGACCGGGTCGGTGGCCCGCTGCTACTCGCTCTCCAGCGCGCCGCACGAGGGCCGGGTGCAGGTCACCGTCAAGCGCACGGCCGACGGCTACGGGTCGAACTGGCTGTGCGACCACCTCCAAGCGGGGCAAGAGGTCCAGGTCCTCCCTCCGGCCGGGGTGTTCAGCCCCGCGTCTCTCGACGAGGACTTCCTGCTGCTCGCGGGCGGCAGCGGGATCACGCCGGTGATGTCGATCCTCAAATCCGCGCTGGAGCACGGCACCGGCAAGGTGGTGCTGCTGTACGCGAACCGCGACGAGCGATCGGTGATCTTCGCCGGGGAGCTGGCGGACCTGGCCGCTCGACACCAGGACCGGCTGGTCGTCGTGCACTGGCTGGAGAGCCTGCAGGGACTGCCGACGGAGGCGCATCTGCGTGCGCTGGTGGCGCCGTACACCGCGCACGAGGCGTTCATCTGCGGGCCGGGGCCGTTCATGGACGCGGCGCGCACGGTGCTCAAGGAGCTCGGGCTGCCGCGCAAGCGGATCCACCTGGAACGGTTCCTGTCCCTGGGCGGGAACCCGTTCGAGGTGGCCGAACCCGTCGCCGTCGAAGAGGCCGAGACCCCGGCGTCGGTCGAGGTCACCCTCGACGGCGAGACGAAGAAGCTCACCTGGCCACGCCGGACGAAACTACTGGACCTGTTGCTGGAAAAGGGTTTCGACGCGCCGTACTCGTGCCGCGAGGGCCAGTGCAGCGCGTGCGCCTGCCGGATCACCTCCGGCGAGGTGAAGATGCTGAACAACGAGGTCCTCGACGGCGACGACATCGCCGAAGGCATCGTGCTGGCGTGCCAGTCCCTGCCGCTGACCGACGAGGTCACCGTCACCTACGAGTAGGAGATGCCCCGTGCCCATCGATCCTTCGGTCGCGATCGGCGCCGACCTCGGCGAGGTGAGTTTCGCCTGGACCGCGTCCGACGTGCAGCTCTACCACCTGGCGCTGGGTGCCGGCGCGGACCCGATGAGCCCGCGCGAACTGCGCTACACCTACGAAGACGGCCTCCAGGTGCTGCCGACGTTCGCCACCGTGGCGGCGAACCTGCGCGTGTTCGAGCCGCCCGCGGTTTCGTTCCCCGGCGTCGAGGTCGACCTCGGGAAGGTGTTGCACGGCAAACAGGAGGTGATCGCGCACCGGCCCATCCCGGTCTCGGGCAAGGCGGTGGCGCGCACGCGGATCGTCGACGTCTTCGACAAGGGCAAGGCGGCCGTGATCGTGAACGAGACGGTCGCCACCGATTCGGACGGCACTCCATTGTGGACACTGCGGTCGAGTATCTTCGCCCGTGGCGAAGGAGGTTTCGGCGGCGAACGCGGCCCGTCCGACCGCGTCGAGCTTCCGACGCGGGAGCCGGACGCCGTCATCGACACACCGACGCTGCCGCAACAGGCGCTGCTCTACCGGCTCTGCGGGGACCGCAACCCCCTGCACGCCGATCCCGGGTTCGCCGCGGCGGCCGGGTTCGACAAGCCGATCCTGCACGGACTGTGCACGTACGGCGTCATCGCGAAGGCGGTCACCGACGCGTTCCTCGACGGCGACGCCGCCCGCGTCGCGTCGTTCTCGGCCAAGTTCGCCGGCGTCGTCTTCCCCGGCGAGCCGCTGCGGACCCGGGTCTGGCGCGAGCCCGCCGGTCTGTTGATCACCACCACGGCACCGGACCGGGACGAGGCACCGGTCCTTTCCGACACTTTCTTGACCACGACAGACTGAATCATCGTTCCCGCAGGTAGCGGACCTGGCTAGACTCGACCGAGTGCGCCCCTTGATCTCGGACCCGTATGCCGAACTCGGCCGGGACTACGCGCGATCGAGACGGCCGGATCCCCGCGTCGCCGCCGCCATCAGCGCGGCCCTCGGTGACGCGCGCTCGGTGGTCAACGTCGGGGCCGGAGCCGGATCGTACGAGCCGGAAGACCGCGACGTGGTGGCCGTCGAGCCGTCGCGGCGGATGATCGCGCAGCGACCGTCCACCGCCGCCCCCGCCGTCCAGGCGTGCGCGGAAGGGCTGCCCTTCGCCGACGGCGCCTTCGACGTCGCGCTGGCGGTGCTCACCGTGCACCACTGGACGGACGTGACCGCCGGGCTGGCCGAGTTGCGGCGCGTCTCCCGCCGCCAGGTGATCGTGACCTGGGACCAGGCGGTGTTCGCGCGGTTCTGGCTGGTGCGCGACTACCTGCCGGAGATCGCCGAGCACGAGAGCAGGCTGGCCTGCCTCGACCGGGTCGTCGAAGAACTGACCGCGGCGGGCCAGGCACCCGCGGTGGCCCCGCTGCCGGTGCCGTCGGACTGTGTCGACGGATTCCTCGGCGCGTATTGGCGCAGGCCGGAGGCCTATCTGTCCGAGCGCGTGCGCGCGGGGATGTCCGGGGTGGCCCTGCTGGACCAGAACGTCGTCGCGGCGGCGGTCGAGCGGCTGCGCGCCGATCTCGCGGACGGGCACTGGCACCGGCACCACGTCGGCCTGCTCGGCCGGACGGAACTCGACCTTGGCTACCGGCTCGTCACGACGTGATCCGGTGATTCAGTACACAGTGGACACTCTCGCGACGTGAACGGCGGTCGACCCCGGCCGCGAGGCATGGTATTCATGGCTCTCGTGACGGCAGCGACGGGAGCGGCATGACGACGGAGTACTTCGTGGTCCGTGGCCAGGTGGAGAAGGGCGATCAGCGGGGCAGGGAACTGGGTTTCCCGACCGCCAACATCGCGCTGCGCGACCAAGACGGCCAGGTCGGCGACGGAGTGTGGGCGGGCTGGGCCGAACGCGCCGACGGCACCCGGATCGCGGCCGCGGTCTCGGTCGGCAGGCGTCCGACCTACTACGGCGCGGACGGCTACCGGCTCGTCGAGGCGCACCTGCTGGACTTCAGCGGCGACCTCTACGGCGAGGTGCTGACCGTCTGGCTGGGCCACCACCTGCGCGAGCAGGAGGCGTACCCATCGTCGGAGGCGCTGATCGTCGCGCTCAACAAGGACATCGCCGACGCCCGCAAGTGGGCCGCGGAGAACCCGGCCGACGGTCTTCCCGACGCGGGCGCCGCCGAGGCCGGTGTCGTGCGGCGCGTGCCGCTCGCCTGAGCCGAAGGACGCTACACCGCCGCGCCCAGCAGCATGTAGCCCATGCCGAGCCCCATGATCACCCGGCACACCCGCCGCGACGTCTGACCGGAGGCCGACGCGCCCCGCGCCGCCAGCACCCCGGCGCGCACGGCGTCCGCCGCGAAATACGCGGCCACGGCGCCGAAGATCAGCGAAAGCCACAACGCCGAAGTGCCGCCGGGGCCGGACATCACCAGCCACGGGCCGTGGGTGACGTCACTGTGCGGCATGAACGTCACCATGAACAGCATCGCGGCGGCGGAGACGGCGTGATGCCCGCACGAAGCGTGCCCCGACCGGCGCCCCTTCCACCACGAGACGGCGAACCAGCCGGCGGTCAGCGCCAGCACCGCCTGCCAGCCCGCCGCGGGGATCGGGCCACCCACCGGGGACAGCATCGCGACCATGGCGACGACGAGCAGCAGTTCGGCCAGGTCGCCGTTGCGGACCGCCGCGCCCTGCCTGCCGTAGTCCAAGCGGACGAGTCTCAGCACGCAGGGCAGGACGAGCGCGGCGAACACCGCGGTCAGGGTCCACGCGACGACGATTGGTCCAGACATGGCACCTCCCGGCCGGCAACCCCTTCACCGTGGCAGGTACCGCTCTAGTACACCATCGGGCATTGAGGTGATGTCAGCCCGCGGTCAGGACCAATCCGCTCGTGGGTACGCCGGTGCCGGCGGTCACCAGCACCCGCGACGCCCCGTCGACCTGGTTGACGGCGTCGCCCCGGAGCTGCCGGACACCTTCGGCGATCCCGTTCATCCCGTGGATGTAGGCCTCCCCCAGCTGCCCGCCGTGCGGATTGAGCGGGAGCTTCCCGTCGAGCTCCAGGGTGCCGCCGCCGATGAAGTCCTTGGCCTCCCCTTTCCCGCAGAAGCCGAGTTCTTCCAGCTGCATCAGGACATAAGGGGTGAAGTGGTCGTACAGCACGGCGAGGTCCATGTCGCCGGGGCCCAGCCCGGACTGCTCCCACAGCTGCCGTCCCACCACCCCCATCTCGGGCAGTGCCGGGAGATCGTCTCGGTAGTAGCTGGTCATCACGTACTGGTCCGGCCCGCTCCCCTGCGCGGCCGCCGCGATCACGGCGGGCCGGTGCGGCAGATCTCGTGCCCGCTCGGCGCCGACGATCACCAGGGCGACCCCGCCGTCGCTCTCCTGGCAGCAGTCCAGCAGATGCAACGGTTCGGCCACCCAGCGGGAGGCCTGATGCTCTTCGAGCGTGATCGGCTTGCCGTAGAACCACGCCTTGGGGTTGGTCGCCGCGCGGGCGCGGTCGACGACGGCCACCCGGCCGAAGTCCTCGCTGGTCGCGCCGTACTCGTGCATGTAGCGCCGGGCGAGCATGGCGACGGTCGCGGCCGGGGTCGCGATGCCCATCGGGTAATGGAACGCGTTGTCGACGCCGGACGAGTTCACCTGCCCCGCCGCGGCCGAGGACACCTGACCGAACCGCATGCCGGACCGTTCGTTGAACGCCCGGTACGCGACGACGACGTCGGCGACCCCGGTCGCGACGGCCATCGCGGCCTGTTGCACGGTCGCGGCCGCGGCCCCGCCGCCGTAGTGGATCCGGCTGAAGAACTTGAGTTCGGGGATGCCGAGCTCCCGTGCGACGGCGATCTCACTGTTGCCGTCCATGGTGAACGACACCAGACCGTCCACATCGGACGGAGTGAGCCCGGCGTCCTTCAGCGCGCTCGACACCGCTTCCGCCGCCAGCCGCAGCTCACTGCGCCCGGAATCCTTCGAGAACTCCGTCGCGCCGATCCCGGCGATGGCCGCCCGTCCGGAGAGGGTCATCACTCGCCTCCCAACGTGATCGCCACGGTGCCAACCACATGCTCTCCGAGACTGTCCACACCGGACACTGCGATCACGACGTCGTCACCGTCCCGTTCCGTGACCCGGCCGGTGAAGGTCAGCGTGTCGTAGGCGTAACAGGGCACGCCGAGCCGGATCTTGATCGACCTCACGAACGCCTCCGGGCCGGCCCAGTCGGTCACGAACCGTTGGACCAGTCCGGTGTCGGTGAGGATGTTGAGGAAGATGTCCTTCGAACCGCGCTGGACGGCGGCGTCGCGATCGTGGTGGACGTCCTGGAAATCCCGGGTCGCCAGCGCGGTGCTCACCACGAAGGTCGGGGTGGCCTCGATCGTCAGCGGCGGCAGCTCGGTGCCGACCGAACAATCCTTCATCGCGCGACCCTCCAAGCGGGTAACGTCAGTTCGTCGTCGATCTTCACGAACGCGACCTCCACCGGGAGTCCGATGTGGACGGACCCGGGATCGGCGTCGAGCAGCTCGCCCATCACCCGGACACCCTCCTCCAGTTCGACGAGCGCGACCACGAACGGCAGGTCCTTGCCGGGGACCTTCGGATGGTGGTGCACCACATAGCTGTAGACCGTTCCACGTCCGGAGGCGACGACGTAGTCCGGCTTGGCGTCGAAGTCACCGTCCGGTGGCATGGGTCCGGGCGGATGCCGCAGGGTCTCGCCCCACCGCTGGATCCGCAGTTCCCCGTCCCGCAGGCCCGACCAGAAGAACTCGGTGTCCTTGCTGATCACCGGCCGCAGCACGGGCGCGGCCGCCTTGGCGGGTTCGGCGCCCGGCGGACGGAACTTCAGCACCCGGAACACCATGTCCGCGACGGCCTCGTCGCCGACGTACCAGGTGGTCTTCGTCGTCACGAACCAGCCTTCGCCGAGCGCGGTGCGTTTGGGTCCGACGACGCTTTCGAGTTTCGCGGTCGCGGCGACGCGTTCGCCGTGCCGCAGATACCGGAAGTAGTTCTGCTCGGAGTTCGTCGCGACGACCGAGGTGAACCCGGCCTCGTCGAGCACCTCCATCATCGCGCCGAGCGGATCGTCCGACGCCCGCGTCCAATGCAGCCCGCCCATCGTCCACACCTGCGCCATCGCGGGCGGGGCGACGAGTCCCTTGTGGACACTCGCGGCGGCGAAATCCTCGTCGACGTACACCGGATTGCGGTCTCCGATGGCTTCGACCCAGTTGTTCACCATCGCCTGGTTGACCGCGTCACGCGCGGACCTCGGCGCGGATTCCCCGCGCGCGGCGATACGTTCGGCCGCTTCCTGGATGCTCATCGCGGCACCCTCGGCAAGCCGAGCCCGGCGGTGGCGATCAGCTCGCGCTGGATCTCGCTGACGCCGCCGCCGAAGGTCAGCACCAGATTGCGTTTGGCCACCACGTCCAGCCACCGCGCCAGTTCCGCGGTTTCGGCGTCGGCCTGATCGCCGTGTCGCGCCACGATCTCCTCCAGTTTCCTGGTCAGCCGCTGGATACGCTCGGAGCCGACGATCTTGGTCGCCGACGCGTCGGCGACCGCCACCGGCCCGGTCGCCGACGACGCCGCGACCTGCCAGTTCAGCAGTTCGTTGATCCGGGCGGTCGCCAGGGTTTCGGCGAGGACGGCGCGGACGTCGGGCAGCTGGAGCAACGGTGTGCCGTCCGGGGTCTTCCGCGACGCCGCCCACTCACGGACGCGGTCGTGGAGACCACCGATCCGCCCGGCGGGGCCGAGCATGACGCGTTCGTGGTTCAGCTGGGTGGTGATCAGTCGCCAGCCCTCGTTCTCCTTGCCCACCAGCATGTTCGCGGGCACCCGGACATCCGAGTAGTAGGTGGCGTTCACGTGGTGGGCGCCGTCGCAGGTGATGATCGGCGTCCACGAATAGCCCGGATCGCGGGTGTCCATGATGAGGATCGAGATCCCTTTGTGCCGGGGCGCGCCGGGATCGGTGCGCACGGCCAGCCAGAGGTAGTCGGCGTCGTGCCCGCCGGTGGTGAAGATCTTCTGGCCGTTGACGATGTACTCGTCCCCTTCGCGCACCGCCGTGGTGCGTAAAGCCGCGAGGTCCGTTCCCGCCTCGGGTTCGGTGTAGCCGATGGCGAAATGCACCTCGCCCGCGAGGATCTTGGGCAGGAACAGGGATTTCTGCTCCTCGGTGCCGAACGCCTGCAACGTGGGGCCGACGGTCTGCAAGGTCACCGACGGCAGCTGGACGTCGGCACGGGCGGCCTCGTCGACGAAGATATGCTGCTCGATCTCGCCGAAACCCCGTCCGCCGTACCGTTCCGGCCAGCCGACACCCAACCAGCCGTCCCGGCCCATCCGGCGCACGATCTCGCGGTACACCGGCCCGTGCCGCTCCCGCAGCATCGCGCGCCGTTCGTCGGCGCTCACCAGCCCGGCGAAGTACTTGCGCAGTTCGGAGCGCAACTCGTGTTGCGCCGCGGTCAGTTCGATCAGCATCGGTTCACCCCGCCACCAGTTCGCCCAGACCGGCCAGCCGATGCGAGGCGCCGCCGAGCGTTCGTCCCAGATCCTTGACCGCCGACGAGAACCGGTGCAGCGGATACGTTTCGTCCACGCCGATCCCGCCGTGCAGGTGATGACAGACGGCCAGCGCCGCGGGCGCCTCCTCCGCCAGCCAGTAGGCCGCGATGTCGAGTTCCGCGCCGGCGTCGAGCCCCGCCGCGAGCCGCCAGACCGCCGACCTGGCGGCAAGCTGGACCGTCCTCGAAGCGACGTAGACATCCGCGATCTGTTGCGCCACCGCCTGGAACGCCGCCAGCGGGCGCCCGAACTGTTCCCGTTCGCCGACGTGTTTCGTGGTCAGCGCGAGCGCGCCGGCGAGCAGCCCGTCGCCGAACGCCACGGCGCCCGCGAGCGCGAACCGGTGCAACGTCGCGATCGATTCGCCGGGGCCGTGCCCGTTGAGGAGATCGGCCTCGGTGACGGTCACCGAGTCCAGCGTCATCGTGTAGTCCGGTGTGCCGGAAGAGGTTCTTGTCGGGGTCAGGGTCACGCCGTCCGCGCGCGGATCGACGAGGAAGACGCCGGTGCCGCCGGGCAGCGAGGCCGGCGTCAGGATCCGGGTCGCCTCCGCCGCGAACGGCACGCCGACCTTGAGCCCGCTCAGCCGCCAGTCCCCCGCCGATTCCGCGACGGCCGCGGGCCGGGTGGTGAACGGCGCGGACGGTTCGTGCAGCGCGGCGGTGAGCACGGATTCGCCCGCGGCGACCGGCGGGAGCAGCGCCGAACGCTGATCCGGCCCGCCGAGCGCGGTGACCGGCAGC
The DNA here is from genome assembly GCF_042723975.1 of Amycolatopsis sp. NPDC058340. Lineage (NCBI taxonomy): Bacteria > Bacillati > Actinomycetota > Actinomycetes > Pseudonocardiales > Pseudonocardiaceae > Amycolatopsis > Amycolatopsis sp. NPDC058340. Next base: position 96,119 of record NZ_JBHXIB010000007.1, on the reverse strand, counting down.
ACACCGAAGGCCAGCGACGCCAGCGCGGGCGCCGTCGAGGCGACGCGGCCGAGTTCGGTCAGCACCAAGGCGACTTCGGCGACACCGAGACCGTCGCCGCCGAGTTCGGCGGGCAGCGCCAGCGCGAGCAGACCGGCGTCGGCCAGCGCGCGCCACGTGTCCTCGGGCTCACGCTCCTTGCCGAGCACGCGCGCGGCCAGCGCGGTGACCTCGGTCTGCGTCTCGTCGAACTGGAAGTCCACACTGGCTCCTCACCGGGGCGAACGGGCACAATATTGAAACCTGTTCTAGTCTTATCCGGAAGGAGCCGCGACGGCAAGGGGGAGGATCTAGGAGGTGGCCTTGAGCAGTTCCGCGAGCGCGTCGGCGAAGTGGTCGGCGAGCGGCCACAGCTCCCCGGTGAGTTCACGGGCGCCGAGCAGGCCGACGTCGACCCGGCCTGCGTTCGACAGGACGGTGATGTTGAGCCCGGCGCCGTGGAACACCGGGCCGAGCGGGTACAGCCCGGTGATCCGGCAGCCCAGCAGGAACAGCGGCATCGGCGGCCCGGGCACATTGGAGACCACCAGGTTGTGCACCACCGGATGCCGTTCCGCCAGGCGCAGCGCGGAATACGCGCGGACCGCGAGCCCGAACATGGTCGCCGCGGAGAACTGCGCCCAGTCCTGGAGCATGTCCGCGTCGATGTCGTGATGATGGTCTTTGGACAGCCGGTTCGACTCCGCGAGCATGAACACGCGCGCGGCGGGATCCTCCAGATGGGTGGGCAGGGACGCGAAGAAGGCCGAGACCTTGTTGGTCCCGTGCTCGCGCTCGGTGCGTCCGTGCACCGACACCGGAACGGTCGCCACCAGCGGATCTTCCGGCAGCTCGCCCCGATCCCGCAGGAACTGGCGCAGCGCGCCGGCCACCACGGCGAGGACGACGTCGTTGACGGTCACCCCGAAGGCGTTCTTGACCCGTTTGACGTCGTCGAGGTCGAGAGACGCGTAGGCGACGCTGCGGTGCGCGGTGATCGTTCCGTTGAACGACGTCCGCGGCGCCGTGAACGGGACCGGCATTCCCTTGCCCTGCAACGCTTTGCCCAGCCATCTCGGCACGAGTTCGACCAGGCCGGGGAGTAGCTTCACCACCTCGACCGGGCGTTTCGCGAACGACGTCAGCCCGGCGCCGAACAGCGCGCGCCTGCCGGGAACGTCCGCGTTGCGGCGTTCGTCCTGCGCGATCTCCGGCGGCGGGGCGTCCGGTTCGAGCCCGGCGAGGGAGGCGATCAGGCTGGCGCCGCCGACCCCGTCGACGCTGGCGTGGTGCATCTTCAGCAGGACCGCGATCCCGCCGTCGGCCAGGCCTTCGATGACGTACAACTGCCACAGCGGCTGCGCCCGGTCCAGCCGCTGTCCCGCGATATGGGCGCAGAGCCCGGCCAGTTCCCGCCGGTCACCGGGCGCGGGTACGCCGATGCGGTGCACGTGGGCCTCGAGGTCGAAGTCCTCGTCCTCCACCCAGACCGGATGCGCCAGATTCCAGAGTGGATTGTGCAGCTTGCGCCGGAACGCCGGGATCAGCTCGACCCGTTCGGCCAGTTTCTCCTTGAAACGCTCGAAATCGTAGCCGCCGGGCATGGTCGAACCGTCCAAGGTGAGCAGCCCGCACACGTGCAGTACCTGGGCGGGTGTCTCCAGGTACAGAAAACTCGCGTCCAGACCACTCAATCTCTGCATAAGAATCACCTTAAGTGAACTTTGCAACCCGTTCTAGGCGGTCACCCGGCGGTAGGATCGGTGGCCATGCAGCCGAGTTTCGTCGTCCGCCAGGCACTCCAGCTCGCGCTCACCGCGAACGCGCTGAAGCCGCCGAGAGGTGCCCGGACGGCGGTCCCGGCGTTCTTCGCGGGCTGGCTCACCGGGGAGCTCGCCCCGCATCTTCTCGCGCTCACCGCGGCCGACGCGGCGGCGCATGTCGCCCGGCACCGCGGCGGGTCGAGCAAGGCGGGGCTCGCCCTCGCGGCGGCGTCGGCGGCCGGGCTCGGCACGCTGATCGCGCAGTCCCAGCGGGCCCGCGACGAGATCGAGACCGCGCTGACCGAGGGCATCGGCGAGGCGTACGCCGACGAACTCGAACACCCGCCGAGCCCGACCGACCTCGCGACGCCGTGGGGCCAGCTGGCCATGCCGTTCCGCATGCGCGACCCCGAGGTCCGGCGGACCCGGAACATCGCCTACGCGCCCGGCGGGAAACGGTTCCTGCTCGATGTGTACGCCCCGCGAGAACCGGTCACCGGCGCGCCGATCCTGCTCCAGGTGCACGGTGGCGCCTGGGTGATCGGCAACAAGGACCAGCAGGGTCTGCCGCTGATGCTGCATATGGCCAAACGCGGCTGGATCTGCGTCGCGATCAACTACCCGCTCTCCCCCGCCGCGCGCTGGCCCGCGCATATCGTCGCCGCGAAACGCGCGCTGGCCTGGATCCGGGACAACGCCGAGAGCTACGGCGGCGACCCGTCCTTCGTCGCCGTCACCGGCGGATCCGCGGGCGGGCATCTCGCCGCGCTGCTGGCCTTGACCGCCAACGACCCGGCGCTGCAGCCCGGCTTCACCGAAGCCGACACGAGCATCCAGGCGTGCGCCCCGCACTACGGCGTGTACGACTTCGCCGCGACCAGCGGACGGCGCTCCAGCCAGACCCGGCTGAAGACGCTGATCGCCCGCCATGTCTTCGAGGCGGACCGGGATCCGGTGAACTTCCTCGACGACTACATCGCGGCGTCCCCGCTCGACCGCATCACCGAGGACACGCCGCCGTTCTTCGTCATCCACGGCGTCCACGACTCGCTGGTGCCGGTGGGCGAGGCACGCGAATTCGTGCGGCGCCTGCGGGACAAGTCCCAGCATGCGGTCGCGTACGCGGAGATCTCCGGCGCGCAGCACGCTTTCGACGTCTTCCCCTCGATCCGCAGCGCCCATGTGGTGCGCGGGGTGGAACGGTTCCTGGAGTGGAGCTATCGCACCTGGCGGCGCCGCTCCGGTTCCTCGTGAGTGTTCAGGACGGTTAGAACCGTCCTGAACACTCACGAGACCGGCGGTCTCACGTGACCAGGTGGACGGCACGCGTGACGGAGCGGACGGCACGCGTGATCCGGCGGACGACTCGCGACGGGACCCTGCAGTGCGCATGCCGTTCATCCCGTCACGCATGTCGTCCATCGGATCACGCGTGTCGTCCGTCTGGACACGCGTGTCGTCCGGACAGTCACGCGAAACCGCCGGATCGGTCCCAGATGGTCGTGAGTGGCGGGGGGGGGGTTGTACCAGCGAGCCCCACACAAGAACGGGGGGGTCG
>NZ_JBHXIB010000007.1:0-92770 GCF_042723975.1 Amycolatopsis sp. NPDC058340 | reverse complement strand
AAACCCCCGGTATGCTCCCATTTGGGTCTGTTGTGGCGTGCCGGTTTCCACCCGTCCTCGCCACTCACGAGACGGGAGGTCAGGGTGGGTAGATCACGTCGGTCGGCCGGGCGGAGGACGGGCCGTCGACCCGCCAGCCTTCGCCGTCGCGGACGAACCGGTACCACCGTTCGTCGCGGCCGTAGCGCAGTTGCAGATCGCCTTGGGTGATCCGGTTCCGCCAGGTCTTGGCTTCTCCCGGCAGCCCCGACTCGGCCAGGTCCGCCTTGGCCTGGGCGAGCGGCGCCTGCCCCGGCCGCCACGCTTCCCGGACCACCGCCATCCCGCCCCGGCCCGCCTCACGCCAGGCCTGCGCCCACAGGGCCAGATCCCGCACCGCCACCTCGGCCGCTTCGGCGAGTTCGGCGACCACGTGCGGATCGCTCGCCGCCGCACGGCGCGCGAGGTCTTCCTCGAACGACAGCTCCACCTCGCGTTCGGGCCCCATGACCAGCAGCTCCCACGCCCTCGCGGCGGCGTCCGCGGCCAGTTCGACGAACATCTCCCCGCTCCAGCCGGTGCGATGCGGCGGATCGACGTCGAGGACCGCGGGCGGCCCGACCGTGCCCGGAACGGCCGGTCGCGGCGGCAGCGCGGCGATCCGCCGGGTGTACGCGCGTTTCGGGTCCACGCCGGGCGCGGCGGGGGCGCGCATCCGCTTGCCCGGCGCGCTCGCGGGCGCGCGGCGGGACCGCAGTTCCGCGAGCACGGCCTCCCTCGGCCTGCCGCGCAACAGGAACAGCACGAACGGATCGGCGTCGACCTCGTCCGCGACCAGGTAGTACACCGCGGCGACGTGCTTGCACGGGTTCGCGCTGTCCGGGCAGGAGCACTTCGGGCGCAGATCACCGGGACCCGGCAGCAGGTCCGCGCCGGCGGTCCGCGCGTCCTCGGCCAGCTCGCCGGGCAATTCGCCGTCGAGGAGGGCGGCGACATGCCCGAGCCGTGAGCCGACCATGCCGAGCAGGCTCTCCCACTGCGGCTCGGTGAACGCCCGCATGTGGATGGTCACCCGGTACGGCACCGCCCGGCTGCCCTGCACCCAGGCCGTCACCTCGCCCGCGCCGACCGCGAGCTTGCTGACGGTGCCTTTGCGCGCGTACGTCCGGCCGCGCGGCAGGCGGTTCGGGTCGAGTTTGGCGCGCTCCTCCAGCGCCTCGACCCACGCCTTGCCCCACCACGTGTTGCCGAAGGTGCGCCGTTTCCGCCCTGTCACGCCGGGCATCACGTCTCCCCGAGCCGGACCAGGTCGGCCAGTTCGTCGTCGGACAGCTCGGTGATCCAGTCCTCGCCCGCGCCGATGACGGCGTCGGCGAGCCCGCGTTTGGTCTCCAGGACCTTGGCGATGCGCTCCTCGAGCGTGCCTTCGGCGATCAGCCGGTGCACCTGGACCGGCCGGTCCTGCCCGATCCGGTACGCGCGGTCGGTGGCCTGATCCTCGACCGCCGGGTTCCACCAGCGGTCGTAGTGGATCACGTGGGTGGCCTTGGTCAGGTTGAGCCCGACCCCGCCCGCCTTGAGCGAAAGCAGGAACACCGGGACCTCGCCGGCCTGGAACCGGGCGACCATCTCCTCCCGGACCCTGGGCGTGCTCGACCCGGACAGCAGCATCGTCGGCAGCCCGCGTTCGGCCAGGCGTTTCTCCAGCAGGCGGCACAGCTGGACGTACTGGCTGAACACGAGCACGCTGTCGCCCTCGTCGAGGATGACGTCGAGCAGTTCCTCGAACGCGGCGAGTTTGCCGGACCGGCCGTGCAGCACCCCGGGTTCCTTGAGGTACTGCGCCGGATGGTTGCAGATCTGCTTGAGCTCGGTGAGCAGTTTGAGCACCTGCCCGCGCCGGGCCACCCCGTCCAACTCGCGGATCATCGCGAGGTTCTCCCGGACCACGGCCTCGTACAGCGTCGTCTGCTCGGCGGTGAGCGGGACGAACCGGTCGGTCTCGGTCTTGCGCGGGAGCTCTGGCGCGATATCCGGGTCGGTTTTCTTGCGGCGCAACAGGAACGGCCGCACGGTCGCGGCGAGCCGTTCGGTCGCCGCGGTGTCCCGGTCCCGCTCGATCGGGCGGGCGACCTTGCGGCGGAACCCGTCGAGCGAACCGAGCAGGCCCGGCGTCGTCCAGTCGATGATGGACCACAGTTCGGTGAGCCGGTTCTCCATCGGCGTCCCGGTCAGCGCGACCTTCGCGGCGGCCGGGATCTTCCGCAGTTCCTTGGCGGTGACCGAAAGCGGGTTCTTGACGTGCTGCGCCTCGTCGGCGGCGATCATCCCCCAGTCCACTTCGGACAGTGTCTCGCGATCGCGGCGGAGCACACCGTACGTGGCGAGCACGACCTCGTCCGGCGCGACCTCGTCGAGATGCCGACCGCCACCGTGGAACCGGCGCACCGGGATGTCCGGCGCGAACCGGGCGAATTCCCGTTCCCAGTTGCCCAGCAACGACGTCGGGCACAGGACGAGCGTGGGCCCCTCGCCGCGCGGGCGGCGGTGCAGGTGCAGGGAGATGAGCTGGATCGTCTTGCCGAGCCCCATGTCGTCGGCGAGGCAGGCGCCGAGACCGAGCCCGGTCATCGTCGCCAGCCAAGCCAGCCCCGCCTTCTGGTACGGCCGCAGTGTCGCCTTGAGTTCCGCGGGCTGCTCGATCGGCTCCGCGGCGCTGTCACGGATTCGCTGCAGCAGCCCCGTCAACGCCGACGGCGCGGTGAACTCGACCTTTTCGCCGTCCAGCTCCAGTTCGCCGGTGAGCGCCGCGGCCAGCGCCTCGGCCCCGGACAGCTTCTTCGTCCGGTGGGCGCGCACCTTGGCGATCAGCCGCGCGTCGACCTTGACCCATTTGCCCCGCAGCCGCACCAGTGGCCGCTTCGCCTCCGCGAGCGCGGTGACCTCGGCGTCGGTGAGGTCCTCGTCGCCGAGACTCATCCGCCAGTGGAACCGCAGCAGGCTCTTGAGCGTGAACTCGGGCCCGGTGACGCTGCCCGGGGCCTGCGTCGCGCTCGCCTTCGCCTTGAGCTCACCCGCGAAGAGGTCCTTCGGCCACTGCACCTCGATGCCGGCACCGCCCAGCGCCGCGTCCCCGTGGGTCAGCAGGTCGACGACCTCGTCGTAGTCCAGCGCCAGCCCGGTCGGCGCGGCGGACTGGAGCATGCGGCCCAGCGGCGCCCACGCCCTGGCGCCCCGGCGCAGGCCGAGCAGCAACTGCGTCTCGACCTGCTCACCCATGCGTTCCAGCACCGCCTCCGGCGCGTCCCACAACGTGGCCGCCTCGACGATCAGGCTCGGGTCGGCGGCGCTCCGCACGGCGAGGACGGCCTCGAACGTGGGCTCGTCTTCGGGATTTTCGGGTTCGTGCACCTCCATGCGCAGGACGAGATGCGCGCCCTGGGCCTGCCGGGCGCTCAGTTCCGCGAGCCATGCGGCACCGTCCGGCCCGACCAGCGTCGGCTGGGCGGCGGCGAACGCCGGACCGCCCGCCGCGACACTCGCGGCCGGCGTGCGGACAAGCACGTCCGCCGTCGCGTCCCAGAGCGCGCGGATCAACGACTCCGGCGAATGCAGCCGGATCCGTTTCAGCCCGGACAGCGGCAGCGCGTGCGCCTCGGGCGGCAGCGCGGCGGCGAGCCCGCGCAGCAGCTCCTCGTCGGCGACGTCGAGCGGGCCGACCCGCCACGAATCCACCCCGCCGGGTGAGGCCGCGGGCAGCAACCTGCCGCGGGCGATGAGGTTCACCCCGGCCTCGGCGACGGCCGACCACGCGGCGATGGCCGGGCTCAGCTCGCCCTCCGCGGTGAGCAGCCGCGGAATCGCGCGTGACAACGGGACGAGTGCCGCGTCGACCTTCGTGCGCCGGAAGACCTTGCCCGCCGGAAGCACGAGTTCGATCGCGGTGTCACCCGCTACGCCGTCTCCCCAGAGCGCCAGCACGCCGTCCCGCGGGGGATCCGACGGGACGAAGGTGGCTTGGGTTCCTGTGCCGAACTCCACGCCTCGCACGCTAGAGCACGGGACCGACATCGTTCGGGCGGCGGTGCCGTGACAGGTCCTTTCCCGGCGGATTTTGCGAGGAAGGGACCTTTCATGGCACACGAAAAGGCCGTGACAGGGACTTTCAGGACCGAGGCAGCCCCAGCAACCGCTCGGCCGTCAGCGACAGCAGCACCTGGGTCGTCCCGCCCGCGATGCTGAGGCACCGGGTCAGCAGGAACTCGTGCTGCGCCGGGTCGCCGTCCACGAGGGCGCGCTCACCGAGCGACTTCAGCGCGAACTCCGCCACCGCCTGCCGATGCCGCACCCCCAGCAGCTTGCGCACACTCGACTCGGCGCCGGGGTCTTGCCCGTCGAGCCGCCGCAGCGTCGCCCGCAGGTCCAGCACCGAACACGCGCTCCCGTCGGCGATCAGCGCACCGAGTTCCTCCAGGTCGGCGCCGTCTCCCAGGGTGGCGAGCAGGTTCTCGACGCCCTCCCCCACCGCCGAGCCGCTCCCGAGGGCGACCCGCTCGTTCGCCAGCGTCGTCCGCGCGAGCCGCCAACCGCCGTCGACCTCCCCGACCACCATCTCGTCCGGGACGAACACGTCGTCGAGGAACACCTCGTTGAAGACGGCGTCGCCGGTGATCTCGCGCAGGGGCCGCGTACTGATCCCGCCGGCGGTCATGTCGACCAGGAAGTAGGTGATCCCCTTGTGTTTCGGCGCGTCGGGATCGGTGCGCGCCAGGCAGATCGCCCAGTCGGCTTCGCGCGCGAGCGAGGTCCACACCTTCTGGCCGTTGAGCAGCCATCCGCCGTCGACGCGCCGGGCGGTCGTGCGCAGCGACGCGAGATCCGAACCCGCCCCCGGCTCGCTGAACAACTGGCACCAGATGATCTCGCCGCGCAATGTCGGTGCGGCGAAACGTTCGCGCTGCGCCGGGGAGCCGTGTTCCAGCAACGTCGGCACGGCCCAGCCGCCGATGACCAGATCCGGGCGGCGGACACCCGCGCCGTCGAGCGCGGCGTCGATCCGCAGCTGCTCGGCGGCCGTGGCGCCCCTTCCGTACGGCGCGGGCCAGTGCGGGGCCAGCAGTCCCGAATCGGCCAGCGCGACCCGTCGCTCCGGCTCGGGCAACGCGGCGATTTCGCTTACCAGGTCACGAAGTCCGGCGTCTTCGCCGACGTCGACGCTCAGTGTCCGGCGGTCGCCGCGCAGTGCGAGTTCGGCGGCGCGACGGCGCCAGCGGGCCGAACCGCCGAGCCACTGCCGCAGGGCGACGGCGCGGCGTAGGTAGAAGTGCGCGTCGTGCTCCCAGGTGAATCCGATGCCGCCGAGGATCTGGATGCAGTCCTTCGCGTTGGTCACGGCCGCGTCGAGTGCGTAGGCCGCGGCAGTCGCCGCCGCGAAAGCGTGCTGTGCGGGGTCTTCGGCGGCCATCGCCGCGTCCCACGCGAGCGCGTCGGTGGCTTCGGCCCGGCACAGCATTTCCGCGCACAGATGCTTGATCGCCTGGAACGACCCGATGGGGCGGCCGAACTGCTCCCGGACCTTCGCGTACTCGACGGCGGTCCGGAGACACCATCGGGCGATCCCCGCGGCTTCGGCGGCACCGAGCGTGGCGGCGTAGGAATCCACCGGCAGTGCCTCGAAAACCGCTTCGGCCCGCGCTTTCGAGCACCGGACCCGGCCGACCGGCCGCGACAGATCGAACGGCTCGCACTGCTCGATGTCCATTCCGGACGCTCCGGGCGCGATGAGCGCGGTGACGGCGCCGTCGGAGACCAGCGTCCACGCCGACGGGTGAACGTCGAGAGCCGGTCCCGACTCGCCGTCGACGACTGAATCCTCGATGCGGAAACCACCGCCCAGCACCACCGCCAGCCGTTCGGTCCCGTCCGCGAGACCGGGCAGGATCTCCTTGGCGGTCTGGGGAACCGTCGCGAGCAGCGCGCCACCCAGCGCCGTTCCGAGGACAGGGCCGGGTACGAGCGCTTCGGCTGCTTCGGCGAGCCCGGCGGCCAGATCGGCGAGCGTTCCGCCGGCACCGCCCACGTCTTCGGGAATCGCCACGCCGAACAGGCCGAGTTCCGCCAGCCCCGGCGGTGGCTCGGTGATCCGGCCACTTCGGACGGCGTCGACGGGACGGACGGAAGCCGCCCAGGCGCGGATCGACGCGGCCAAGGCCGCTTGTTCTTCGGTGAGCACGATCGACACGGGTGAGACCTCCTCGCCGGACCTACCCGCGAGTGTAGAACGTGTTACAGTTTCTTGCCCAGTGGGTCACGTCTTGAACAGTTCGTCCGCTTAGGTACGCTACGCGGGGAAAGTGGAACAAGTTCCGAGAAGGGGGATGTGGCGATGCCAGGGAAGGCCAAGGCGCCCACGACCGCGAAGGCGCGAAGCGGCAACGGTCTCTCCGCGCTGGGCGGCGAGGAACTGGGCTCCGCGGCCCAACGCGACCGGCGGCGCCGCATCATCGACGCGACCCTGACGCTCGCCGCGAAGGGCGGGTACGACGCCGTCCAGATGAGGGCGGTCGCCGAGAAGGCGGATGTCGCGCTCGGCACGCTGTACCGCTACTTCCCCTCGAAGATCCACCTGCTGGTTTCCGGCCTGGCCAGGGAATTCGAGCGCGCGCAGGAGAAACTCGACCGCGCCGCCATCCCCGGCGACACCCCGAGCGAGCGGCTGATGTTCGTCCTCGGCCGCAACACCCGGCTGATGCAGCGGGACCCGCACCTCACCGAGGCGATGGTCCGCGCGTTCATGTTCGCCGACACGACCGCTGCCGCCGAGGTCGAACAGGTCGGGCGGCTGATGGAGAACATGTTCGCCAAGGCCATGGGCATCGAAGACCCGACCGAGGCCGATCGCGACATCTTCCACGTCATCGCCGACGTCTGGATGGCGAATCTGGTCGCCTGGGTGACGCGGCGCGCGTCGGCGGCCGACGTCGCGAACCGGCTGGAGCTGTCGGTGCACCTGCTGCTGGACAAGAACGTCTGAAGACCTCGTGAGTGGTAAGGACGGTTAGAACCGTCCTTACCACTCACGAGGCGGGTCAGGCGGTCAGCTTCGGCAGCACGTCCCGCCCGAAGGTCTCGATGAACTGGTCCTGGTTCCGGCCCACGTTGTGGATGTAGATCCGGTTGAAGCCGGCGTCGACGTACTTCTGCAGCGCCGCGCGGTGCACGTCCGGATCGGACGAGACGACCATGCGCCCCTCGAAGTCCTCACGCCGCACCAGTTTCGCCATCTGCGCGAAGTCGAACGGCGAGCGGATGTCGGCCTTCGGGAACTTCATGCCGCCGTTGGGCCACTGGTCGAGCGCGTTGGCCCACGCCGTCTCGTCGTCCTCGGCCCACGACAGGTGCACCTGCAGCAGCTTCGGCATCGAGTCCGGGTCCTTGCCCGCCTTGCGCGCGCCGGTGCCGAAGTTGTCGAGGATCCCCGCCAGCTTCTCGATCGACGCGCCCGGCGTGATCAGCCCGTCCGCGAGCTCACCGGTCTTGCGCGAGGTGTACGGGCCCGCCGACGCGATGTAGATCGGCGGCGGCTCGTCCGGCAGCGTCCACAGCCGGGTGGTGTGCAGCTTGAAGAACTCGCCGCTGTGCTTGACGTCCTTGCCGGTGAACAGCTTCCGGATCACTTCGAGCGCCTCGAACATCCGCCGGACGCGCTCGGGCGCTTCGGGCCAGTAGCCGCCGATGATGTGCTCGTTGAGCGCTTCGCCGGAGCCGATGCCGAGCCAGGTCCGGCCCGGGTAGGTCGCCTCCAGCGTCGCCGCGGCCTGCGCGACCATCGACGGGTGCAGCCGGAACGACGGGCACGTCACACCCGGCCCGAGGTCACCGGTGGTGTTCTCCGCCAACGACGCGAGCACGCTCCACACGAACGACGCTTCACCCTGTTGAGGGACCCACGGCTGGAAGTGGTCGGCGGCCATCTGGCCGGAGAACCCGTGCTGTTCGGCCAGTGCGGCCAGCCGGATCGACTCGCGCGGAGAGAACTGCTCCAGCGCCGCGGCCAAGCCGATTTGAACCTCAGTCACGCCTGCTGCCCCTTTCGAAAGCTCTCGGCGACCTTCGCGAACTGGTCGAGTCGGTCCAGTGTCGCCGCTTCGGGCTCGGTCGGCAGGAAGAGCGTCGCCTCGTCGACACCACCCTCGGCCAGCCTGGCCAGCGCGCCCTCTTCCGGGGTGGCACCGAAGGCCGAGAACTTGAGATCACCACGGCCCTGGTCCGCCAGCCACTGCCGCGCCCGGCGAAGCTCTTCCGGCGGGGTGTGGGCGTGCGGCAGCCAGCCGTCGCCGTACTTGGCGATCCGCTCCATCGCCTTCTGCCCCGCGCCGCCGATGTAGATGGGCGGATGCGGCTTCTGCACCGGCTTCGGCCACGCGAAGATCGGGTCGAAGTCGACGTATTCGCCGTGGAACTCGGCCTCGTCCTTCGTCCAGATCTCCTTCAGTGCCGCGAGCTGCTCGTCGACGAGCGCGCCGCGGGTGCGCGGATCCGTGCCGTGATTGCGCATTTCCTCCCGGTTCCACCCGACACCGACACCGAAGACGAACCGGCCCCGCGAAACCAGGTCGAGCGAAGCGACCTCTTTCGCCGTGTGGATGACGTCGCGCTGCTGCAGCAACGCGACGCCCGTGCCCAGCTTCAACGTCGAGGTGGCCCCGGCCGCCGCGGTCAGCGCGACGAACGGGTCCAGGGTCCGGTAGTAGATCCGCGGCAGCTCGCCACCGCCCGGGTACGGCGTTTCCCGGCTGACCGGGATATGCGAATGCTCGGCGATGTGGAGCGAGCTGAACCCGCGCTCTTCGGCTGCTGCGGCGAGGACGTCCGGCCTGATGCCTTCATCGGTGATGAAGGTGGCGATTCCGATCTCCATGCCCGGTAACTACCCGGACACGCCGCGCCATATTCCCGCCCCGCTAGACGTTGCGCCGGTACTGCCCGCCCACCTCGAAGAACGCCTCGGTGATCTGGCCGAGCGAGCACACCCTCGCCGCGTCCATCAGCACGCCGAACAGGTTGCCGCCGCGGGTCGCGGCCTCGCGCAGCGTCTTGAGCGCGACCTGCGCCTCGGCCTGGTGGCGGCGCTGGAAGTCCTCGAGCCGCTCCAGCTGCGAACGCTTCTCGTCCTCGGTCGCCCGCGCGAGTTCCACCTCGACGTCGTCCTCGCCGCCGTTCGGGTTGCGGAAGGTGTTGACGCCGATGATCGGCAGCGTGCCGTCGTGCTTCTGGCGTTCGTAGAGGATCGACTCGTCCTGGATCTTGCCGCGCTGGTAGCCGGTCTCCATCGCGCCCAGCACGCCGCCGCGTTCGGAGATCCGGTCGAATTCCAGCAGCACGGCCTCTTCGACCAGGTCGGTCAGCTCGTCGATGATGAACGAGCCCTGCAACGGGTTCTCGTTCTTCGACAGGCCCCACTCCCTGTTGATGATCATCTGGATGGCCATCGCGCGGCGCACCGAACTCTCCGACGGAGTGGTGATCGCCTCGTCGAAAGCGTTGGTGTGCAAGGAGTTCGCGTTGTCGTAGAGCGCACACAGCGCCTGCAGCGTGGTGCGGATGTCGTTGAAGCTCATCTCCTGCGCGTGCAGCGACCGGCCGGAGGTCTGCACGTGGTACTTGAGCTTCTGCGAACGCTCGTTGGCGCCGTAGCGCTCCCGCATCGCGACGGCCCAGATCCGGCGCGCCACCCGGCCCAGCACCGAGTACTCGGCGTCCATGCCGTTGGAGAAGAAGAACGACAGGTTCGGCGCGAAGTCGTCGATGTCCATCCCGCGCGCCAGGTAGCTCTCGACGTAGGTGAAACCGTTCGACAGGGTGAACGCCAGCTGCGAGATCGGGTTCGCCCCGGCCTCGGCGATGTGATAGCCGGAGATCGAGACGGAGTAGAAGTTCCGGACGCCGTGCTCGATGAACCATTCCTGGATGTCGGCCATCATGCGCAGGCTGAACTCGGTGGAGAAGATGCAGGTGTTCTGCCCCTGGTCCTCCTTGAGGATGTCCGCCTGCACGGTGCCGCGGACGTTGCGCAGCGCCCATTCGCGCAGTTCGGCGGCCTCGGCTTCGGACGGCTCGCGGCCGTGCTCGGCCTTGAACGCCGCCATCCGCTGGTCGATCGCGGTGTTGAGGAAGAACGCGAGGATCGTCGGCGCCGGGCCGTTGATCGTCATCGACACCGACGTGCTCGGCGACGTCAGGTCGAAGCCGTCGTAGAGCACCTCCATGTCCTCCAGCGTCGCGATGGAGACACCCGAGGTGCCGACCTTGCCGTAGATGTCGGGGCGGGTGTGCGGGTCGTGCCCGTACAGCGTCACCGAGTCGAAGGCGGTCGAAAGGCGCTTCGCGTCGGAATCGGCCGAGAGAAGCTTGAACCGCTTGTTGGTCCGGAACGGGTCGCCCTCGCCGGCGAACATGCGCGCCGGGTCCTCCCCCTCGCGCTTGAACGGGAAAACGCCCGCGGTGTAAGGGAAGTATCCGGGCAGGTGTTCGCGGCGCAGGAACGACAGCAGCTCGCCGGATTCGGTGTAGCGCGGCAGCGCCACACGCGGGATCCGGTTGCCGGAGAGCGTGTCGCGCCAGAGCTGGGTGTGTAGTTCCTTGTCGCGGATCTTCACGACCAGCTCGTCGGCGCGGTAGGACTCGGCCAGCTCCTGGAAGCGAGCCAGCAGATTCGTCGATTCACCGTCCACATCGGACTCGGCGGCGGCGAGCAGGCCGTCGAGCGCGTCGGTGCTCGCGTCGACGGCGGCCAGCGCCTCCTTGGCGGCGGCGAGGTGCTCGCGTTTGCGCAGCGCGGCGACCTGCTGCTCGGTCTTGGCGTGGTAACCGCGGACGGTCTCGGAGATCTCCGCCAGATAGCGGGTCCGGTTGGCCGGGATGATCGTGCTGGCATCGGTGGAGACCTTGCCCTCGACCTTCGGGAGCACACCCGCCGAAACGGTCAGCCCACGTTCGGCGAGAGTGTCGCGCAGGTGCTGGTAGAGCGCGGTGACGCCGTCGTCGTTGAACTTCGCGGCACTGGTGCCGTAGACCGGCATGTCCTCGGGCGAGGAGCTGAACGCCTCACGGTTGCGCACGAGCTGGCGCGCGACGTCGCGACGGGCGTCTTCGGCGCCGCGGCGCTCGAACTTGTTGATCGCCACCGCGTCGGCGAAGTCGAGCATGTCGATCTTCTCCAGCTGCGACGCCGCGCCGAACTCCGGCGTCATGACGTACAGCGACTGGTCCACGTAGTCGACGATGCCGGCGTCGCCCTGGCCGATACCGGGCGTCTCGACGATCACGAGGTCGAAACCCGCCGCCTTGCAGGCGAGGATGGACTCGGAAAGCCCGGCGGGGATCTCGCCGCTGGTGGTCCGCGTGGCGAGCGAACGGAAGTAGACCGGGCTGCCGTCGAGGCAGTTCATCCGGATGCGGTCGCCGAGCAGCGCGCCCCCGCCCTTGCGGCGCGACGGGTCGACGGCGAGTACGGCGATGCGGAGCTTGTCCTCCTGGTCCAGCCGGAACCGGCGGATCAGCTCGTCGGTGAGCGACGACTTGCCCGAACCACCCGTCCCGGTGATGCCGAGCACCGGCACCGTCCGCGACTTGGCGGCCTCCGTGATCTTGTCGAGCACGTCCTGCGGCAGCGCCTCGCGCTGAAGCTGCGTGATGACCCGGGACAGCGCCGGGATGTCACCCGAAAGCAGTTTGTCGAGCGAGCCGGGCGACTGCGCGGACAGGTCCGTGTCGCAGGCCTTGATCATCAGGTTGATCATGCCCGGAAGGCCCATCTCGTAGCCGTCCTCGGGCGAGAAGATCCGCGCGACCCCCCGCGAGTGCAGCAGGTCGATCTCCTCGCGGACGATGACGCCGCCACCGCCGCCGAACACCTTGATATGCCCCGCGCCGCGCTCGTTGAGCAGCTCGACCAGGTAGCTGAAGTACTCGACGTGCCCGCCCTGATAGGCGCTGATGGCCACGCCCTGGACGTCCTCGGCGATGGCCGCGGTGGCGACCTCGTCGACCGACCGGTTGTGCCCGAGGTGCACGACCTCCGCGCCCTGCGACTGCAGGATCCGCCGCATGATGTTGATGGACGCGTCGTGTCCGTCGAAGAGGCTCGACGCCGTCACGAAGCGAACGGGGTTCACGGGGCGGTGCAGATCGCTGCTCATCCCTCCAAAATACTAGGACTTCCTACTGTTTTAAACCCATCCACTTGCGTGACGGCGCTCTCACCCGTCCTTGACAGATCGACTCGCACCAGTATATTCAACCCATAGGTTAAACAACCGATTGATTGAGCAGCGATGACCACTGATCAGCTCAGCGCCACGTTCGCCGCCTTGGCGGACCCCACCCGGCGGGCGATCCTCGCCCGGCTCGCCACCGGCGAGGCCAGCGTCAACGAGCTGGCCGAACCCTTTTCGGTCAGCCTCCAAGCCGTCTCGAAACACCTCAAGGTCCTCGAACGCGCGGGCTTGATCAGCCGGAGCCGGACGGCGCAATGGCGGCCCTGCCGGCTGGAGGCCGCCCCGCTCGGCGAGGTCTCCGACTGGGTCGAGCGTTACCGGCGCTTCTGGGAAGGCGGTTTCGACCGCATGGAAGAACACCTTGCCGAACTTCAGAAAGGCGAAAGCGATGCCTGAGACCACCACCCTGCCGCCGATCGTCTCGGCCGACGAGTGGCAGATCGCCCGAGACGCGTTGCTGGCCAAGGAAAAGGAACTGACCCGCGCCACCGACGCGGTCGCCGCCGAACGGCGACGGCTGCCGATGGTCCGCTTCGACAGCGGCTACGAATTCGAAGGCCCCCAGGGCAAGATGACCCTGCTGGACCTCTTCGAGGGACGACGTCAGCTGATCGTCTACCACTTCATGCTCGCCCCCGGGCAGAAGGCGGGCTGCCCCGGCTGCTCGATGCTCGTGGACAACATCGGCCACCCCGCCCATCTGCACGCCCGCGACACCACGCTGTACGTGGTCGCGCCGGCGACGCTGCCCGAGATCGAGCGGTACAAGGAGCGCATGGGCTGGACCGTGCCGTGGGTCTCGACCCTCGGCGACTTCAACCCGGACTGCGGTGTCGACGGCGGGTTCGGCGTCAGCGTCTTCCTGCGCGACGGCGACGACGTGTTCCGGACATACTTCACCAGCGGCCGCGGCGCGGACCAGCTGGTGGGGACGCTGCGCTACCTGGACCTGACGCCGCTCGGGCGGCAGGAGGCCTGGGAGGAGGGCGGCCGCGGGACCGACGGCCCCGGGTACTGGTGGAAGCGGCACGACGAGTACTGACGCATTCAGAGGACTAAATGCGGGGAGGCATGTCGAGAACCCCGCGACCGCTCCGACCCCTCGGTGTCCGGCGCCCGGAAGGCGGGCGCCACACCGGAGGGATCAAGCCATGCGCAAGCTCGTCTACGCCGTCCACACCTCGCTCGACGGCCACATCGAAGGCCCGGACGGCGAGTTCGACTGGGCCGAGATGGGCCCGGAGCTGTCCGCCCACTCGCAGGAGCTCACCGACCGCGCCGACACTCTCGTCTACGGACGGCGGGTCTGGGACATGATGTCGTCGTACTGGCCGCGAGCGGAGGAGCTCTCGGACCACCCGCACGACCTCGCGTACGCGCCTGTCTGGCGGAAGACGCCGAAGATCGTCTTCTCCCGGACACTGGAAGAGGCGGACTGGAACACCGAGGTGATCGGTGGTGACCTGGCCGAACGCGCGGCCGACCTGAAGCGCGGGCCGGGCAAGGACCTGCTGCTGATGGGCGGGGCCGAACTGGCGGGAGCGCTCGCCGATCGCGGTCTGATCGACGAGTTCCACATCGTCGTGCACCCGGTGGTGCTCGGCGGCGGAAAGCAGGTCTTCCCGGGCGGTGTCCGCACGGACCTGCGGCTGACCGGCACCCGCACGCTCGACGGGCGCGCGGTCCTGCTGACCTATGAGAAGAAGTGAAACCCGGGCGGCAGCCCCTACGCTGCCGCCGTCAGGATCACCTCGCGTTGCTCGCCCGCAACGCGATCCACTGCCGCATCGCGTACTCGACCAGCGTGATCAGCGTCTGCTTCGTCGACTCCCGCTCCCGCGCGTCGCACCGGACGATCGGGATGTTGGGGTCGATCGACAGCGCTTCACGCACGTCGTTGATGTCGTGCTCGAGGATGCCGTCGAAGGTGTTCACCCCGACGATATAGGGCAGGCCCCGGTCCTCGAAGAAGTCGATCGGCGCGAACGAGTCGGCCAGCCGTCGCGTGTCGGCCAGCACCACGGCGCCGATCGCGCCGCGGACGAGGTCGTCCCACATGAACCAGAACCGCTGCTGCCCGGGCGTGCCGAACAGGTAGAGGATCAGGTCCGCGTCCAGGGAGACCCGGCCGAAGTCCATCGCGACCGTGGTGGTCGATTTGTTGGGCGTCTGGTCGAGGTTGTCGATCCCCCGACTGGCGTCCGTCATCATCGCCTCGGTGGTGAGCGGGACGATCTCCGACACCGAACCGACGAAGGTCGTCTTACCCGCACCGAAGCCACCCGCCACGACGATCTTCGCGGATGTCATGGTCGGGGGCGCGGTTTCCCGCGGTGCCTTAAAGCCGACGGAGTCCACTCAAAACCCTTTCCATCAACACCAGATGTGCCTCGGCGCCGTCATTGCCCGAAATCGTCTTGTGCACGCTGACCAGTCCCGCGTCCGCCGCGTCGCTGATCAGCACGCGTGCCACACCCAGCGGTACGCGCAGGGTCGCCGCGATCTCGGCGACCGAACGCGGGGTGCGGCACTCCTCGATGATCGAGACGCACTCGATCTGGTCCGCGGCCACCGCGGGGAGGCTACCCGCGGCGACATGGTCCTTGGTGGAGATGAGGGTCTCCAGCTCGAGAGCGTAGTTCGCCTTGGTCCGGCCGCCGGTGAGGGCATAGGGACGGACGATCGCCGTCTCTTCGAGCGGAGACGGCGCCTGCTCGAAGACGGCGGGCATGATGAACTCGCCGCTGGGCGGGCCCGGGTCGAAAAGACCACCTGGTCTCGGCCCGACGGCACCTGCGCCGCTGTCGGGTGGAGAGGCAAGTGAGGTCACGCGGTCTCCTTGATCGGTCGGCTGCGGGACTGCCGGTTCCCCGGTGGCGTGTGCCCCGCCCACCTGGGAATCCTCTGACTGCTTGCTCTTCTTGCGCTTCCGACGACCACGACCCGAATCCAAGGTGAAGCCGTTCAGGACGTCGGCGAAGGTGCCGTCGTCCCGTGAACCGGCGGCATTGGCAGCCCCCGCGCGCGGGGGCTGGTTCTCACCCGTCCCCGGCGGTTCGCCGAAGGATCCGGATCCGGTGCTCATCGGGACATCATCCCACCGGTTCGCCGATCAGCGACCCACCGGCGCCCTGCAATTGTGCGCGGAGTTCCGGGGTGAGGATCTGGCCGACGCGATCGACGAGCATCGTCATCTCGTAGGCGACCTGCCCGATGTCGCAGTTGGGGGCGGCGAGGATGGCCAGGCAGGAGCCGTCGCTGATGGACATCAGCACCATGATGCCGAGTTCCATCTCGACGACGGTCTCGTTGACCGCGCCCGCCTCGAAGCAGCGCGCGGCGCCCTGGGTCAGGCTCACCAGGCCGGACGCGACGGCGGCCAGCTGATCGGCGCGGTCCAGCGGGAGCCTGCTGGACGCGGTGAGCAGGAGGCCGTCAGCCGACACGACCACGGCGTGCGCCACTCCGGGTACCCGCTCGGCGAAGTCGTTCACCAGCCACCCGAACTGGTTCTGCTGGGGCTGGGCCGGGTTCGGCGAGGTCATTCACCCTCCAGGGTTTCGTGGTTGGCTTCGGTCGCCTGGGCTGTGTGGTGCCGTCCGCGCTGGATGCCCTGCTGGAAACTGCTCAGGCGACCGCGCACGTCGTGCGCGTCTCGCTGTGGTCGGGGGGCGACCGCCCCGGCGGGCGGTCCCGCGCTGCCCGGGAGCAGTTGCTCCCCGCGGCGGCGCCTGGGTAATCCTGCCGAAGTCATCCGGGAGGGCACGGACTGGGACACCGCTTGGGCGGCTTTCCAGCCCTCGTCGGAGCCGAAGTTCCAGGCGTCCGTCTGCTCGGTGGCGGCGACCGGCTCCGGTTCCGGGCTCGCTGCCTGCGGTTTCCGGCTGGGCAACGCGGCGGGCGGTGCCGACGGCCGCTCGGCCGTCTCCGGCGTCTTCGCGGTCTCGGGTGCCTTCGACGACTCGGGTGCCTTCGCGGGCTCGGGCTTCGTGTCCGGCTGTGCGGTGGCCTGCTCGGCGGCCGGTGTGGCCTTGTCCGCCGCTTCCTTGCGCCCTCGTTTGACGCCCTGCTGGAAGCTGCTCAACCTGCCGCGCACGTTCGCCGGGTCGCGGACCGGCAGTTCCGATTTGGCGGCGGGTTCGGCGGCCGGGGCCGACGACGCCGCGCTACCCGGCAGAAGCTGCTCGCCCTTGCGGCGGCGCGGCAACCCGGCCTCGGTGAACGTCGACGGGGCGTTCTGGGAGACCTCCTGCACCGTGCGGAAGGCCTTGTCGCTGGCGAAGTCCCAGGTACGGGCTTCCTGCTCGGCGGTCGGAGCGGCCTCGGCCGTCTTCTCCGCTTCGGGCTCCTTCTCCCCCGGCTTCTCCTTCTTGGCCGCGGGCTTTTCCGGAGCGGGCGCGGGCGAACGGAACCACGCCGACAGCATCTCGTCGAAGATCGGCGTCGTCTCCGACTTGGGCGCCGCCGGGGCTGCCGGTGCCGGGGCGGGCGGGGCCGCCTGGTTCCACCATTCGCTCAGCGTGGTGTTGTTCTTGGCCTCGAACAGTTCCTTGCCACTGGGCAGATCGCCTTCCGCCGGGGCGGGCTTGTCCGCCTCCTTGGCGACCGGCTCGGGCTCGGCGGCGGGTTCCGGTTCGGGACGGCGGGGCTCCGGCGCGGGCTGCGGAGTCTTCTCGTCCTTCGGGATCGGGCTGAACAGCGCCGTTCCCGAGATCTCCACATCGGACGGCGGCCGCGGCTCCTGCGAGTGGCTGTGCCCGTTCACCCCGGGCTTGGTGTGCCCGGCCAGATCGTTCGCCGACGGCCACCGTTCGCCGCCCTGCGGAGGGACGCTCGGCATCGCCGGGCGTGAACCGTTCGTGGGCCGCTGGCGGCGGGGCAGGCCGCCCGGCTGCTGCGGCGGCAACGGCGCGAGGCGCTGGGTGATCGGGCCGGTCGCGGGGCCGGGGTCTCCCCCGGGCGGGACCATCACCAGATCCGGCGGCACCGAGACGGTGGCACGCACGCCGACGATGTCCTTGCCGCCGTGCAGCGAGACACCGATGCGGTGCCTGCTGGCCAGCCGTCCGACGACGAACAGGCCCATCCGGCGCGAAGTGGTGAGGTCGACGTTGGGGGCCTCGGTGAGCCGGGCGTTGGCCTCGGCGACCTCGGCCTCGTTCATGCCGATGCCCTTGTCGAGGATGTCGATGCCGAACGAGCCGTCTTCGACGAGCCTGGTCGCGACGGTCACCTGGGTCTCCGGCGCGGAGAACGCCGTGGCGTTGTCCAGCAGTTCGGCGATCAGGCGCATCAGATCGTTGGCCGCGTACCCGACCAGCCGCACCGGCGGCGGGTTCTGCACGGTGACCCGTTGGTACTGCTCGATCTCGGACACCGCCGCGCGCACGACGTCGGTGGCGGAGACCGGCTGACCGGACCGCCTGCCCGGCTCGGCGCCGGAGAGCACCATCAGGTTCTCGTTGTTGCGGCGCATACGGGTGGCGAGGTGGTCCAGCTGGAACAGCGTGGCCAGCTGGTCGGCGTCCTCTTCGTCGCGCTCCAGCCGCTCGATCAGCTGCAGCTGCCGCTGCACGAGGCTCTGGCTGCGCCGGGAGAGGTTGACGAACACGTTGCTGTAGCCGGTGCGCATCGAGGCCTGCTCGGTGGCCAGGCGCAGCGCCTGGTGGTGCACCTTGTCGAAGGCCCTGGCGACCTCGCCGATCTCGTCGTCGCTGCCGACCGGGACCGGCCGCACGTCGGTGCCCTGCGAGCGGCCCTCCTGGATGTTGCGGACCGCGTCGGGCAGCTGCTTCTCGGCGACGTCGAGGGCGCTGGCGCGCAGCACCTTCAGCGAGCGAAGCAGCTGGCGGGTGATGAGGAAGACGACGGCCACGGCGAGCACCATCGCGCCGAACAGCAGGACCGCGAGCAGACCCGCGCCGCTGCTGGCGTCGTCGACCAGTTCCGCCGACACCGCGCTCGTCTCGGCGCCGAATTTGTTCGCGACCTCGCCGACCTTGCCGATCACCGCGGTCGACGCGTCGGTCCAGCCCTGCGCGGACAGCGTGCGGAACGCTTGCGCCGACGGGGTTCCCTGCTCGCCGAGCGCGGTTTTCGCGAGCCTGTCACGGTTTTCCATCGCCTGGTCGGTGACGGCGGCGCTGAACTCCTGGCGCTGCTGCTCCGAAGCCGCGGCGCGGAAGTCGGTGAGCCGGTCGGTCAGCCGGAGTTCGGCGGTGCGCAGCTGGTCGAGTTCGCTCGGCGCGAGGCTCGACCGCGCGATGCCGAAGGAGACCAGCGCCTGGCTCAGCGACAGTTGTTCCTTCATCACGGCGAGGTCGTGCAGCGCCGTCGGGGTGCCGCCGAGGTCGTCCTGGCTGGCGCCTGCCGCGAGCGCGGTGTCGAGGGCGAGCAGCGCGGTGGTGACTTCGGTGTACTCGCCGATCGCCTGGACGGGGTCGAGCTGCCCGGAGGACGCCCGCTGCCGGATGTCGGGCAGCCGGTCGAGCTGGGCGGCCGCCGCTTCACGTGCCTGACGGAGCGACGGCTCGTTCTCCACGGCCCGGGACGCGGCGGCACCGTAGAGCGGGATGGCGGTGTCGACGTCGGCGCGGGCCGAGCCGAGTTCCAGTGTCCCGCCGACGGTGCCGGCGGTCAGCCCGGCGGCGGACTGGGTGCGTTCGCGGCCGAGGCCGTCGGCGAGGGTGCGGATATGCCCGCTCAGCGCGACGAGACGGTCGAGCCGCTGGTAGCCGTCGGACCGGCCGACCTGGCCCGCGATGGTGGCGATGCCCAGTGCGAGCGCGATGAGGATCGGCACCAGCGTCACTGCCGACAGCTTCACCGGCAGGCTCCAGTCCCGCCAGCGCACGAGCGTGCGCCAGCCGGTGGCCCACCGAGATGGCCGGGGAGTGCGTCCCAGCAGCTCCCCGACCGGCACTTGGCCTTCTCCTGCAACGGTCACGTAGGTGACTCCCTGTCCGGCGTCCTGGCACGGTCTGAGGCGTCCGTTCCCGCGAGGTACCTGCCTGCGGGGAACTCGACCCCGGCCTGACCACGTGATCGATCGCGACGTGAAGGACCCCGTCCGGCGATGCTGGTGTCCCCAGGAACACCGGTCCGCTTCGGGAGGTCTTGCACCTGCACGTGCAGGTCGCAACCTGCGAAGTGCATGGTCGTCGAGATCAACTTTTCTTTGCCAATCGATCACTGCGGGTCGGCCGGGCCAAAGAATCGTACACCAATCCGGGTGTCGTCAATTCCGTTCAGCACACGGGGGCTGACCAGCGAAAAGTGTGCTTCCGAACGATCTGCCGGGCCCGAAAACCGCCCGCGCGTCACAAACGAGGGAATTCCGGTTACGGGTTGCTCGGATGCACAGGGTCGCCTAATCACCCGATCAGCCTACGTACGGTAGCCACGTCGCCCGGTCGAACTACTTTCCGTGCCCCCAACGGGTGGGTCAAGCCCAAATATGTGCCCGATGTTGTGGCCTTGCCGCCCAAGCCGGTTCGATGTCGCCCGACATGGTGATTTCTTTCGAGACACCCGGTGAAGCGGGGGATCTTCCCCGGTCCGGGATGGCGGGCACGGTATCGAAACCCGAAGCCTCCCGGTAGCGAAACTACGATCTGTCACCAAATCGAGGGACAGAGCGTGGTCATCGTCCGTCGTTTGCCGCAGTGGGCCGTTCGGGCGACGACCGCGCGTGACAACTCCGCTCACTATGACGAGTGATAAAGCCGGTTCATTCCGATCGAAACGATTTTCCGAAACACTAATACGAGGTAAAACCGAATACCGGCTCACGCCTTCGCGGAACCGGGGTCGCCTATTCAGAGCGGGTGAAGCCGTAGTTAGTATGTGCGCTCCCCGTACCGCGCCACGGATGCAAGCCCCGGAGGAACCCATGCCCGACGTCGCGCGTCCCTACGCGGCGAGCAACGCCCTGGAGGACACCGGGCAGATGCCCGCGCTGTTCGTCCGCGAGCGCCAGCCCACTCCGCCGCCGCCGCGCCCCGCCGGCCCGGACTTCGACCGGATCCAGCACGGCAAGGAGTTCGTCGCGCTGCGCAAGACCTTCCGGCGGTTCGTGTTCCCGATGAGCCTGCTGTTCTTCACCTGGTACATGACGTTCGTGCTGCTGGCGGCCTACGCCCACGACTTCATGAGCCGGAAGGTGTGGGGCGAGGTCAACGTCGGCATCCTGCTCGGGCTCGGTCAGTTCGCCAGCACGATCCTGATCACCGTCGTGTACCTGAAGTTCGCGAAGAAGCGGCTCGACCCCAAGGTCGAGGCACTGCGGGCCTCCGTCGGGGCGGGTGAGCGATGAGCATCCCCGACAACAACCCGGTGCTGAACATCGCGGTGTTCGGGCTCTTCGTCGCGATCACCCTGTACGTGGTGTACCGCGTCAGCACCCGCAACTCGTCCACTTCGGACTACTACGCCGCGGGCAGTGCCTTCACCGGCCGCCAGAACGGCATCGCCCTGTCGGGCGACTTCCTCTCGGCGGCGTCGTTCCTCGGTATCGCCGGGGCGATCGCGATCCACGGCTACGACGGCTTCCTGTACTCGATCGGGTTCCTCGTCGCGTGGATGGTCGACCTGCTGCTGATCGCGGAACTGCTGCGCAACACCGGCCGCTTCACCATGGGCGACGTGCTGAGCTTCCGGATGAAGCAGCGCCCGGTCCGCGCCGCGGCCGCGACGTCGACCCTGGTGATCTCCTTCTTCTACATGCTCGCGCAGATGGCGGGCGCCGGTGGCCTGGTGGCGTTGCTGCTGGACATCCACGGCGGTATCGGCCAGGCGCTCGTGATCGGCGTCGTCGGCGTGGTCATGGTGCTGTACGTGCTGGTCGGCGGGATGAAGGGCACCACGTGGGTGCAGATCATCAAGGCGACCATCCTGCTGCTGACCGGTGCGCTGATCACCGTGTTCCTGTTCGGCAAGTTCGGCTTCAGCTTCTCGAACCTGCTCTCGGCCGCCGCCGACAACAGCCCGCTCGGCGACGAACTGCTGCAGCCGGGCGGTTCCTACGGCAAGAGCGAGGTCACGAAACTCGACTTCGTCTCGCTGGCGCTGGCGCTGGTACTGGGCGCCGCCGCGCTCCCGCACGTGCTGATGCGCTTCTACACGGTGCCAAACTCGCGCGAGGCGCGGCGCTCGGTCGTGTGGGCGACCGCGTGCATGACGATCTTCTACCTCTGCACGCTGGTCATCGGCTTCGGCGCGGCCGCGCTGGTCGGCCCCGAGGCGATCAAGAACGCGCCCGGCGGGGAGAACTCGGCGGCGCCGCTGCTCGCGCTGAACATCGGCGGCACCCTCCTGCTCGGCATCGTCTCGGCGGTGGCCTTCGCGACCATCCTCGCCGTCGTCGCCGGGCTGACGATCACCGCTTCGGCCTCCTTCGCCCACGACGTGTACGCCAACATCTTCAAACGCGGCAAGGCGGAACCGGCCGCGGAGGTCCGCGTCGCGCGGCTGACCGCGGTCGCCGTCGGGGCGCTCGCGATCATCGGCGGCATCCTGGCGAACGGGCAGAACATCGCGTTCCTCGTGGCGCTGGCGTTCGCCGTCGCGGCGTCGGCGAACCTCTCGACGCTGCTGTACTCGCTGTTCTGGAAACGCTTCAACACCACCGGAACCCTGTGGGGCATCTACGGCGGGCTGATCGCCAGCCTGGTGCTCGTGTTCTTCTCGCCGGTGATGTCCGGGGCCACGGACTCGATCATCTCCGGCGTGGACTTCCACTGGTTCCCGCTGAAGAACCCGGGCCTGGTGTCGATCCCGTTCTCGTTCCTGTGCGGGTTCGTGGGCACCTTCGTCGGCCGGTCGAAGGCCGATCCGGTCAAGCACGCGGAGATGGAGGTGCGGTCCCTCACCGGGATCGGCTCCTGACACGCTCGTGAGTGGCGAGGACGGTTAGAACCGTCCTCGCCACTCACGAGCCAGGACCTCATGGCGCCCGCAGGCCGTCCAGCACGATCGTGAGAAGCCGCTTCGTGTCCTCCTCCGAAGCCTTGCTCGCCGCCGAACCCAGGCCGTGGCCGAGCCGCAGGATGTCGACCCCGGCGACGTCGGGCCGGAGCACACCCTCGTCCTGAGCCGCCTTCACGATCGTGTCGGCCGCGGCCCGCAACCGTGCCTGACACCAGGCGAAGACCTCGGAGCCGGCATCGACCGACGCCTTCAGCGTCAACGCGAGCCCGTGCTTCTCGACCACGTAGATGACGTGCGTGGCCAGCCACGTCTCGAGCGCCTTCCCCGGCGGCAGCTCGTCGAGCAGGTCGTACGCCTGCTGCGCCAGCCCGTCGATCTCGTCGCGGTAGACGGCCTCGATCAGTTTGTCGCGCGTCGGGAAGTGCCGGTACAACGTGCCCGCGCCGACCCCGGCGCGTTTGGCGATGTCGTCGGCGGGCACGTCCACGCCGTCGGCGGTGAACGCCTCCTTCGCCACGGCCACGATGCGCTCGTAGTTGCGCCGCGCGTCCGCACGCATGGGGCGGGCCGGATCGGCCGTGACCATCTGCACCTCCTCGGGCGACGAAAACGGAGACGTTCTCCGAATTCACTTGCGTAAGCGGAGACTGTCTCCATATCATCGCTCACGACCTCAAGTGGAGAGTCTCTCCGCTTCATCTCGTTACGTCTTTGGAGTATTCCTTGACCGAACGAACCCTGCGTGCCGAGCCTAGGCCGGACACGGCCGGGGCCCCACCACCTCCGCACCGGCTGGTCCTCCCGATCATCCTGACCTGCCAGCTCATGCTCATCCTCGACGCGACGGTGATGAACGTCGCGCTCCCCCGCATCCAGTCCGAACTGGGCTTCACCGACACCGGCCTGTCCTGGGTGATGACGGCGTACAGCCTGGTCTTCGGCGGCTTGCTGCTGCTCGGCGGCCGGGCGGGCGACCTGTTCGGCCGCCGCCGGACCTTCGTCGCCGGCGCGGCCGTGTTCACCGCGGCCTCCTTGCTCGGCGGCCTCGCCGGTTCGGCGGAACTGCTGATCGCCGCCCGGGTCGCGCAGGGCGTCGGCGCCGCGCTCGCCGGGCCGAGCACGCTGGCGCTGATCACCAGCACGTTCACCGAAGCCAAGGCGCGGGTGCGCGCGCTGGCGTTGTTCTCGGCGATGTCCAGCAGCGGTTTCGCGATCGGGCTCCTGCTCGGCGGGCTGCTGACCGAATGGATCTCGTGGCGCGCGGCGCTGTACATCAACGTCCCCTTCGGGCTCGCGATCGTCCTGCTCACCTCGCGGTACGTGGCCGATCCGCCCCGGCGGCGCGCCCGGCTGGACCTTCCCGGCGCGTTCACCGGCACCCTCGGTGTCGGCTCGCTCGTGTTCGCCTTCACCCACGCCGCGTCGCATGGCTGGGGCGACACGATCACCCTCGGCAGCCTCGCCGCCGGGCTGGCCTTGCTGGCCGCGTTCGTCACCATCGAGACCAGGGTGAGCGAGCCGTTGATCCCGTTGCGCCTGTTCGCCGAACGCGACCGTGCCGCGGCCTACGTCAACTTCTTCCTCGGGCCGATGGCGATGATGTCCATGTTCTTCTTCCTGACCCAGTTCCTGCAGGACATCGCGGGTTTCGCCGCACTGGAGACCGGCTTCGCGTTCCTACCGATGGCGGTCTGCATGTTCCTGCTGAGCAGGCTGATCCCGAAGCTGCTCCCCCGGTTCGGGCCGAAACCGCTCGCGTTGACCGGCACCGCGCTGATGACCGGCGGCGTCGTCTGGCTGACCGCGCTGACCACGGACAGCGGCTACTTCTCGCATCTGCTCGGGCCGATGCTGCTGATGGGTGTGGGCGCGGGACTGGCGTTCTCCCCGCTCAGCGTGATCATCATGGCGACCGTGCCCACCGACGACGCGGGTGCCGCGGGCGGCGCGTTGCAGACGTTGCAGCAGGTCGGGGCGACCTTGGGACTGGCGATCCTGATCACCGTGTTCGGCGCGGTGACCCGGACTCCTGCCGGAAGCCCGGCCGAGACCACCGTCGACGGGATGACCGCGGCGTTCACCGTCGCCGCCGTGGTGACGGCGTTGTCCTTCCTGGTGGCGCTGACGTTCCGCCGCCGGGCTTAGAGCTTCGCGCCCGCCTGGACCTTGTGCGTGACCTTGCGCTCCATCACGAACGAGAAGAACGGGATGCAGCCGGCGATCAGTACGAGCAGGGTGCCCTTCATCGACCAGCGGGCCTTGATCGCGAGGTCGACCGCGAGCAGCAGGTAGATCAGGTAGAGCCCGCCGTGGACCATGGGGATCATCTTCACGAACTGGGGAAGCTCCACGCGGAAGACGTACTGCAGCAGCATCTCGACGACCAGCCCGAGCAGGGCCACACCGGTGGCGTACGCCGCGACGCGGAACCGGATCAGCGGTCCGCCCAGCGAGACCGGGCGGACCGGGGCGGCGTCGTCAGTTCGGGTGGTCATAGGGTCTCGAACCTCTCTGGGGACTACTTGTCGCGGGCGTTGAGTTCGCGCAGGTACCTGTTGTACGCGGCGAGCTCGTCGTCCTCGGGGGGCGGCGGCACCGGGGCACGCCGCCGCCGGGGCGCCGGCACCTCGGGCACGGCGGTCTCGGCCACCGTCTCCTGGGCGTCGGCCTCGGCGGCGCGGCGGCGGAGCTTGCGGATCCGCCAGAACATGAACGCCGGGAACAGCCCGAACAGCGGCCACTGCAGCACGTAGCCGAGGTTCTGGAACGTCCCGCTGGCCGAGGAGAACCGCTCCCACTGCCACCAGGCGAGCCCGCAGCACAGCGCCAGGCTCGCCAGGCAGACGCCGGCGATACCGAGACGGCGCAGGATGACGGGCGAAGCGGACACACATCGACGCTAGCACTGGGCGGGTGACGAATCGTCGCCGACCTGGGCGTTCGGGACCTTGGTCCCGCCTCGGGCCTCGTGAGTGGCAAGGACGGTTCTAACCGTCCTTGCCACTCACGAGACACCGGTCACTTGGCTGCAGCGACGGACTTCGCGTAGCCGTCCGCCAGCCCGAAGACCTTCTGCGCGTACTCGGTCGAGTTGTTGTACGACAGGATCCCCTGCCACCACCCCGAGGCGGCCGACATGTCGCGGTTGTTCACGCACAGGTAGCGCGCCGCCGCCAGCGTCGCGTCGTCGATCTGCTGCGGGTCGCCGACGCCGTCGCGGTTGCCGTCGGCGGCGTACCGGCGCCAGGTGCTGGGGATGAACTGCATGGGGCCGACCGCGCGGTCCACGGCCGCGTCGCCGTCGAACTGACCGCCGTCGGTGTCGCCGATCGCCTTCACTCCGGGCGACCCGTCGAGCGGGACACCGATGATGGGCTTCGACGGCCGTCCGTCCTGGCCGAGGACGGCGCCGCCGTACTGGCCGTGGTTCGACTCGATCCGGCCGATCCCCGCCAGGGTCGCCCACGAGATCTTGCAGTTCGGCTGCATCTGGCGCATCGCCAGTTCGGCGTTGCCGTAGGCGAGCAGCGCCCTGGCCGGGATGCCGGTGGCCTGGGCCGCCCGCTCGGTCCACGCGGTCAGGGGGTCCTTGCCCGGTTTCGGCTGCGCCTGCTGGGGTGAGGTCTGCTGCGTGGCACCACCCGCGAGGGTGGCGTTGACCGGGGCGACCGAACCGGGTTTGACGTCCGCCGCCTTCACCTGCAGCGCGGGGATCTCCATCGTCGTCGGGCTCGCGACCGGGGCGGACGCCTTGGTCACCAGCCAGATCCCGCCCCCGGCGAGGCCGAGCACGGCCAGCACGATCACCAGCCTGCCGAGTACGGCGGCGCCCACCCCGCGGCGTGGCGGGACGGGCTTGGCCGGGTCGTCGACGAGCTCGTCGTTTTCCGGGGTGGTGCGCACGAAGCGAGTCCTCCAGCGTGGGCGGCGATCACGACCGATGCTCGAACAACGAGCCCGCGCAGGTTAGCGTTACGCGGTAGCCGAGATCGCCCCTGCCACGCCGGTTCACCCGCGCGTGCGAGAAGTTCTCATCAGGCGGACTTCTGCTGCCTCGCCAGCCGCGCCACGCACCAGGCCGGGGCGCTGCCGCGGCGAAGGTGCTGCAAAACGGTCATCGGGCCGAGACGACGGCTCAGGTCGGACGGGGCGAGCCCGGCCGCGCGGTAGTCGAGCGCGCGCTGGTCGAGCGGGCTGATCCCGGCGTCCCACCAGGCTTCGGCCTCGGCGACGTCGCCCACCATCTGCCACCAGCCCGCGGCCGCGACGAGGAGGTCCTGCGGGACCTCCGGGAGACGACGGCTCATGGCGTCGAGGTAGCCGGGGTCGGCGGCCTCGACCGGCGCCCAGCGCGCCTGACCGGACTGCTGGCGCTGGCCGGGGATGCCGGGAGCCTGCCTTGGCACGTCGGCCAGCCACGCCGACGCGATGCGGTCGGCCTCCTGCTCCTCGGGGGTCTGCTCACGCTCGGCCGCCCACTGCCGGATCAACGCATCGACTCCGGGATCTCCGGTCATCCCTGCCTCCTCATGATTCCCCGACTGACAAGTCCTGACTTACTTGCCCGGCTGGAAGTTCCCGCTGCCCTGGGGCTCGCACCTGCGGAAACTCCTCGCCCAGGAGGCCGGCTCCGGCGCCTGGAGGACCAACCGATCACGCAATGTGAGCACCGTAGGGGCGCGGAGGTCTTTTCCGCCAGAGCTTCCAGGGCACGAATTCGTCGACCAGCGGGTTTTCGGGGCCAATCCACCCGGATGGTCGAGTCGTCCGACCGAAATCCGAGACGGGTGACGCTGAGTGATAACACCAGGTGGCTGCGCACGGTGATCACCGGCGTTGCCGAGGACACCGGTGATCACCGGGATGAGGGTCAGGAGAAGAGGCTCCGGACGAACGTCACGATGGCTTCGGCACCGGACCGGAGCCAGCCGAGCGCGGTGTGGACGGCATCGGCGGATTGCGTCGGCCTGCTGATCAGAAAGAAGAGCACGAGCGCGACGACGGCGATCACAACGAATTTCTTCAAGCCGGGCGACATGGCTCCATCCCATCACACCGTAGTGTCCAGACGATGACTCCGCGCGCACTGCGGACTTTGTCACCACTTTAAGGAGAACCGGGCCCTGTTGCCCACCCGTATTCGCCTGAGGGAGCGATCGATGAGCGAAAACGTTCTCGTCCACCGGGACGGGCCGGTGACGACGATCACGCTGAACCGTCCCGCGGCCCGCAACGCGGTGGACGGGCCGACCGCCGCCGCGCTGGCGGACGTGTTCCGCGCGTTCGACACGGACGAGGAAGCCGCGGTCGCCGTCCTCACCGGTTCGGGTGACGCCTTCTGCGCCGGAGCCGATCTGAAGGCCATCGGCACCGACCGCACCAACTCCCTCAGCCCGGCGGGCGACGGGCCGATGGGCCCGTCACGCATGATCCTGTCGAAGCCGGTGATCGCCGCGGTCCACGGGCACGCCGTCGCGGGCGGGCTGGAACTGGCGCTGTGGTGCGACCTGCGCGTCGCCGACACCACGGCCGTCTTCGGCGTCTTCTGCCGCCGCTGGGGCGTGCCGCTCATCGACGGCGGCACGGTGCGCCTCCCCCGGCTGATCGGCCACTCGCGGGCGATGGACCTGATCCTCACCGGCAGGCCGGTCGACGCCGACGAGGCGCTCGCCATCGGTCTCGCGAACCGGGTCGTGCCGGACGGCGAGGCGCTGGCGGCCGCGCAAGCGCTGGCACGCGAACTGGCCGCGTTCCCCCAGGCGTGCCTGCGCGCGGATCGCAAGTCCGCGTACGGCCAGTACGGGCTCACCGAAGACGAGGCGATGCGGGCCGAGTTCTCGAACGCGTTGATCAGCGGCGGGCTCGCCGAGGAGGCCGTCGTGGGCGCCGGCCGGTTCAGCGACGGCGCGGGGCGTCACGGCAGTTTCGACGGCCCGCGCCCCTAGGGTCTGTCGGATGACAGAAACCGGAGTCGCGCTCAGACCGGTGTCCGAAGAAGACCTGCCGATGCTCGAAGCGCTCACGAACGATCCACGGGCCGCGGGCCCGTTCGAGTGGCACGGCTGGCACGACCCGCACTTCCTGCGCCGCCGCTGGTCCGAGACCGGCATGCTCGCGGCGGACAACGGGATGCTGATGATCGAACTCGGCGGGCAGCGGCTCGGTTTCGTCTCGTGGCACAAGACCAGGACCGGCTCGACGTCGTACTGCTGGAACGCCGGGCTCGTGCTCATCCCCGAGGCACGCGGCCACGGCTACGGGACCGAGGCCCAGCGCTTGCTGGTCCGCTACCTGTTCGCGCACACGCAGATGAACCGGGTCGAGGCGTCGACGGAGGTCGACAACGTCGCCGAGCAGCGCTCCCTGGCGAAGGCGGGCTTCACCAGGGAGGGCGTGCTGCGCGGCTACGGGTTCCGGGACGGGGCCTGGCGCGACCACGTCCTCTATTCGGTGCTGCGGTCCGATCCCGACGTGGGCTGAAAGCGTCCTTCAGCTCACGCGATGGTGCCCGCGGCCCTGAGCCGTTCGATCCCGTCGGCGTCCACGCCGAGTTCGGCGAGGACCTCGGCGGTGTCGCCGCCCTTGGGCCGCGGCGGTTCCGGCGTCTCGGCCGGCGTGCGGTCGAACCTCGGCGCGGGCGCGGGCTGCAACATGCCGCCGACGTCGACGAACGTCTTGCGCGCGACGTTGTGCGGATGCGACGGCGCCTCCTTAGGGGAGAGCACCGCCGTCAAGCACGCGTCGGTGCCCTCGGCCTTCGCCACCAGTTCGTCGCGAGTGTGCTTCGCGACGGCCTCGGCGACCATCTTGCGCAGCTTCGGCCACTCGTTCTTGTCGACGTGGACCGGGGTCTCCTCGGGGTCGAGCCCGAGCACCTTCACCAGGTCGCCCCAGAACCGCATCTCGATCGCGCCGATGGCGACGTACTTGCCGTCGGCGGTCTCGTAGGTGTCGTAGAACGGCGCGCCGCCGTCGAGCATGTTCTCGCCGCGCCCGCCGGACCACAGCCCGGAATCCAGCAGTCCGTGCAGGCTGGTGGTCAGCAGTGCCGCACCGTCCACCATGGACGCGTCGACCACCTGTCCCTTGCCGGACGTCTGGCGTTCGAACAGTGCCGCCAGCACACCCATCGCGAGCAGGAGGCCACCGCCGCCGAAGTCACCGACGAGGTTGAGCGGGACCACCGGCCGCTGCCCGGCGTGCCCGATGGGTTCGAGCGCGCCGGAGATGCCGATGTAGTTGATGTCGTGCCCGGCGACGGTCGCCAGCGGGCCGTCCTGGCCGTAGCCGGTCATCCGGCCGTAGACCAGTCGCGGGTTGCGGGCGTGGACCTGCTCCGGTCCGATGCCCATCCGCTCGGCGACGCCGGGACGGAAACCCTCGATGAGCACGTCGGCGTCGTCGGCGAGTTTCAGCACCAGTTCGACCCCCTCGGGGGTTTTGGTGTTGATGCCGATCGACCGCCTGCCACGCGCGAGCGGATCGTTCGGGAACCCGATGACGTCGTTGCCCGGTGTCGCCCGGTCGATCCGGACGACCTCCGCGCCGAGATCGGCGAGGATCGTGCAGGCGAACGGCGCCGGGGCGAGCCCGGCCAGTTCGACGACCTTGAGCCCGCTGAGCGGGCCGGCCTTTTTCGCCACGTTTTTCCTTCCTGCGCCAACGGTTTCCGCTAGAGCGTGCGGGAGATGATTTCCTTCATGATCTCGCTGGTGCCGCCGAAGATACGGGAGATCCGGATGTCGGCCCACGCGCGCGCGATCGGGTACTCGGTCATGTAGCCGTAGCCGCCGAAGAGCTGCAGGCAGTCGTCGACGACCTTGTTGACCCGTTCGGTGGTCCACAGCTTCGCCATCGCCGCGCCCTGCACGTCGAGTTCCTTGCGCAGATGCCGTTCGATGCACTGGTCGAGGAAGGCGCGCGACACCGCGGCCTCGGTCGCGGCCTCGGCGAGCTTGAACTTGGTGTTCTGGAAGTTGTAGACCGGGCGGCCGAAGGCCTGGCGATCCTTGGTGTAGGCGATGGTCTGGTCGATCGCGGCCTCCATCCCGGCGACCGCGGTGACCGCGATGATCAGCCGTTCCTGCGGCAGCTGCTGCATGAGCTGGATGAAGCCGAGCCCTTCCTGCGCGCCGAGGAGGTTGGCGGCGGGGACGCGGACGTCGTCGAAGTTCAGCTCCGCGGTGTCCTGGCCCTTGAGGCCGATCTTGTCGAGGACGCGGCCGCGGCTGAAGCCCGGGGTGTCGGTCTCGACGGCGATCAGCGAGACACCCTGCGCGCCCGCGTCCGGGTCGGTCTTCACCGCGACGACGACGAGGTCGGCGTGGAAACCGTTGGTGATGAACGTCTTCGCGCCGTTGATCACGTAGTGGTCGCCGTCGCGTACCGCGCGGGTCTTGATGTTCTGCAGATCCGAACCCGTGCCGGGTTCGGTCATCGCGACCGCGCCGACCATCTCACCGGAGGCGAACTTCGGCAGCCACGCCTTCTTCTGCTCCTCGTTCGCGTACTCCAGGATGTAGTGCGCGACAATTCCATTGTGGACGGTGACGCCCCATGCGCTGTCACCGGAGCGGGCCTGCTCCTCGTAGAGCACGGCCTCGTGGGCGAACGTGCCGCCGCCACCGCCGTACTCCTCCGGGATGGACAGTGCCAGCAGGCCGACCTCACCCGCCTTCGTCCACAGCTCGCGGTCGACCTTCTTCTCGGCCGCCCAGCGCTCCTGGTTCGGCACGAGTTCCTTCTGGCAGAAGGTCCGGGCGAGGTCCCGGAGGTCTTCGAGCTCCGTCGTGCTCCACGAACTCTTCTGGATCTGCAAGGGCACGGCCAACGCCTCCTGATCGGACCTGGAAAACATGACGCTTAGGATGTAAGTTCCATTCGGAATGTACATCCGTACCGAGCTGCACGTAAAGGGGGCTGATCCGGTGAGTGTGCTCGGCAGGACCCACCGCACCCAGGCCGAGCGACGGGAGCAGACCCGCGCCGCCCTGCTCGACGCGACCATCGACTGCCTCGTCGACCTCGGCTACGCGCGCACCTCGGTGCAGGAGATCTGTGCCCGCGCGGGCGTCTCGAAGGGCGCCGTGCAGCATCACTTCTCCGCGAAGGCCGAACTCATGGCCGCGGCGGTCGAGCATCTGACAGAGAAACTGCGCGGACGCCTGGCGACGTCGATCTCGGCGCTCCCCGGTGGCGCCTCCGGTGTCGCGGCGGCGATCGACCTGCTCTGGGAGGGCTACTCGGGCACGCTGTCCACGGCCGCGACCGAACTGTGGGTCGCGGCGCGCACCGACCCCGAACTCCGCGAGGCGATCCGCCCGGTCGACCGGGCACTGGGCCGCTCGACACTGGAGCACGTCACCGCGGTCGCCGGTGACCTCCCGAAGGAACGCGCGGAAATCCTCTTCTGGCTCACCGTGAACCTCACCCGCGGCCTGGCGCTGGACGCCGAACTCGGCGGTGATCCCCAGCGTCGACGGCAATTGCTCGACGAATGGAAACGCGTCGCGGTCCTGTTGTACGAGGACGGCCCCACGTAGCGAATGGCACTTATCTCCTTGGCCGATTCGTGGTGGAATTCCTTGCCGGCCACCAAAACCGGCGGAGGAGCCGACCATGAGCGCGCCGCAGCAGCAGCCGTACCAACAGACTGGCCCGTTCA
The DNA here is from genome assembly GCF_042723975.1 of Amycolatopsis sp. NPDC058340. NCBI lineage: Bacteria > Bacillati > Actinomycetota > Actinomycetes > Pseudonocardiales > Pseudonocardiaceae > Amycolatopsis > Amycolatopsis sp. NPDC058340. The sequence continues at coordinate 60,922 of NZ_JBHXIB010000007.1, read as the reverse complement.
GCTCAATCCCGCCCTCCGACGCGCGGCTCCCGCGCCTTTTCGCCGCGATGATGGGGGTTTTCGCCGGCCTGCTGGTACTTCTCGCGACTTTCCTCCCGCAGTCGACGTACGAACAGATCTCCGAAGGCAAGCCGGTGTCGAAATTCGCCGAAACCGGCTGGACGCGGACCTTCGACATCGAGCCTTCGGCCGAGGAGAAGGAGTTCTACGACAAGACCCACGTCGCCCGCTACGGCATCCCGCTGTCGGCCGCCGCGCTGACGCTGTTCGCGGGGGCCGCGGTGGGTTTCGCCGCGTACCAGCGGAGTTCGACCTCCATCGCCGCGACGACGTCGAGGACGCTGCTGGTCGCCGGCGGCGCGGGGACCGCGATCGGCGTCTGGATGCTCGGCATGGACATCTCGGCGAGCCTGAGTTTCGGACAGGACACCGGCCGCTTCGTCTCGCGTTATGGGACCGGCAGCGGTTTCTGGATCCTGCTCGCGGGCGCGCTCGTGGCGTTGCTCACCATCGGGCTGGCGATCGTGGCCAACCGGCGTGAACCGGCGCAGCCCCGGCAGGTCCCTTATCCGGTCGCCTACCCCCCTTACGCGCCCGGCGTCCCCCAGCAGCAGTATCCGCAGCGACAGTCCTACGAGCCGCCGTCTCCCCCGACACCGCCCGCGGGGTCCGCGTTGCAGCAGCAGGACATCCTGCGTCCGTCCCCGGACAACCCGCCACGCCCCGACAATATGTGAAACTTATTCATATCAGCGGTGGACAGTCTCCATACCGGCAGTATGCTGTACTCGTCGGTAACACCTGGGCTCTGCGTGGCGCCTCCCCGGCTCCGCGCGACATGGAACGGAGACGGCATGACGAGCACGACACCGGCGAGCGCGGGCCACCACACCGAAGGACCGGCCACCATCGGCGACGTCCCCGGTGCCCCGGCCGCGGCCAGGGCGGAACGGCTTGTGCGCCGGGTCGTGGGCGGGGCGGATTCCGCGCCGGTCCAGATGCGCGCGCCGTTCACCGGGCAGCCGATCGCGACGCTGCCCCAGGCCACCGACGCCGACGTCCGCGCCGTGTTCGACCAGGCCAGGGAAGCCCAGCGCGCGTGGGCCGAGCGGCCGGTCGAAGACCGCCAGCGCATCCTGATCCGCCTGCACGACCTGGTCCTGAAGCGCCAGGAAGAGGCGCTCGACCTCGTGCAGATCGAGGCGGGCAAAGCCAGGATGGACGCCTTCGACGAGGTCAGCGCCACCGCGCTCGTAGCCGCCTACTACGGCAAGCACAGCGCGAAGATCCTTTCGCCGCGACGCGCCGCCGGGCTGATCCCGGTGCTCACGAAGGTCGGCGAGATCCGGCACCCCAAGGGCGTCGTCGGGATCATCTCGCCGTGGAACTACCCGCTCGCGCTGACCGCGATGGACGTCCTGCCCGCGCTCGCGGCCGGCAACACCGTCGTGCAGAAACCGGACAACCAGACCGCGCTCTCGGCGCTGTGGCTGCAGGAGGTCGCCGAGGAGGCCGGGCTGCCCGCCGGTGTCTGGCAGATCGTGCTCGGCCGGGGTTCGCGGATCGGTGACGCCCTGGTCGAGGAATCGGACTATCTCTGCTTCACCGGGTCCACGCCCACGGGTAAGGGGCTCGCCGCGAAGGTGGCGGAGCGGCTGACGAGCTACTCGCTCGAACTCGGCGGCAAGAACCCGATGATCGTGCTGCCCGACGCGGATATCGCCAAAACCGCCACGGGCGCGGTGACCGCGTGCTTCTCCTCCGCGGGGCAGCTGTGCGTCTCGGTCGAGCGCATCTACGTCCACGAGTCGATCCGTGAGGAGTTCACCCGCGCCTTCGTCGCCAAGACCGCCGCGCTGCGGCTCGGTGGCGCGCTGGATTACCGGGCGCAGATGGGATCCCTGACGTCGGAGGCCCAGCTCGCGACGGTGTCGGCGCACGTCGAGGACGCCCGGTCCAAGGGCGCGAAGGTGCTCACCGGCGGCAAGGCCCGGCCCGACCTCGGCCCGCTGTTCTACGAGCCGACCGTGCTCACCGACGTCACCGAGGACGTCAAGCTGTTCGCCGAGGAGACCTTCGGGCCGGTCGTGTCGATCTACGGCTACACCGACGTCACCGATGCGATCGAGCGCGCCAACGACACGAAGTTCGGGTTGAACGCGAGTGTGTGGTCACGTAACGGCCGGGCGGGCTGGGAGGTCGCGGCGCGGCTGAAGGCCGGGACCGTCAACGTCAACGAGGGCTTCGCGGCGACCTTCGGGACCGTGGGGCTGCCGATGGGCGGGATGAAGGAGTCCGGGGTCGGACGGCGCAACGGCGCGGAAGGCCTGCTCAAGTACACCGAGGCCCAGGCGATCGCGGTGCAGCGCGGGATGCCGCTGCGCCCCGGCAAGGGAATCCCGCCGAAGCTGTGGGCGCGAGGACTGAGCACGGGCCTGAAGGCCCTCCGCCGCCTCCCGCGCCGCTGACCAACCTCGTGAGTGGTAAGGACGGTTAGAACCGTCCTTGCCACTCACGAGGACGAAGAGGGGGCGGCCAGGAGGCCCCGGTCGTACGCGATCGCGACGGCCTCGGCCCGGCGGCTCGCGCCGAGTTTCGCCATCACGCGCGAGAGGTGGACGCTCACCGTCTTCTCGCTGATGTACAGCTCTTCGCCGACCTGCCGGTTGGTCCGGCCGAGCGCGACGCGCTCCAGCACGTCGCGCTCCCGATCGGTGAGCGGGTCGACGACGTCACGCCGCGGCGCCACGGCCTCTCCGGGAAGCTCGACGCGCGCCCGGTGGCTGAGCTCCCGGACGGCTTCACGCAACGGGCAGGCGCCCAGCCGATCGGCCACCGCGTGCGCGGCCAGCAGCTCCGACGCGGCGAGCGCGGTGTCGCCGTCCGAGGCCAGCAAGGACTTCGCGTGCTGCAGACGGCACATGGCCTGCTCGTACACCGCGCCGTACCCGAACGCCTCGACCGCCTTCGCCCACAACGCCGGATCCCCCGCGCCGTGCAGGCACGCGCCGAGCGCCTCCAGCCGGGCGAGCCACGCCAGCGCCTCCGGGCCCAGCGACACCGAACGCGGGATGCCGTGTTCGGCGCAGTGGCGGCCGTGGGCGAGCAGCTTCTCACCCGCTTCCACCGCGGCCTCGACCGTCGCCAGATCGCCGCGCACGCGGGCTTCGGCGGCCTGGGCGACGGCCGCGGTGAGACCGTGCACGCTGATCCGGATCCCGCCGAGCACCGCGGGTTCGACCTCTTCGAGCCAGTCGATCAGTTCCCGCGCCTGCCGCACCGCGCCCGCGTGGTCCCCCCGCCACGACGCGAGCTGGATCGCGGCGTCGCCCGACGCGAGCGCGATCGAGTAATCCGCGCTCCAGTGCTGACGCAGGCTCGGCAGGATCTTGTCCGCGTCCGCGAACCGGCCCTGTCCGACGACGAACTGCGCCCAGATCCCCAGGAATCGTCCGGCGACGACACTGGACACCCCGCGCCCCGCGCGGCCCGCGTCGTCGTCCTCCGGCCAGTCCCCGCTGACGTACCGCAGCGTCAGATGCTTGGTCCGCAGCTCGATGCCGAACGAGCTCCACGTCAGGCCGGTCTCCTTGGCCCGCTGGATGCCCTTGGCGTAGTACTTCAGCGCGGACCGGATCTCGGCCCGGTCGTCGTAGCTCAGCCCGAGGAAATGCAGCGCCCGCAGCTCGCCGTTGAGCGCGCCGGAATCCCTGGCCTTCCGCTCGGCCTCGCGCAGCCGCTCCCGCGCCTGCTCGACGTCGCCCGCCGAGTCGGCGAGCGTGCCGAGCGAGACCAGCGCCGCCGCCTCCGCCCCGCCCGCGCCGACGGCCCTGGCGTCGGCGACCGCGGCCAGCGCGCACTGCAGCGCCTCGTCGTGCCTGTCGATCAGCCGCAGGATCCCGGCGCGGGTGGCGAGCACCCACGCCCGCGCCGCGCTCGCCTCGGTGTGTTCGACCAGCTTCCAGGCCTTGTCGATCGCCTCGACGACCTCGTCGAGCGTTCCGTCCACCGAAAGCAGCGCCTCCGCGTGCCGCCGCCAGACCTTGGCGGCCCGCTCGTTGCCGGTGTCCGGGCCGAGGGCCTCGGTCGCGGACCGCGAATAGGCGACCGCGCGTTCCGGCTCCCCCGACGTGCTCGCGAAATACGACGCCTCGTGCAGGAGGCGGAGCTCGTCGACGTCCGGCGGCCGGTCCGCCGCGGGCACGGCGTCCCAAATGGACAGTGCCTGCTCGACGTGCCGCAGCGCGGAGCCGGGCGCGCCCAGCTTCTCCGCCTCGTCCATCGCGCTCAGCAACGCGGCCAGCGCGGTGACGAAATCCTTGCTCTCCAGGCTGTGGTGCGCGAGCCGCGCGTGCTGGCCCCGGCCCTGTGTCCGGTTCCGGATCCGCGCCGCGTACGCCGCGTGCATACGCACCCGCTCCCCCGGCAGCAGGTCGCCGTACACCGCTTCCTGCAGCAACGCGTGGCGGAAGGTGTAGAAACCGTTCTCGATCACCAGTACGTGATGCTGCACGGCCTCGCGCAGCGCCTCGTCGAGTTCGAGCTCGTCCAGCCCGGAGATCTCGGCGAGCGCGGCGTGCGCCACCGCGTCCTTGGCGACCGAGACCACGCGCAGCACCCGGCGCGTGATCTGGGAAAGCTGCTCCACCCGGGCGAGGAGCACTTCGGCCAGCCCGGCGGGAAGCTCACGGCAGTCCTTCGCGGACGCGAGCAGCTCCTCGACGAAGAACGGATTTCCCTCGGACCGGGCGACGATGTCGGCGATCATGTCCTGGCCGATCGGCTCGTCGGCCAACGCCTCGACGAAGGCGCGCGCGTCCTCGGCGCCGAACGGCTTGACCTCGACGCGTTCGACCGCGCCCAGCCGCACCACCTCGGACAGCAGCGCCCGGAGCGGATGCCGCCGGTGCACGTCCTCCTCGCGATAGCTCGCCACCACCAGCAGCCGCTGGGTGCGAAGCCTCGTCAGCAGGAAGGACAGCAGGTTCCGGGTGGAGCCGTCGGCCCAGTGCAGGTCCTCCAGCAGGATCACCACGGGCCGGCGCTGCGCGATGACGGTCAGCACCCCCAGTACCGCGTCGAACAGCTGGAGCTGGCCGAGGTCCCGTTCGGGACCGAGGCGTTGCGTCGACGCCCGTTCGCTCGCGGTGAGCTGACCGTCTTCGATGGCGGGGTAGTCCTCCGCCTGCTGCATCTGCGGGAGCAGCCTGCCCAGCGCCGGCCGGGCCCGGACCGCGGCGGTGACCGCGGGGTCGGACGTCGTCGCCAGCGGCGCGAGCGCCTCGGCGAACGGAAGATAAGGAAGACCGCCCTCATGGACGTCGATACAGCGCCCGGTGAGCACCAGGGCGCCCGCGCCCGCGGCGTACTCGCCGAGCGCGGTCAGCAGGCGGGTCTTGCCGACACCGGCGTCACCGGAGAGCAGCACCGCGCCGGCCTCGGCCCGTTCTGCACGGGCGAAGGCGGCGCGGAGCTGCCGCATCTCCTGTGTGCGGGCGACGATCGGGATTCCGGAGCCAAGACGGGGCACGAGGTGCATTCTTGCCTACCGGACCGACAACTTCGCCTGTGTTTTCGCCGAGAGCTTCATCGCACTCGACCTCTACCGGGTGATGTCGCCGCTGCGGGCGGGCACGTGCCGGGCCTCGCGGCGCTCCTGGGCGGGCACCTGGACTTCGGCGCGGTTCGCGCGGATCCGCTTGCTCGCGCGGCGGGCCCGCTCGACCCACATGCTGCGGCCCGCTCGCTGCAGCTCTTCCCGCCGGTACTCGACCTCGGCCAGTACACCGGTGAGAAGGGCGTCGTTCGTGTTCATCTTTTCCCCTTAGGAACTCACTGCCTTGTTGGTAGTGACGAGATTCGTCCTGAGGGGTGCCCTGAGGCATCGGGTGATCACCTACACCCGGACGTGATTCGACCCCTTACGCCGGCCCATTCCCTGCTCGGGGGGCGTAAGGGGTCGAGTTCGAGGGTGTCTAGCCGTGATCGGGGCCACTCGCGCGCACCGCACCGAGCAGCCCGCGCCAAGCCTCCGGCGAGAGGCGGAAGGCACCTCCCTCAGGGTCCTTGGAGTCCCTCAGCGCGGCACCGGAACCGGTGAAGGCGACCTCGACACAGTCGTTGCCGCCACCGCTGTGGCTGCTCTTGAACCACCGGGCCTGGGAAAGGTCATCGTTGGGCGTCATGCTCCCCACTCCTTACTTCGTTTCCAGGGACTTCTCCGGGAGGGCCGCCTGTTCGGCGAACCTGCCGGCGGCCTCGGCGATCACCTCGACCGAGTCGTCCGGCTTCAACGCGGCGGCACGCAGATGGTCGAACATCAACGCGTATCGCCGGACGTCCGGGGGTTCCTCCAGGTAGAGCCCGCTGGAGGTGCTGTCGACGTAGACCACGTCGGTGTCGGCCAGTTCGGGGAAGCCCATGATGAGGAACGGACCCTCCATCCCGGGATGGGCACCCGCGCCGAACGGCACGATCTGGACGGTGACGTTCGCCCTCGCCGCCATCGTGACCATCCGGTACAGCTGTTCCGCCATCACCTCGGGCCCGTCGACCACGCGGTGCAGGACCGCTTCGTCGATGACGGCCCAGTACTCCGGGGGCGAGGGATCGGTCAGCAGCTCCTGCCGCGCCATCCTCGCCGCCACCCGGCGCCTGATCTCGGCGTCCTCGGCGTCGGGCCGCATCGCCCTGATCACGGCCTTGGCGTAGCGCTCGGTCTGCAGCAGGCCCGGCACCAGCAGCGCCTGGAACGCCCGCAGCGAACTCGCGTCCGCCTCCAAACCGACGAAAGTGCCGGTGAACACCTCGTTGTACGCGTGCCACCAGCCGCGTTTACGGGCTTCCCTGGCCAGCTGGACGAGGGCTTCCTGCTCGTCGCCGGCGATGCCGTACAGCTCCAGCATGTCGCGCGCGTCGCGCGGGGTGACACCGACGTGCCCCGTCTCGATGCGGCTGACCTTCGACGCGGAGCATTCGAGCTTCTCGCTCACCTCGTCGATGGTGAGGTCGGCCGCCTCGCGCAACCGCCTCAGCTCGCTCGCCAGCCGCCGGCGGCGCACGGTGGGTCCCTGACCCCTCGTCATCACGGCACCTCCACAAGCTGTCCGAGCAACACCGATCGCGACACGGCGAGGAGAACAGTGTTCTTCTGACCCCGCACGAAGCACATCTAACCAGCCCGAGACACATTCGGTGAGATGGTCACACGACCATTTTCACCCACGCGTCGATTTTCATCCTGCAAATTGCAGATTGCCGTTGTAGGTTGGGCATTGTGCAACGCGGTACGCCCGCCCTCACCGGCGGCAGCGGACCCGCTCGCGACCCGGGCGCGGGGCCGCGAGCTGCACCGATGGGGTTCCGGAAGGATACCCGTCGAAGCCGGATACACCCCCGGTGCGGGGCCGGAGCCGTCCCCCGATCGGTTCCGGCCCTCCCTTTTATGCCCGCACCCATTCGGTAATACTCTGGCTCCAGATGTTAATGCGTTTCGCCATTCCCTCTAAAGGGTGGACAAGACTGGATCCCGACTGCGGAACGTCACACGACCCGGAGAAGACCTTCCTGTACGACGGTGGCGATATGCGTTCCGTCCGCGGCGAAGAACCGGCCGGTCGCCAGCCCGCGGGCACCCGACGCCGTCGGCGACGCGCTGTCGTAGAGGAACCATTCGTCGGCCCGGAACGGGCGGTGGAACCAGAGCGCGTGGTCGAGGCTCGCGCCGAGCACCTTGTCGAGATCCCAGTAGACGCCGTGGCGCGCGAGGACCGAGTCCAGGAGCGTCATGTCGGAGGCGTAGGTCAGGACGCAGACGTGCAGCAGCTGCTCGTCCGGGAGTTTGCCGTCGGCCCGCATCCAGACCTGGTTCCTGGCGGGCCGGTCGCCCGACTTCCTGGTCACCCACGGCGGATCGTTGACGTACCGCAGATCGATCGGGCGCGGGCGGTCGAGATGGCCCATGAAGTAGCCCTCGGCCCGTTCCTGCAGCGTCGGGAGCGACTCGGGGGCCGGGACGTCCGGCATGGCCTCGGAGTGCTCGATACCGCCCTCGTCCTTCTGGAACGAGGCCGACAGGGAGAAGATCGCCTTGCCGTGCTGGATGCCGACGACGCGGCGGGTGGTGAACGAGCGGCCGTCGCGGATGCGGTCGACCTCGTAGACGATCGGGACACTCGGGTCGCCGCCGCGGATGAAGTACGCGTGCAGCGAGTGGACCTTCCGCTCCTCGGGGACCGTGCGGCCGGCGGCGACCAGCGCCTGCCCCGCGACCTGCCCGCCGAACACCCGCACCGGCGAGTGGGCAGGCGAGACGCCGCGGAAGATGTTCTCCTCGATCTTCTCCAAGTCCAGCAGCGCGACCAGCCGGTCGAGCACGGGCTGTCCGCCCATCCCGCCGGCGTTGTCGAAACCGGCCGCGGCTTCCCTGGCCATCTCAGTCATGTCCTGAACTTTAGGCCGTGCGGGTGCCCGGAGCCTCCGTGAGGCGGGACGTTTGTCGCGAAGGCCACCTTCGGGACACCTCGGTCGGTACCGGCAGACCGATCACCCGTGATCGGAGGCGGATCACGCGTGTTTCCAGCCGGAAGACACGGTAGGGAACCCGGCCTCGGCGAGTTCCGCCTTCAAGCACGCGTGTCGCGGTCTTGGGCACGCGTCCGAGGTCCGTTCACAGCACCCGCCACGGGCTGAAGGGGCCCTTCACCGCATGGCATGTGACGAAAAGGCCCCTTCGCCACACGGACGCGGCAACAGCGAGCTTCCCCCCGGGGTCGCGCCGCCTTCGGGACACCTCGGATGCCGTGAAGGCCTCCTTGAGGGACCCAGAGTCCCTCAAGGAGGCCTTCACGGACTTGCGTCAAACGGGTCAGGCGTGGTCGTCTTCGCCGAGCCGGTGCACCCGGATGAGGTTGGTCGAGCCGACGGTCCCGGGCGGGGAACCGGCCACGATGACCACCAGGTCGCCCTTGGCGTACTTGCCCATTTCGAGCATCGCGTGGTCGACCTGCTGGATCATCTGGTCGGTGGAGCCCACCTTCGGCACGATCCGCGTCGTGGTGCCCCAGGTCATCGCGAGCTGGCTGCGGACGCTCTCCTCCGGCGTGAACGCCAGCAGCGGCAGGCGCGTGTGCAGCCGCGCGAGCCGGCGGACGGTGTCACCGGACTGGGTGAAGGCGACCAGGGCCTTCGCGTTCAGCCGCTCCCCGATGTCACGGGCCGCGTAGGAGATGACGCCGCGCTTGGTGCGCGGGACGTGCGACAGCGGCGGGACGACCGGCGAGTCGGTCTCGACCGCTTCGATGATCCGGCCCATGGTCTTGACCACGTCGATGGCGTAGCGGCCGACGCTGGTCTCGCCCGAGAGCATGAGCGCGTCCGCGCCGTCGAGCACCGCGTTCGCGACGTCCGAGGCCTCGGCGCGGGTCGGGCGGGAGCTGTTGATCATCGACTCGAGCATCTGCGTCGCGACGATGACGGGCTTCGCGTTCTCGCGGGCGATCTGGATGGTGCGCTTCTGCACCAGCGGGACCTGCTCCAGCGGGAGCTCGACCCCGAGGTCACCGCGGGCGATCATCACCGCGTCGAAGGCGAGCACGATGGCTTCGAGGTTGTAGACCGCTTCGGGCTTCTCGATCTTCGCGACCACCGGGAGGCGTCCCTTGCCGACGCGGTCCATCACCTGGTGGACCAGGTCGATGTCGGCGGGCGAGCGGACGAACGACAGCGCGATGAAGTCCACGCCGAGTTCCAGCGCGAACTCGAGGTCTTCGATGTCCTTTTCGGACAGCGCCGGCACGGACACGTCCATCCCCGGCAGGGAGACGCCCTTGTTGTTGCTGACGGGGCCGCCTTCGGTGACCTCGCAGACGACGTCCGGGCCCTCGACCTGCTTGACCACGAGGCCGACCTTGCCGTCGTCCACGAGGAGACGGTCGCCGGGCTTCGCGTCGTCGGCGAGTCCCTTGTAGGTGGTCGAGACGCGGTCGTGCGTGCCCGCCACGTCCTCGACGGTGATGCGCACGATGTCGCCGTTGTGCCACTCGACCGGCCCGCCCGCGAAGGTGCCGAGACGGATCTTCGGCCCCTGGAGGTCGGCGAGGATGCCCACCGCGCGGCCCGATTCGGCGGCGGCGGTGCGGATGAGGTCGTAGACCTGCTTGTGGTCGCTGTGCGTCCCGTGGCTGAAGTTCATCCTCGCGACGTCCATCCCGGCGTCGACGAGTTGCCGCATCTTCTCCGGCGTAGCGGTCGCGGGGCCCAGGGTACAAACGATCTTCGCGCGTCGGCTCACGTTCGCACAGCGTAGTCCCTCATCGCGGCTACGTCTGTACCGATACCGAAAGTTCAAGAAAAGTGTCAGTTGACCTGGGCGAGAGAGGAACCACCGAACCTGGTTCGGCGGTTATCGGCGCGGCTTCTCGCTCGGGCCGACGCGGTCCCGCGCCCATTCGTTGAACGCGCGGACCTGCCGCCACGCCTTCCGCACCCGGTCGAGGGCGCCGCGTTCGTGCAGGATGTCGTCCGGCTCCCAGCCACGGACGGCGTACACCGAGCGGTACTTCAGCAGGTCGATGCGGGGATGGTCCTCGGCGAAGCCGCGCGGCTTCGACTTGAGCCTGTCCCCCTTGACCTCCCAGCCCGCCTTCTCCAGCTTCGCGAGGATCTTGGCGAGCTCGGCGCCCCGGAGTTCCGTGTCGACGGCCTTGCGGAAGCGGGCGAGCTGATCGGACTCGAAGTGGAAGCAGCCGCCACCGACGCGCAGCCCGGCCGGGCCGACCTCGACGTAGTACGCGCCGCCGCCGCGGCCCTGCTCGATCACCGCGCCGCAGTGGGTCTTGTACGGCGTCTTGTCCTTGGCGAACCGGACGTCGCGATACGGGCGGAAGACCTTGCCCTCGCCGAAGCCGTCGCCGAACTCCGGGACGAGTTCGGCGAGCAGCGCCTCCATCGGCGCGCGGACGTCGGCCTTGTAGGTGGCGAGGTTCGCGTCCCAATAGGACTTGGAGTTGTCCGCCTCGAGACCGTCGTAGAAGTCGATGGCGTACTCGCCGAAACCCTCGAAACCCATGCGGTGACCGTAATCCTCACCACCGACAGAAGCGCGTGAAGGGGGCCTTCACGCGCTTCTGCCGGAGAGGGCTTACTTGGCCAGCGCGGTGATCAGCTCGCCGTCGGCCGTGTCACCGGACAGCTCCCAGAAGAACGCGCCGCCGAGACCCTGATCCTTGGCGTAGGCGACCTTGCCGCCGATGGTCGCCGGGGTGTCGTAGCTCCACCAGTCGCTGCCGCATTTGGCGTACGCGGTGCCCGCGACGGTGCCGGTGGCCGGGCAGGTGGTCTTCAGGACCTTGTAGTCCTGGATGCCCGGTTCGGTGCCCGCCGCCGGGCCGGTCGCGGTGCCGCCAGGGGCCTCCTGGGTGACGCCGGTCCAGCCGCGGCCGTAGAAGCCGATGCCCAGCAGCAGCTTGTTCGCCGGGACGCCCTTGCCCTTCAGCTTCTGGATCGCCGCGTCGGAGTGGAAACCGGCGGTCGGGATGCCCTCGTAGCCGGTCAGCGGCGAGTGCGGGGCCGTCGGGCCCTGCGCGGCCCATGCGCCGAAGTAGTCGTAGGTCATGACGTTGTACCAGTCGAAGTACTGCGCCGCGCCGCCGTAGTCCGCGGCGTCGATCTTGCCGCCGTCGGTGCCGTCCGCGGTGATCGCGGCGGTGACCAGCTTCGAGCCGAACTTCTCCCGCAGGGCCTGCGCGAGGTTCTTGATCGCGGCCGGTCCGCTGGTGTCACAGGAGAGACCGCAGGCGTTCGGGTACTCCCAGTCGATGTCGATGCCGTCGAAGACACCGGCCCAGCGCGGGTCGTTGACGAGGTTGTAGCAGGACTCCGCGAACTTGGCGGGGTTCTTGGCGGCCTCGCCGAATCCGCCGGACCAGGTCCAGCCGCCGAACGACCACAGCACCTTGAGGTCCGGGTACTTGGCCTTGAGCTTCTTCAGCTGGTTGAAGTTCCCGCGCAGCGCGCCGGTGTCCCAGCTGTCGGCGACACCGTCCACACTGCCCGCCGCGTCGTAGAACTTGCTGGTCGCCGCTTCGGCGTCACCGATCGCGCAGCCACCGTCGGTCACGTTGCCGAACGAGTAGTTGATATGCGTCAGCTTGCTCGCCGAACCCGACGTGTCGATGTTCTTCACATGGTAGTTCCGCTGGTAGACGCCCCATTCGGCGAAGTACCCGAGCACCTTGCCGACCGAGGCGTCCGCCGTTTCCGGTGCGGCCGAGGCCTGCTGCGCGGGCGCGGCGACGGCCAGCGCGCCGAGCGCGACGGCCGCGGCACCCAAGATCGCGGTGAACCTTTTCGAACGGGGCATGCGTTCTCCCTTCACGGTCACCAGCGGTGACGAGAGGACTGCGGCGGGACACGCACAAGCTAAGTGGACTAGACCACTCCGTCAATGGTTCAGACCAAGACTTTCGGATGGACATTTTCGAACATTCCTTGACGGAAATATGCCGCGCGGGGCACATTTCCCGGATGATGCAGACTTTCGAGATCCTCGCCGAACCGCGGCGGAGGACCATCCTCGACCTCTTGCGCGGCGGCGAAAAGTCGGTCAACGAGCTGGTCGAGGTCCTCGAACTGAGCCAACCGGCCGTATCGAAGCATCTGCGTGTCCTACGCGAGGCCGGTCTGGTCACCGTCCGCGTCGCCGCCCAGCGCCGGTGCTACCGGCTCCGCCCGGAACCGCTCGCGGAGGTCGACGCCTGGCTCGCGCCGTACCGCCGGTTCTGGGAGGACCGCATCGACGCGCTCGAACGGCACCTCGACGACGACAGTCAGTGAATAGGTAACGGCTCGAACGAGATGCCGCGGTCGGCCGCGCGCCGCGTCCCCCAGTCGTAAAGCGCCTGCAGTGCGGGGCGTAACCGCTCCCCTTCCTCGCTCAGCCGGTACTCGACGTGCGGCACCCGGCCCTCGCGGCTCTCCCGCAGCACGAGGCCGTCCGCCTCCAGTTCCCGCAGGTGCTGGGTCAGCATCTTCTCGCTGACGCCCGGCATGCGGCGCCGGAGCTCGCCGTACCGGTGCACGCCCTCCTTCAGGTGCGCCAGGATCACGGGCTTCCATTTGCCGCCGATGACGTCGACCGCGAGCTCGACCGCGCAGTGGTACCGCTTCATCGCCGCTCCCCCTTGGCACGCACCGGAAAGTAAGCGGTTGTCCCCGGCGATCCGGGGTGGTTGCCTTGCCGGACCGGGAGATCATCGCCGCTGGGAGGACCTTACGTGACAGAGACGCCGACACTGTACGAATGGGCGGGCGGGCTGGACGCCCTGCGACGGCTGACCACCGTCTTCTACGGCCACGTGCTGAAGGATCCGTTGCTGGAGCCGGTCTTCCGCCACATGGATCCCGGCCACCCCGAGCATGTGGCGGTCTGGCTGGCCGAGGTGTTCGGCGGGCCGGAGACCTACAGCGGCGAACACGGCGGGCACCGGCACATGGTCGGACGGCATCTGGGCCGGGCCATCACCGAGGAGCAGCGCCGGCGCTGGGTGAACCTGCTCTTCGACGCCGCCGACGAAGCCGGGCTCCCGGCCGATCCCGAGTTCCGCTCCGCGTTCGCCGCGTACGTCGAATGGGGCAGCAGGCTCGCGGTGATGTTCTCCCAGCCCGGCCGCGAGGTCACCGTTCCCGAGCCCATGCCGAAATGGGACTGGGGAAACCGCCCGCCCTGGCAGCCGCCGTCGGACTGAGAGCGCATAGTGGGGCGGTCTTGAAAGGAGGCCGCCGTGATCCGGGTGGACGGCCGGACCCTGCGCTGCGCGGACGTCGTGACCGCCGCGAGCACCGAGGGCCCGCTGGGAATCGACGTTTCGATCGCCGCGCTGCGAGGCGCGGAAAGCGCGTGGAAGCTCGCCGAAGAACTGAGCACCCGCAGGATCGTCTACGGCCGCACCACCGGCGTCGGCGCCAACAAGGAGGACCCGGTCGGCGAGGGCGAGTCGCCGGATCACGGGCTGCGGCTGCTGCGCAGTCACGCGGGCGGCAGCGGCGACGTCATGTCGCCCGGCCAGACCAGGGCGATGATGCTCATCCGGCTCAACCAGCTGCTGGCGGGCCGCGCCGGGCTCAGCCCCGTGCTGATCGGGGCGCTGGCCGACGCGGTGCGGACCGGGGCGCTGCCGCTCGTGCACCGGCTCGGCGCGATCGGCACCGGCGACCTCGCGCCGCTCGCGGAGACCGCGCTCGCCCTCACCGGCGAACGGCCGTGGCTGACCGGCGGGGTGCCACCGGTGCCGGTCCAGGCGGGTGACGCGCTCGCGTTCATGAGCAGCAACGCCGCGACGCTGGCCGAGGCGACCCTCGCGGCGATGCGGCTCGACACACTGACCCGGGCGAGTCACGTCGTCGCGGCGCTGACCTACATCGCGCTCGACGGGAACCCGGAGGCGTACGCGACCCCCGTGCACGAGGCGCGGCCGCACGCCGGGCAGGTCGCGTGCGCGGCGGAGATGCGGCGGCTGCTCGGGATGGAGGGCACGCCCAAACCGGGCAGGCGTATCCAGGACCCGTTCGGGCTCCGTGCTTTCCCGCAGGTGCAGGGGCCCGCGCTGGACGCGATCCACTACCTGCGCGACGTCCTCGCGGTGGAGATCAACGCCAGTACCGAGAACCCGATGATCTCGACGGTGCACCAGGACGCCTATCACCACGCGCATTTCCACACCGCGTACGTCTCGACCGCGCTCGACCAGGTGCGCGCGACCGTCCACCAGGTCGCCGAGCTGTCGGTGGCCCGGCTGGGTGATCTGGTGGAACCGGAGTTCACCGGGCTGCGGCCGTTCCTGGCGGCCGGGCCGTCGGGCAGTTCGGGCGTGATGATCCTGGAGTACGTCGCACACGACGCGCTCACCGAACTGCGGCAGGCCGCGCTCCCGGCGACGCTGGGCACGGCCGTCGTCTCACGCGGGATCGAGGACCACGCGAGCTTCTCCACGCAGGCCGCGCGGGCGGCGACCGCGGCAGGGTCGGCGTACCAGCAGGTGCTGGCGTGCGAACTGGTCGCGGCCGTCCGGGCGCTGCGGATGCGCAAGGCCGAACTCGTCTCCCTGCCCGCGCGCGACGCCTACGAGACCGCTGCGGCCGTGCTCGACCCGAGCGTCGAGGACCGGCCGCTCACCGAGGACATCGCCCGTGCGGGCGCGCTCCTGGACACCCTCGCCCGTATCTGATCCGCCTGGGTCTCGTGAGTGGCAAGGACGGTTAGAACCGTCCTTGCCACTCACGAGACCGGAGCAGCTCAGCAACAGCAACCGGTGCGCGCGAGGGAGCGCGTCCGGGCGCTCGCAGGCGGAACCGGCCGGTTCGCGGCGGCCTCGACGGCGTCGAGCATCCGCCGCCGCGCCGGCTTGTCGAGGATCCGGCCGCGGGTGATCACCGTGTCGATCTTCGCGACGTTGCGGATGTCGGCGGCCGGGTTCGCGTCCAGCAGCACGAGATCCGCCTCCTTCCCCACCGCGACCGTGCCCGACGTCGCTTCCCTGCCGAGGAACCTCGCCGCGTCGGCCGTGACGGTCTTCAGCGCCCGCACCGGCGAGAGCCCGGCCTCGACCAGGAAGGCGAGTTCCTCGTGCAGCCCGCTGCCGGGGAAGGTGTACGGATTGAGGCAGTCGGTGCCGCCGATGAGCCCGACCCCCGCTTCGTGCGCGACGCCGACCAGCCGCAGCGTCTCCTGGTAGTACCGCTCCTGGAGGGCGATGTCCGCCGGGGTCTTCGGCGCGAAGCGTTCGATGCCCATGACCCAGCTCTCGCGCACATCGGCGGGTACGTATTTCAGCCGCGGGTCCGCCTGGTGGGTTTCGGCGGGCTGCGTGACCACCCGGTTGATCGTCAGCGTCGGCGAGTGCCAAGTGCCGTTGCACCGCAGCCGCTCGAAATACGCCCGCGCCGCACCGCGGTCGTAGGTGGTGACCGACTCGAACTCCAGCCGCCGCGCCAGGTTGAAGAAGTCCCGAGGCGCCGCGGGGTCGTAGGGCGTCGTCTTCAGCCTGGCGAGGATCTCGTCGCGCCGGGACGAGCAGTGGATGGAGACCCCGAAGAAATGCTCAAGGCTGTGCTGGCCGAGGTCGCTGGCCTCGAGGTGGGACAGCTTGTACGGCCAGTGCCCGGAGAACCGCAGGCCCTGGGCTCGGGTTTCGTCCGCCACCGCGCGCACGACGTCGGGTGCGAGGTAGGAGTAGGTCTTGACGAACTCCGCGCCCGCGGCCTTCTCCGCGCGGACGACGGCCCGCGCTTCGGCCGCCGTCGACACCTGGAACACGGGCGGGCCCAGGAGCGTGACCGGCCCGTCGACGATCCCGCTCGCCAGCACGACGCGCGGGCCGAGCAGCTCACCGCGGTCGATCTTGCCCTTCGTGGCGCGGTTCTCCGCGTATCCCCACATCTCCCGGACGCCCGTGACGCCGTGGACCAGATGCAGCGGCGGGACGATTTCCTCGAGGTCCGAGCCGTGGGTGTGCATGTCCCACAGTCCCGGGACGAGGTACTTGCCGCGGCCGTCGATCACCCGCGCGCCGGTGGTTTCCGGGACCGGACCGGAGCCGACCCAGGCGATCCGGTCGCCGACGAGCACTACCGAGACGTCACGCCGAGGGGCCGAACCCGTGCCGTCGATGAGCGTGACCTGGGTGATGACGACGATCGCGCCCGTCTCCGCGGTGGCCATACCGGGCAGCAGCCCGCCGAGCGCCACCCCGGTCCCGCCGGCGGCCAGCCACCTCAGGAACTCGCGCCTGCTGGATCCCATGAGAACCGCCGCCCTTCCACCCAGATCCCCCAGGTGGACGATTCAACTCGCCGCGATGGCGGGGCCGCAACACAAGCGAAGGCCCCTTACCCGAGGTCAGCACGCAGTAAGGGGCCTTCTCCTGAAACACGGCTCAGCCGAAGAAGACCTCGGCCTCTTCGTACCGCTCGACCGGGACGGTCTTCAGCTCGGCGGTCGCCTCGGAGAGCTTGACGCGGACGATGTCCGTGCCGCGCAGCGCCACCATCACGCCGAAGTCGCCGTCGGCCACGGCGTCGACGGCGTTGAGGCCGAACCGGGTGGCGAGCACGCGGTCGTACGCCGTCGGGGTGCCGCCGCGCTGGACGTGCCCGAGCACGACCGCACGGGACTCCTTGCCGGTACGGGCGGCGATCTCGTCGGCCAGCCAGGTGCCGATGCCGCCGAGCCGGACGTGCCCGAAGGCGTCCTTCTCACCGGTCAGCAGCTTCTCCTCGCCACCCTCGGGCAGCGCGCCCTCGGCGACCACGATGATCGGCGCGTACTCCTTTTCGAAGCGGCGCTCGACCCACGATACGACCTGATCGACGCTGAAGTGCCGCTCCGGCACCAGGATCACGCTCGCGCCGCCGGCGAGGCCGGAGTGCAGCGCGATCCAGCCCGCGTGCCGCCCCATGACCTCGACGACCAGGGCGCGGTGGTGCGACTCGGCCGTGGTGTGCAACCGGTCGATGGCCTCGGTGGCGATCGAGACGGCCGTGTCGAAGCCGAAGGTGTAGTCGGTGGCGCCGAGGTCGTTGTCGATCGTCTTGGGCACCCCGACGACGCCGACGCCGTCGTCCGTGAGCCGCTTCGCGACACCGAGGGTGTCCTCGCCGCCGATCGCGATCAGCGCGTCGACCTGCTGCTCGGCGAGTACGGCCTTGATCTTGTCGACCCCGCCGTCGACCTTGTACGGGTTGGTCCGCGACGAGCGCAGGATCGTGCCGCCGCGGGTCAGGATGTCCTCGACGTCGTTCAGGCCGAGCGGGCGGCTGTCCCCGGTGAGGGGACCGTTCCAGCCGTTGCGGAACCCGACGATGTCCCAGCCGTGCACCTCGATGCCCTTGCGCACCACAGCGCGGATCACCGCGTTGAGCCCCGGGCAGTCGCCACCGCCGGTCAGCACACCGACACGCATGAGAAGCCTCCGTCTTGTGTTCCGTAGAGATGACAGTCACATGTCCCGCCGCCAGCGTAGCGGGAGTTCTCTGGATCGGTGCAGGGCGGACCACCTCGGGAATCGGTCCATATCCGGGATGTGCTAGCTTGGCCCCGTGCAGCGCTATTTCTGGTTTACGAAGCCGGCCCCGGGTGGGCACGGCGGCGTGAACCTGCGCTGACCTCCACCCCGAGCCGGAATTCACACCGGCTCGGCGAGTTCCCGCGGGTCGGTATCCCTTTCGAAAGGAACCAGACCCGCGATGTCTCCCTCCGCTGACACCCTGATCGCCCTCGACGGGCACCGCACGGCGGCCATCGACCCGCTGCTGTCGCCCGCGATGCTGCGGCACGAACATCCGATGACGGCGGAGATCGCCGATACCGTCCTAGCCGGGCGGGCCTCGGCCGTCGACATCCTCGACGGCCGGGACGACCGGCTCCTCGTCGTCGTCGGGCCCTGCTCGGTGCACGACGCGGACGCCGCGCTCGACTACGCCCGCCGTCTCGCCGCCAAGGCCGAAGAACACCGCCGCGACCTGCACATCGTCATGCGCGTCTACTTCGAGAAGCCGCGGACGACGCTGGGCTGGAAGGGCCTGATCAACGACCCCGGCCTCGACGGCACCTACGAGGTCAACCAGGGCCTCCGGATGGCGCGCAAACTGCTGCTCGACATCTCCGCGCTCGGCCTGCCGGTGGGCTGCGAATTCCTCGACCCGATCACCCCGCAGTTCATCTCCGACACCGTGACCTGGGGTTCCATCGGCGCGCGGACCGCGGCGAGCCAGGTGCACCGGCAGCTGTGCAGCGCGCTGTCGATGCCGGTCGGGATCAAGAACTCGACCGAGGGCGACGTCCAGGTGGCCGTCGACGCCACCCGCGCGGCCGGCGCGAGCCACGTCTTCGCCGGGATCAACCCCGACGGGCTCGCCGCGCTCATCACCACCGCGGGCAACGAGGACTGCCACGTCATCCTGCGCGGCAGCTCCGCCGGCCCGAACTACGACCCCGCGACGGTGGCCGACACGCTGGCGCGGCTGGCGAAGTCGGGGCTGCCGGAACGCGTGATCATCGACGCGAGCCACGGCAACAGCGCGAAAGACCACGTGCGGCAGGCTACGGTCGTCCGCGAGCTCGCTGGGCGGATCGGGGCCGGTGAGCGGGGCATCGCGGGGCTGATGCTGGAGAGTTTCCTGGTGGAGGGGCGGCAGGACCTGACGCTCGGCTCGGCCGCTTCGCTGACCTACGGGCAGTCGATCACGGACGCTTGCCTCGGGTGGGAGACGACGGCCGAGCTGCTGGACACCCTCGCCGAAGCCGTCGACTCACGCCGCTGACCCCCCTGCCTCGTGAGTGGCAAGGACGGTTCTAACCGTCCTTGCCACTCACGAGACGCGCCCCACCACGCCACCGCCGCCCTGACTCCTTACCGGTGCCAGTAGGACTCGATGATCTGCCAACGCTGGTAGTTGTGCCGCGCGTCCGCCAGCGCGTCGTGCTGGTCGTCCGGGGCCGACGGCAGCTTCGGCTTGCCCGCGTCCTCCCAGCGTTGCCGCAGGTCACGCGTGAAGCGCGGCAGCTGGCGCGGCAGCGCGGGCATCGGCCCCCACAGCTGCGCGAGCGCGACGTGGTCGTAGGCGGCGAACCAGGCCCACAGTTCGATCCCGCCGGGCGGTTTGCCGAAGAACTCGAGCAGATCCGTGCGGATCTTCTCGCGGCTGCGCCACGCCGGGTCGGCGGGCGACGGGAGTTTCGGGAGCACGTTGTCGCGGACCCAGGGGCCGGCCTTGCCGGGATCGAAATCGGTCGAGACCGCGTAGAACTCGCGGCCTCTTTCGTCCACGACACCGATCGACACCAGATCGATGGTCACGCCGTCCTCAATGAATTCGGTGTCGTAGAAAAAGCGCACCGGAGAACCCTAGTGGGGTCTCAGCCGACCTTGGTGTCCGGGATACGGGCGACGTCCTGGGCGGACGGCTGCGCGGGCACCTTCGGGCGGACTCCCGCCTCCTCGGCGGCGAGCAGTTCCTTCGCCTTGGCGGCGTAGATGTCGACGTACTCCTGGCCGGAGAGCTCCATGAGCGCGTACATGATCTCGTCGGTGATGGACCGCTCGATGAAGCGGTCGCCGGCGAGGCCTTCGTAGCGCGAGAAGTCGAGCGGCTTGCCGAAGCGGATCTCGAGGCGGCGCGGCCACCACATCTTCGAGCCGATCGGGTTGACCTTGTCGGTGCCGATCATGGCGACCGGGACCACGACGCCGCCGGATTCGAGCGCGATCCGCGCGACGCCGGTCTTGCCCTTGTACAGGCGGCCGTCCGGGGAACGGGTGCCTTCGGGGTAGATGCCGAGAAGGTGCCCTTCACGGACCAGCCGGGTCGCGGTGTCGAGCGCGGCCTGCGCGGCGTTGCCGCCGGAGCGGTCGATCGGGAACTGGCCGACGCCGGTGAAGAACCACTTCTTCAGCAGGCCCTTGAAGCCCTTTTCGGTGAAGTACTCCGATTTGGCCGGAAAGGTCACCTTGCGCTTGACGCGCAGCGGCATGAAGAAGGAGTCGGCCACCGCGAGGTGGTTGCCCGCGAGGATCGCGCCGCCGTCGTCGGGGATGTTCTCCGCGCCGACGACTTTGGTGGGCCACAGCGCCTTGAGCAGTGGCCCGATAAACACGTGTTTCATGAGCCAGTACAGCACTGCGAAAACTCCTCCTAGCAGCTCAGCCCCCGCGCCCGATGGTCAAGACTACGAATCGCGCACCTCAGGCACAACGAAGTCCACCCGGTTACCCGCACCCAGCGACGGATCTCACATCCGATCCGGCCCGATTCCGCCGGTGGCCGGGGGCCCACAAGCCGCTCCGGTCGTGCGAACATAGTAGACCTACCCAGCTCTCACGGAAGGCGATCGCATGGCCGTCCTCGCCGGCGCGGAACCGTTCGCTCACACCGGTTCGACCGAAGCAGGGTTCCTGCTGTGCCATGGATTCACCGGCACTCCCGCGAGTATGCGGCCCTGGGGAGACCATCTGGCCGAAGCCGGCTACACGGTGCGCTGCCCGCTCCTTCCCGGGCACGGCACGCGGTGGCAGGACATGAACCGGACAGGCTGGGAGGACTGGTACGGCGCGGTCCGCGAGGAGCTGCTGGCGCTCTTCGCGACCTGCGAGACGGTGTTCGTCGCCGGGATGTCGATGGGCGGGACGCTGACGCTGCGGCTCGCCGAGGAGTTCGGCGACCGGATCGACGGCATCGTGCTGGTGAACCCGTCGGTCATGACGCTGCGCTGGGACGCCAAGCTGCTGCCCGTCCTGTCGAGGATCCTGCCCTCGGTCCCGGGCGTGGCCAACGACATCGCGAAGCCGGGCGTGACCGAGCTGGCCTACTCGCGGACGCCCGTGCGCGCCGCGGCGAGCCTGGCGAAACTGTGGAAACTCACCCGCGCGGATCTGCGCAAGGTGACCCAGCCGGTGCTCCTGCTCCACTCGGCCGTCGACCATATCGTCGAGCCGGTCAACTCCCGGGTGATCCTGGACGGGATCGGCAGCGACGACGTGACCGAGGTGGTGCTGGAGAACAGCTTCCACGTCGCCACCCAAGACCACGACGCAGGCCTGATCTTCACGCGTACGGTGGACTTCGCCCGGTCCGTGCGCCGGGCGGGACAGGTGGACGCCGGATGAGCAGAGGCAAGGACGGGCCGGAGGACGTCGACGCGACGTTCGCCGAGATCGTGGCCGACCTCCGTGCGGAGGGCGTCGGCCTGTTCCCGGAAGACGACCTGGAGAAAACGCCGGAGAAGCCCGCCGAGAAGGCGCCGCGGCCCGAGCCGTCGGACGCCGAACCCGAGCCTGGCTGGCGCGGCGGCGGCACCAGCTGGGACAAGACCCTCTTCGAGGACGACCCCGCCGGGTCGAGCGACGACGAGGGTCATTTCGTACCGCCCGAGCCGCCTCCCCTGCCGCGTCCGCGCAAGGGCGCGTTCATCGTCCTGCTGTTCTTCCTGCTCGGCCTGCTGCTGCTGATCGCGCCCACCCTGATCGGCATGGGCACCCGGCTGGGCACGCCGCTCGGGATCCTCGCCCTCGCGACCGCGATCGCCCTTCTCCTCCTGCGGGTGCGCCAGGGGCCGCCGCCCGGCGCGGATCCGAACAACGGCGCCCAGGTCTGATCTACCGGACAATTCGGAAGATGAAGATCGACTTCACTCCCTCGCGCCGGTCGACGGTCGGCGCGGAATGGGAACTCGCCCTCGTCGACCGGCGGACCGGCGAGCTCTCGTCGGTCGCGGAGCAGGTGCTCGACGCCGTCCGTCCCGACGGCGAGGAGGAGCATCCGAAGATCAAACAGGAACTGCTGCTGAACACCATCGAGGTGATCAGCGGGATCTGCGACACGATCGCCGAGGTCAAGGCCGATCTGAACACCTCTCTCGACGTGGTGCATTCGGTGCTGGACCCGCTGGGCGTCGAGCTGTTCTCCGCCGGTTCGCATCCGTTCTCGACGTGGTACCAGCAGAAGGTCACCGACAAGGAGCGCTACGCCAAGCTCATCGACCGGACCCAGTGGTGGGGACGGCAGATGCTGATCTACGGCGTCCACGTGCACGTCGGCGTCGACCACCGGGACAAGGCCCTGCCGATCCTGGACGCGCTGCTCAAGTACGCGCCGCATCTGCAAGCGCTTTCGGCGTCTTCGCCGTACTGGGGCGCGGAGGACACCGGGTACGCGTCGAACCGCGCGCTGATGTTCCAGCAGCTGCCGACCGCCGGGCTGCCGTTCCAGTTCCGGAAGTGGACCGAGCTGGAGAGCTACGTCGACGACATGTTCACCACGGGCGTGATCGACCACTTCTCCGAGATCCGCTGGGACATCCGGCCCGCGCCGCATTTCGGGACGATCGAGATGCGGGTGTGCGACGGGTTGCCGACGCTGGAGGAGGTCGGGGCGATCTCCGCGCTGACCCAATGCCTGGTCGACGACTTCAGCGCGCGCCTCGACGACGGCGAGATCCTGCCGACGCTGCCGCCGTGGCACGTCCAGGAGAACAAGTGGCGCGCCGCGCGCTACGGCGTCGACGCGATCGTCATCCTCGACGCGGCGGGCAACGAGCGGCTCGTCACCGACGACACCTACGACCTGCTGGACCGGCTCGAACCGGTGGCCCGGCGCCTGGACTGCGCCGACGAACTGCGCTCCGTGGAGACCATCCTGGAGTACGGGCCCAGCTACCTGCGTCAGCGCGCGGTCGCGAAGCAGTACAACGGCAGCCTTCGCGCCGTCGTCGCTTCGCTCATCGCGGAGATGCGGGACGGGACGATCGCGCGCCCCTGACCCTCCCGCGTTTAGTCCTCTGAATGCGGTGCTTGCGCGTGCAACTACCGCATTCAGAGGACTAAACGCGGGAGTCGAGGTGGCCCAGAAGCGTGCCGGGGCCGAAGGTCGAAGCCCCCAGAGCCTCGACGCGGGAACGCAGCTCCCGATCGGCGGTCACCACGACGACGTGGTCCTCCGGACCGGCCTCCCGGGCCTCCCGTGCGACAGCCACGATCTGGGAGTCCCCGTCGGACTCGGCCTCGACGACCTCGACACCCGGCACCGCCGCGACTCCCCGCGCCTTGCCCTCGACGACCAGGACGACCTTCGGCCACCAGGACCATCCGCCGCCACCGGGCAGTGCCGGATCGGCGAGCCCGGTCTCGGACAGGGTCGCGAGCTTGTCCCGCAACCGTTCCGCGGCGCCGCGCCGGTCCCGCCACCAGCCGTCCGGCCGCGATCCGACGACGTTCGCGCCGTCGACCACCAGTACCAGCCCGCGATCCACGTGTTCCCTCAATCCCGGCCACGCTGCCGCGAAGTCGCGATGCAACCGGAAGTCCGCGACCTCGCCCGCGCGTACCCATCGCAGTTCCGCGCTCTCCGCGCTCTTCACCCTGGCCGAAAGCGGGCCGATCGGCACGGCCAGGACCGTGGTGTAGCGCCAGTTCCCGTGGCCGACGTGCGACGCGGCCAGCGCGCGGACCCGCGCGGGCGGGATGTCGGCCTCCTCGTGCGCCTCACGGGTGGCGGCCTCACGCGGGCTCTCCCCCGCCTCGACGGCGCCCCCGGGCAGCGCCCACGTGCGTCCATGGTGGACCCACCAGGCCCGCCGCTGCAGCAGGACACCGCGCGCGGGATCGGACAGCAGCAACCCGGCCGCGCCGTGCAAACCCCAGTGAAGATGCCCGAAGTCGCACTTCACGAAGCCGTTGCCGTCCTGCCGGGTCACCGCTTCAGCGTGTCACACCGATCTCGGCACCGGGAGCCTTCGCCGCGTCGACGGCGAGCGCGGCGGCGCCGACGATCGCGGAATCGTCGCCGTGATGCGCGGCCCTGATCCGCGCCAGCGGACGGTGCCCGGCTCCGGTGATCTTGTCCGCGTAGTGTTCACGGGCCTCGTCGAGGAACAGCGGAGCCGATTCGGACACGCCGCCGCCGATCACGATCAGCTCGGGGTCGAAGACGTCGGCGACCAGCGCCAGCCCCTCGGCCAGCCACTTCGCCAGCTCGGTCATCGCGCGCTGGGCGATCGGGTCGCCGTCGCGGGCGGCCCCGGCGACGCGGCGGCCGGTGACCGAGCCGGGGTCTCCCCTGGTCTCGCGCGCCAGCACGGTCGAGCGGCCGGGATGCCGCGCGAGCAGTTCCACCGCCGTCGCGGCCAGCGCCGTCCCGCTGCAGTACCGCTCCCAGCAGCCGTATTTCCCGCACGGGCAGGGCCTGCCGCCGGGGACGACGGTGAGGTGCCCGAGTTCCGGCGCGACGCCGTACGCGCCCCGGTAGATCTTGCCGTCGAGCAGCAGTCCCGCGCCGATCCCGGTACCGAGGGCGATCAGCGCGGCGACATGAGCGCCTCGGGCGGCCCCGAAGCGGTATTCGCCGACCGCGGCGGCGTTGACGTCGTGCTCCAGGGTCACCGGGAGGCCGACCCGCTTTTCGATGCGTTCGGCGACCGGCGCGGCCCGCCAGGACAGATGCGGCGCGAACATCACCGTCCGCCGGTCCTTCGCGACGAACCCGGCGACCGCGAGCCCGACACCGGACACGTCGTGCCGGTTGCGGAGGTCTTCGACGACCCCGGCGATGGCGTCTTCGAGCGCGTCCTCCCCGCTGGGCGTCCCGACCCTGGCCGTGTCCATCAGCGAGCCGTGCTCGTCCACCACGCCGGCGCGCACGCTCGTGCCCCCGACGTCCACCCCTACCGTCAGCAACTCAGTTCTCCCGGTCCGGCTGCCAAGCGTCGCGCCTGGTCACCGTGATGTGCTGGAC
This sequence comes from Amycolatopsis sp. NPDC058340, assembly GCF_042723975.1. Lineage (NCBI taxonomy): Bacteria > Bacillati > Actinomycetota > Actinomycetes > Pseudonocardiales > Pseudonocardiaceae > Amycolatopsis > Amycolatopsis sp. NPDC058340. The sequence goes on along the minus strand of NZ_JBHXIB010000007.1, from coordinate 35,641 downwards.
CCGCGAAGCTCCCATCGGCACATCTTCGGCCGCGGGCTCCTTCCGCGCAGGCTGGAACCCCGGCATGTGGACACCCGCCTCGGGCTCCCACCGGTCGGCGAGCACCGCCCGCAGCAACGCGACGAGCTGCGCGGCCTGCTCCATCAGGCGGGCCACGAACTCGGGCCGTTCCCCTCGGAAGATCCCGACGATCGCGCAGAGCGGGCACCACCCGTCGGCGTCGTGGTCGGTGCAGCCGTGCCCGGCGGAGATCAGGCCCTCCAGCCACGGCGCGGCGTGCTCGACGACCAATTCGACCAGGAGGCGGATCTCTTCGGCCAGTTCGAGCGGCTTCGATCCGGTGTATTCGTTGTTCTCGCTCACCCGGGTCCCCGGTTCCCGGCCAGGCTCACGACCAGGCCGTGCGCGTCGGATTCCGCACCGGTGATCCGGCACGGTCGCAGCATCTCCGGCAGCGCGATCAGCCGCCGGAAACCGTCCACGGTGACGGCGAGATCATCGTCCACTCTGGCCAGGTCCACTTCGGAATCGCGGTGCAGCGGCACCGCGACACGCAGCTCGTAGCCACCGTCCGATTCGGACACCTGCAGCAGCGGGGTGACACCTTTTTCGTTCCCTGCCAAGGGATCCAGCCCTTGATAGAGCTCGTACGCGATTTCCTGCAGCGCCTCGAGCCCCACCGGCTCGACAGCGCGGTGCTCGACGGGCTTCACCTGTCCCGGCCCGAAACCCGCGTCGGCGAGTTCGGCGAGGACGGCGTTCTGCTGGGTGCGCCGGGTCCGCAGCCACGTGGCAGCGGCGCCGCGCCAGAACCCGGGCGCGGGCATCAGCCGGTTGACGATCAGGCCGTCGACCAGGATTCCGCGCAGGGCAAGGGAACTGAGCGTGCGGCGGGCTTCGGCGACGACGACGCGCTCCGGCGTCAGCACGAGCCGCACGGTGGTGGTGGCCGGGTCGGTCAGCAGCGTGCGCAGCGACTCCAGATGCGCGCCGAGCCGCCGCACCGCGGCCGCCGTCCGCCGCGCACCGGGTTTGAACATCCTCGACAGGTAGCCGGAGACGGCTTCGGGCAAGGCCAGCAGGCGCAGCGTTTCCGCGGTCGGTCCACAGTCGACGACGACCGTCTCCCAGGGCCCGTGCTCGGCGAGGCGCTGGACCTCGGTGAGGGCGAGGAGTTCGTCGACGCCGGGCACCACGGTGAGTTCTTCGGCGTCGAGCGAGTCGAGGCCCACGCCCGCGAGCGCGGTCTGCAGTTCCCGCCGGAGCTCGCGCCAGGTGCTGTCGACGAGGCCGCGGGTGTCGATCTGGGCGGCGTGCAAGAGCGTGTCCACTTCGGACGGTTCGCCGGCGAGCGGGCGGCCGAAGGCGTCACCGAGGGAATGCGCCGGGTCGGTCGAGACCACGAGCGTCTTCCTGCCCCGCCCGGCCAGTGCCGCCGCCGTCGCCGCGGCCAGCGTGGTCTTGCCGACACCCCCTTTGCCGGTGAACAGCAGGATCCGCATGCCTACCCTTCGACTCAGGATGCTTCAGCGCGCTTCTTGAGCTCCTTGAGCGCGGTGTCCATGACCATCTTCTCGGCCTTGCGGCGCAGCAGCCCGATCATCGGCAGCGCCAGCTCGACGGACAGCGTATACGTCACCTTGGTGCGTCCGGTGCCCAGCGCTTCGAGCGCGTAGCGGCCGTTCTGGGCCTTCTGCATCTGCCCCTTGACCAGGTGCCAGCTGACTCCGTTGCCGTCGGCGTCCCAGTCGTACTCGAGGGTGTAGACGTCCTTGATGGGTCCGGCGTCGAGGGTGAGTTTCACCTGCTTGGCGCGGCCGTCGGCGTCCTCGCCGAGCACCTCGGTCTCCCGGACGGCCTTGGCCCATTCCGGGTACGCGGGGAAGTCGGCGATGACGGCCATGACCCGCTCGGGCTCGGCGTCGACCTCGATGGATTGCGTGGACTGCTCGGCCATGAACGCAGCCTAGCCGGAGCCGAGCGTCACCAGCGAAGCACGTACGGCTGCGCGGTCTCCTTGAAGTGACCGACGTTACGGCATTCGGTCCTGCCGAGCCTCGTCCTGGGGGTCAGCGGCTGGTGGACGTGCCCGAAGACCGACCAGCGCGGCCGCTGCTCGCGGATGAGGTCCACCAGCGCCGCCGAGCCGATCTCGGACCGCCGCGCGATCACGTCGTAGGTGAGTTCCGGGACGGCGGGCGGGATGTGGGTGCACAGGACGTCGACGTTCTCCAGGCCGGCGACCGCGGCGTCGTACTCCTCGCGGGTGCGCAGGTACGGCCGCCAGAAGCCGTTGCGGCGCGGGACCACGTTCGGCGGGAGGAGCGCGCCGCCGATGAACCCGAACCGCAGGCCGCCGAACTCGGCGACCCCGCCGTCGAGGACGGTGATGCCGTCGCCGGCGAACTCGGGCCACAGCGAGGGGTCGTCGACGTTGCCGGGGGTCGCGAACGTCGGCGCGGTCAGCGCGCCGAACAAGACGCCGTACTGGTCGTGGATCGCCTCGCCGACGGCGGCGGCGGGATCGGCCAAAGTGGCCCACAACGATCGCGAGAAGGCAACGGTCTCGTCACGAGTGCCTTCACGCCGCAGGCGCGCGAACTCGCCGACCTTCTCGGCGCCGAACAGCGCGCCCATGATGCCCTTGTCGTGCTCGCGGTAGTCGACGAAGTCCAGCAGGTCGCCGAGGACGATCAACGCGTCGGCGCCGTCGCCCGCGCGTTTGAGCGCGTCGGCGTTGCCGTGCACGTCCGACACCACGTGAACCCGCATGCTCTCCCCTACTCGGCCCGGGGACCGACCCCGGGCTCGCGCCCGTCCTCCAGGACCTCTTTCAGCCCGAGCGCGATCGCCTTGGCGGCGCGGGCGCGGCGGTCGAACTCGCGGCGCAGTTCCCGCGGTGCCAGGCCGATCGGCTCCCCGTCGGGACCGGCGGGGGTGGCGCGCAGGAAGTAGTGCAGCAAGGTGCCGTCGAGCACCGGCTCGAGCCAGACCTCCATCGTACCGATCAAGGCACCGCGCACGGTCCAGCGCAATCCTTGGTCCCCGCGGTCGGTGTAGACCTCCAGGACGAGGTCCGGCCAATAACGTGACCAAGATCGCGGATCGGCGAAAGCGGCGGCCACGGTGGAGGGCGGGACCACGAGGAAGGTCTCGTCGACGATGTCGAGAGCTGGCGGCGCCTGGTTCACAGCGGCAGAATGTCATGCCCTGGGTATGGCCGATTCGTCAGCATGGTCTTAAGGTGCACGGCACGCTAAGTTGACTGGCGGGTAACACCGGTCACACCACTTGCACGCGAACACGGAGGTTCCTCGTGCGCGAATACAGCGCCCCCGCCGCCAATCCGGTGACCGACGACGAGAATCTCGCCGACGTCGTCTGGGCGAACGCCGAGCGGTTCTCCGATGTGGTGAGTTTCCGCCGCCAGGTCGACGGTACCTGGTTGGACGTCACCGCCAAAGACTTCGCCGCCCAGGTTCTGGCCGTGGCCAAGGGAATGGCCAAGGCGGGCATCGCTCCGGGCGACCGGGTCGGGCTCATGTCCAAGACCCGCTACGAATGGACCCTGATCGACTTCGCGATCTGGGCCGCCGGCGCGGTCACCGTCCCGATCTACGACACGTCGTCGGCCGAGCAGGTCCACTGGATCCTCTCGGACTCGGCCGCGAAGGCCGTCTTCGTCGAGACCGACGACCACGTCGCGACGCTGGAAACCGTCAAGGGCCGTCTCGACGCGCTGGAGCACACCTGGCAGATCGAGGCCGGCGCCGTCGACCAGCTCACCACGCAGGGTGCCGACCTGAGCGACGACGACCTGCACGAGCGCCGCCGCACGGTGAAGGCGGGCGACCTGGCCACGATCGTGTACACCTCGGGCACCACCGGCCGCCCCAAGGGGGTCGAGCTGACCCACCGGAACCTCCTCGCCGAGATCCGCGCCGACATCGCCGCGTTCCCGCAGCTGATGGAGCAGGGCAACTCGCTGCTGGTGTTCCTGCCGCTCGCGCACGTCCTCGCCCGCGCCATCGCGGTGACCGCGCTCAGCGCGCGGGTGACGCTCGGGCACACGTCGGACGTCAAGAACCTCGTCGCCGACCTCGGCACCTTCCGGCCGACCTTCGTCGTCGCCGTGCCGCGCGTGTTCGAGAAGGTCTACAACGGCGCGAAGCAGAAGGCGCACGGCGACGGCAAGGGCAAGATCTTCGACGCCGCCGAAGCCACCGCGGTCGCGTACAGCCAGGCACAGGACACCGGCGGCGCCGGGCTGGGCCTGAAGATCAAGCACGCGCTGTTCGACAAGCTCGTGTTCAGCAAGCTCCGCGCGGCACTCGGCGGCCGGTGCGTCGCCGCGGTGTCCGGCGGTGCCCCGCTCGGCGTGCGGCTGGCGCATTTCTTCCGCGGCATCGGCGTCCCGGTGTTCGAGGGCTACGGCCTGACCGAGACCTCCGCCGCAGCCTGTGTCGGCACCCAGACCGGCTTCCGCGTCGGCACGGTGGGCCGCCCGGTCGCCGGCACTTCGGTCCGGATCGCCGACGACGGCGAGATCCTGCTGAAGGGTGACGTCGTGTTCGGCGGCTACTTCAACAACGCCGAAGCGACCGCCGAAGCCTTGGAGGACGGCTGGTTCCACACCGGCGACCTCGGCGAACTGGACGACGACGGGTTCCTCAAGATCACCGGGCGCAAGAAGGAGATCATCGTCACGGCGGGCGGCAAGAACGTCGCCCCGTCCGGGCTCGAAGACACCATCAAGGCCAGCCCGCTGGTCAGCCAGGCGATGGTCGTCGGCGACCAGCGGCCGTTCATCGGCGCGCTGATCACCATCGACGAGGAGTACTTCCCGTCGTGGAAGTCGCAGCACGGCAAGCCCGCCGGCGCCTCCGTGTCCGATCTGGCCGACGACGCCGAACTGCGCGCCGAGATCCAGACGGCCGTCGATCAGGCCAACAGCGCGGTGTCGCAGGCCGAGGCGATCAAGAAGTTCACGATCCTCGCGAAGGACTTCACCGAGGCGGGCGGGGAGATCACACCGAGCCTGAAGCTGAAGCGCAACATCGTGAACAAGAACTACGCGACCGACATCGAGGCCCTGTACAAGAAGTAGCCCCTCGGTACCCGAAGGCCCCTTCCTTTCTCGCGTCGAGCGAAAGGAAGGGGCCTTCGGTTTCTCACGGATTCGGTCAGCCCGCGCTTCCCGGCAGGTGGCGAAACGATCGCCGTCTCACGATCCGGATTCCCCGGAAATGATTCCCGGCGCCGTGTTTTCGATCGCCTTGGCGTCCGCCGGGATATCGGGTCCTGCCCGCGGAATGGTGAATCGACGGCAACGCGGGTGCGACCGGGCGGTATCGCACGATGCTCGTGCATTCGCCAGGGATTCGACATCGGTTAATTCTTTCGGTCAAATTGCCCCGGTCGGCCGTTGAAATGCGGCGCAATCCCGTGTTAAAGCAGGCCTGCGGCAGTTTCGCCGTCAGGCTTGGAGGCACGCGAACTCTCTAGTAGTGTTCGCTGAAGGATGAGGGGGATACGTTCCGTGCGGCTTCCCATGCTCTCGCTGAGAGCACCGCTCGGGGCACGCATCCGTACGGGGGGATGATGGGACTTCACAGCGGAATGATCAATTCGCTCACCCGGGATCAGCACGGGCCCCCACCCCTCGTACCCGGTCGGCCACGCGGCCGACCGCGCTCGCCGGGACGGCCGATCTGCCAGACTGTCGGCGTGGACGAGATGTCATGCGCGGAACTGGTCGAACGGGTCACCGATTACCTCGAAGAGGCACTCGACCCGGAAGACATGGCGCGGTTGAACAATCACCTGATGGTCTGCGAGAGCTGTGAAAACTATCTTGCTCAGATCAAGGCGTCGATCCGGGTTTCGGGCAGCCTGCCGAGCGAGGGACTGAGCAAGGAGGCTGAGGCTGGTCTAGTCGACATTTACCGGAAGTGGCTTGCCGAACGAGACAATCAGTGATCGAAGTGGACCTCGAGGCGCTGCGACGTGGCGACGACATGGCCTTCCTGGAACTCGTGAACGCCTACCATCCCACTTTGCTCCGGCTTGCCCTCCTGTATTCCCCGTCGCGGGAGGTCGCGGAAGAAGCCGTGCAGGAGACGTGGATCGCGGTACTCCGCGCGCTCGACGGCTTCGAGGGCAGGTCCACCTTGCGCACCTGGATCTGCCGGATCCTGATCAACGTCGCGCGCCGGAGATCAGCCGCGGAGAACCGGTCTCTCCCGTTTTCGAGCGTCGCCGACGGCTCCGACGGCCCGGACGCCCCGGCGGTGGAGCCGGAACGCTTCCTGCGGTCCGGTCCGTACGTCGGCCATTGGGCCAGTCCGCTCCACGACTGGTCGACCATCCCCGAACACACGCTGCTCGCCGGGGAACTGCAGGACGTCGTCGCCCGTGCCATCGAGGGTCTGTCCGACAACCAGCGGGTCGTCATCACCCTGCGCGACGTCGAAGGCTGGACCAGTGACGAGGTCTGCGAGCTGCTGAGCGTGGACGCGGGCCACCAACGGGTGATCCTGCACCGAGCACGCAGTCGCGTCCGGGCGACGCTGGAACGCTACCTGTCACCCGAAGTGACTGGCGCTAGCTGAACGTGTTGGATAATTGCCCCGAAAGTACTTGTAACGGATAGCGGTCTCGCCCCCTCTGAAACTTCGCAAGCTCGAAGTTGTGCCGCCCTCGAGGCGGAATCGAAAGGGGAGCTCGATGACGACCGCAGAAGAAGCACCCACCCGCGAACCGGCCGAAGACGCTGGTTTCCGCGCGTACCTGAAGGTGGCGAAGACTCCCGGCATGCGCGGTTGGCTCTTCGTCGTGCTGTGCCAGCGGCTGCCGATCGCGATGTCACCGCTCGCGCTGGTGTATCTCGGGCATCTGGCGAGTGGTTCGTATGCCGTCGGCGCCTTGATGGCGGGCGCGTTCGCGTTCGCGGAGGCCGTGGCCGCGGGGGTGATGGGACGGCGCTTCGACCGGCGCCCGGCGGGGCCCGAAGTACGCCTGGTGCTCGGTATCCAGGCCGCGGCGCTGCTCCTGCTCGGGATACCGGCACTGGCCAACCCCGGGCTCCTGCCCGCCGCGGTCATGATCGCGCTCGCCGCGATCGCCGGCGGCGTGGCCTCCGGCGCGCACGGCGGGCTGCGCGCCTTGCTGGTACGCAAGGTCGATCCGGTCGCGCACCACGCCGCGCTCAGCCTGGAAGCCACGCTGACGACGCTGTTGTGGGCGATCGGCCCGGCCGTGGTCGGCCTGGTCGCGCTGGCGGCGGGCCAGGTGTGGCCGATCGTGGTGATCGCGGCGATCGCGCTGGTCGGCGTGCTCGGCGCCGGTACTTTGCAGGATCCGGGCCCGGTGGTGAAGTCCGGGGACGAGGCCAAACCCGCCGACGTCCGGGTCTGGCGGCTCAGCTGGCCCGCCTTGCTGCAGGAGGGTGCCGTGATGCTCTGTGTCGGTGCCGCCTACACCGGGCTTCCTTCGCTGCTCGAACATGTCGGCACCCACGCCGGGATCGCCGGTCCGGTCCTCGCGGTGTTCGCCGGCGCCGGTCTGGTCGGCGGCATCGTCTACGGCAGCCGCAAATGGCCGGGCGCCTACCGCACCCAGAGCTTCGTGCTGGTGCTCGCCGTGACCGCGATCGTCGCGGCGGCGGTGGTGTCGCCGACGGCCGCGCTGATCATCGGCCTCATGATCGTCTCCGGTCTGGCGGGCACGCCCGCGCTCACCGCACGGGCGGCCGGGATGCAGGCGCTGCTGCCGGAACGGGTCTGGGCGACCGGGTTCTCCGGCCTGTACGCGGCCGGCGGCGTCGGATTCGGTGTCGCCGGACTCGCGGTGGCCTCGCTGCTCGAGCCGGCGGGGATCCGGGGCGCGCTGCTCGTCTGCGTCGGGATCGCGGCGGCGGCCACCGTGATCGGTGGCATCGCCGAGGCGAAGATGTCGAAGACCCCCGCCGGAGTGTGACCGGCGAGGTGTGATGCACGGGGCCCGTGGGGAGCCGAGTCCATCGACACAGTCAGTGGTGCACGTTTACCGAATCGGCAGCCAACTTGCCTGTTGGGGGTACAGAAATGTTGACCAATTCCGATCGAGTACCTGTCCGCGTCTTGACCGATCCGACCTGGCTTCGCGATTCACCGCGGGGCACCGACCTGAAAACCGCGAGGGTGGTTCACCTCACCGCGGCCAAACCTGCGATGACGGCGCAGTGCGAACTCAACCTTCTCGGCGACTTCCGGCTCGTGGTGCACGGTGAGCGAGTGACGGTGGGGCCCAGTGCGCAGCGGCTGCTGGCCGTGCTGGTCTGCCTTGGCAAGCAGGCCGCCCGGACCACGATCGCGCACGCGCTTTGGCCGGACAGCCCCACCGCACGCGCACACGCGAATCTGCGTACCACCTTGTACCGGCTCCAGCGGGCCTGGCCGGATCTGGTGCTGTCGACGAAAACCGATCTGCGGCTGTCACCGACGCTGCGGGTGGACGTCGAAAGCACACGTGCGATGGCGATCTCTTTGCTCAACACCCGTCCAGGTGAGGAATCGGCGCTTCTCGACCGGCTGCAGTGGACGAATTTCGCCGAGGACATGCTGCCGGGCTGGGACGACGAGTGGCTCGCCGATCATCAGCTCAGCTATCGCCGTCTGCGGCTGGACGCGTTGGAGCGGCTGTCCGCTCTGCTCGTCTGCCGTGAAATGCACGGTGCCGCCATCCAGGCGGCACTGGCCGTCATCCAAGCCGATTCGTTGCGCGACAGCGCACACGAAGCGCTCATCCGGGTCTATCTCGCGCAAGGCAACCGCCACGACGCGATGAGTCATTACCGTGACTACCGGCTGATCCTTCGTGACGAGCTCGGCCTGGAACCGCCCGAGGCACTCGGCAGGCTTCTCTGGCAAGAGGCCGCCTGAGGCGGAATCCGCCCCTCCCCCGGCACCGGGCCGCGTCGGCAGACGCGGCCCGGTGTCACGTTGGGACAACGGTGGCGCGACGCCCGATACCCGATCGTGAACGTGCGGCCTTTGCCGGTGAGTACCGGCGCTCCACGACGAACGACCAGGACGGTGAGCGACGTGACAGAAGTAATCGATGTCCCTCAAGGACCGAAGGGAACCGTTGGCCTGCCACCGCTGCTGCACTCCAGCGACCAGTGGACGGACAGCATGGTGACGGATGCGGGCATTCCTCTGCAGGACAAGCCTTTTGTGACCGTCGGCGGCGGAATCGGCTCCTTCGTCATGACCGACTACCTGCGTATCGCGGGTGGCCTGCCGACCTCGGACATCCAGGTGGTGTCCAATCTGAGCCATCCGTGGCAGACCTACGAACATCTGGCCACGGCGTCCCAGATCGCGCTGGACAACAGGATCCGGTCCGACGCGGCGTCCCGTCCGGACAACATCTGGGGATTCCCGTCCTACGCGGTTTCCGAAGCGATCCGCAAACGCACGATCAAACCGCTGATGCAGGTTCTGGTGGAGCCGGTTTTCGCCGACTTCTACACCCCGCGGCTGCGCGCGGTACTCGAGTCGATCGACCGGGAGGCACGTCGTATCCGGTACTGGGACATGCTCGAACGCGGTGACGTCGAGCTGGTCCGGCGGCGCGTGGGCGGAGGGTATTTCGTCGTACACGCCGACCGGCGGGCCGCCGAACCCGTTTTCCGCGCGGTGCGGTGCCGGGACGTCCATCTCGCCGTCGGTTACACCGGTCTGCAGTTCCTCCCGGAACTGCAGGAGTTCCGCGAGCGGATGAACGACTTCCACCACGTCGTCAACGCCTACGAAGACCACGAACACGTTTATCAGGCCTTGCGGCTGAAGCCGCGGACCGTCCTCGTCCGCGGCGGAGGGATCGTCGCCTCGCGGGTCGTGGAGCGGCTCATCCGGGAGCGCGTCGAACACGGTACGCGGACGCAGATCGTGCACGTCCTCCGGACTTACGTCGCGGGCAAGCACGGGAAGCACGCTTGGGCCCGGCGCCGCGGCCAGGACGGCTTCGCCTATCAGGGATTCAACTACCCGAAGTCGGTCTGGGGCGGGCAGCTCAAGGCCGAGATGAGGCGGCTCGACGCCGACGCCCGTTCCGAGGTCTACCGGGAGATCGGGGGGACCACGACGGCTTGGCGGCGGGAATGGCAGCGGCAGATGCGCCTCGCGCGTTCGCAGGGCTGGTACCGGGTGCTCAACGGCACCTTCGAGGACCTGAAACCGGACGGGGACGGACTCGAAGCACGGCTCCGGGTGGCGGACGGCGGGCTTTCGATCCGCGCGGACTTCGTCATCGACTGCACGGGGCTGAACGCCGACGTGACCGAACACCAGGTACTGGGTGATCTCCTGCAGCGCGGCGGGGCGCGGATGAACGGCCTCGGCAGGCTCGATGTCGACCGGGCCTTCGCGGTGCGCGGTGCGGACAGCGGGATGGGCAAGCTCTACGCGACCGGCGCCGCGACGCTGGGTGGGCCGTTCCCCGGTGTGGACACCTTCCTCGGGCTGCAGATCGCCGCCCAAGAGGTCGTCGACGACGTGGCACGGCGCGGCCATTGCCGCCGGATGGGCCCGATCTCCTCGTTCTCCGGCTGGCTGCGCTGGGCGACCGGCCGCGAAATCTGACTCGGAAGGGGAAAGCTCGTGGTACCGACGCTCTGCGGTCGCATCCAGACGCGACTATTCCTGCTGGCACTGGTCGGCGGCGTGCTCACCGCGCTGCTCGTGCCCGTGCTCCCGGTCGACGCCCCTCGTCCCGAGGTCTACCAGTCCGCCTTCGTCGTACTGGCCGCGGTCGCGGTGCTCGGGATCGGCTGGGAACTGCTCTACCACCTCCTCATGCAATGGCGCTGGGAGAAGGATTGGCCGACGATGTTCGGTCTGCTCACGCTGGTTCCGGAAGGGCTGCTGGTCGGTTTTCTCGCCGTGAGCGGCGTGTTGCCCTGGCTGCCGGGGCCGGTGCCCCTGAACGCCTTCGTCCTCCATTTCGTGGTCGTCTGGCTCGGCGTGTGGCTGGTCGCGAACGGCCCGATGCGGGTTCCTTTCATCCGGTGGCGCTTTCGCGGCGGGAGGTTGATGTGATGAACGAGCAAGCCATGAAACTCGCTCCGGGCAACGGAATCCTGGTCCGTTACCCCGGTTTGGTGCTGCTTTTCGACGTGACCGACGACGAACTGACCGCCGAATTGCTCGCCGCGGCGGGTACGGCGGCGGAGCAGGACCAGCCCGGACGGCGGCTGGGGGAATCGCTGATCCGGCTGCTCGCCACCGCCGAGGGGAAACTGCCCGGTCTCTGTGCCTACGGTTCGGTGGAGGGTGGGGTGGCCGTGCTCGTGCACGGTCCGGCCACCCTCACGATCCGGACGGAAGCGGACGAGATGCGCCTCGACGGCCGGGACGCGGTGACGCTGGTGGACAAGGTGGTTCCGGACCCGGTTTCCTCCCTCCAGGCCGTTCTGGGCGAGGCCGGCGCGGACGCCGACACCTGGTCCGCACTCGGCACCGGGGTCGTGCGCGCGGACGCGTTCTGGGTCGGCGGCCCGACCGTGGCGGAACCTTCCGCCGAGGAACCGGCGGTGGCGGAGGAAACGCCTCCCGGACCGCCGGGAGTCTCCGGGGTGCGATGCCGGAAGGGCCATTTCAACGACCCGTCCTTGAGTTACTGCGGGATCTGCGGGATCGGCCTCACCCAGGCGGGTAAGGCACCCGCCCACAGCGAACGGCCGTCGCTGGGTGTGCTGATGCTCGACGACGGGACGTCCTTCGCCCTGGACAAGGAGTTTCTCCTCGGTCGCGCACCGGAACAGGCCGAGGAGGTGCGCAGCGGGACGGCGACCGCGCTGAAGCTGCACGATCCGGCCGTCTGTGACGTGCACGCGCGGATCAGCCTCGACGGCTGGGAAGTCGGCGTCACCGACGTCGATTCGGTGAACGGTACGTACCTGCGTGCCCCCGGGACGGGTACCTGGGTCCGCTTGCCCAGCGGGGTGCGCAGCGTGCTGCGGCCCGGCGCCGTTGTCGCCGTCGGCGGACGGCAGTTCCGATACGACACCTATCGCAAGTCATGAGGTGATTCCGATGAACGGAGCGTCCGGCCGTCAGGTCAGCCGTGGGGTTGCCCACCTGACGGCACCGCCGACGGTGCCCACACCCGACTGTGGCGACCTGGTTCTCAGCCTGACCGATCTGTCGGTGCTGACGGGCAAGGTCAGCCGGTACGTCGAGCAGCTGCGGTTCCTGCTCGCGGACCGGCCGACCGTGACCGCGCATCTCCAGCAGGCCCAGTCCTACGCGGGCGACCTGAGACGCAAACTCGACCATGCCGCCGGAATGCTGGCCTACAACACCGGCTGTGACTCATGACCAGTCTGATGATGCTGATCGACATCGCCGTCATCGTGCTCGCCGCGAAACTCGCCGGACGGCTGATGGGCCGGATCGGCCAGCCCGCGGTCGTCGGCGAGATCGCCGCGGGCGTGGTGCTCGCCGCCGTCCTGCGCGGCGGCGACGTGGCCGACGTGGTGTTACCCGGCGAGGTGAAGGACGCCCTGCACGCGATCGCGACGGTCGGGCTCGTGCTGTTCATGTTCACCATCGGCCACGAATGGAATCACCGGCTGCTGCGGAACAAGGGCCGGGCGGCGGTGGGCATCGCGCTGGGTTCGACCCTGCTGCCCTTCGCCCTCGGCGCCGGGCTCGCCGTCTGGCTGGCGAAGACGCACCAGTCCGCCGAACCGTTGATGTTCGTGCTCTTCCTCGGCACCGCGATGTCGATCACCGCGTTACCCGTGCTGGCCAGGATCGTCACCGATCGCGGGCTCAGCGGCTCGACGGTCGGCGGGCTCGCGGTGGCGTGCGCGGCGATGGTCGACGTCGTCGCGTGGGTGATGCTGGCCGTCATCGTCGCGATCGGTGGCGGGAGTTCACCGTGGCAGATGCTGCTGGTGGTGCCCTACGTGCTGATCCTGGTGTTCGCGGTACGGCCGGTGCTCGCGCGGGCGTTGTCGCGGTTCACCGGACGCGGCGGGTTCGGCTCGATCCTCGCCGTGCTGTTCCTGTCCGCGGCGGCGACCGAGTGGCTGGGCATGCACTTCGTCTTCGGCGCCTTCCTGTTCGGCGCGGCCCTGCCGCACAAGGAAGAACCCGCGGTGAAGCGGCGGGTGGAGGAGATCGGCAGGCTCTGCCGGACGTTCCTGCTGCCGATCTTCTTCGTCACGGCGGCGCTCGACGTCGACGTCTCCGGTTTGCACCTCGACGGCCTCGGGGAACTGGGCCTGATCCTCCTGGTCGCGATCGGGGGCAAGGTGGGCGGGGCGTACGCCGGCGCGCGGCTTTGCGGGCTGCGTCCCGGCGAAGCGGCGTCCGTCGCGTCGCTGATGAACGCCCGCGGCGTGACCGAGCTCGTCGTACTGCAAGTGGGACTCCAGCTCGGGGTGCTCGACACCAGGCTGTATTCGCTGATGGTGCTCATGGCGCTGATCACCACGGCGTTGACCGGACCACTGCTCACCCTGGTGCGCAGGCGGTCCCGGTGGAGCGGCCAGGAACCGCTGGAACCGGATATCCGGCAGCGGGTCGAAGTGCCCGGATGAACCAGTGCCTGCCAGTCGACCCCGAGTCCTGGCAGGCACTGCCTTTTCGTTTCCCTGCTACCTCGAAGGATTCGCCATGAAGAAACGGTATTTCCTCGTTCCCGGCGCGCTGACCGGCGCCGTGGTGCTGGCCACCGGCCTGTATCTGTTCCAGCCGTGGCGGGTGGTCACCTCGACCACGGTCTCCGACCGGCTCGTCACCGCGACCGCCGGACCGGCCGCGCGGGAGGCGGCCCCGGCCGTGCTCGTCGCCGCGGGCGGTTTCCGGTCGCTGGAACACGAGTCCTCCGGTCGCGCGCAGTTGGTGCGGCTGCCGGACGGTGGCCATCTCGTCCAGTTCGTTGGCCTGGACACCAGTGACGGCCCGGATCTCCACGTCTACCTTTCCGACAAGCCGGCGTCGTCCGAGGAGGCGGCGTTCGGCACCGGCTTCACCAGCCTGGGCAAGCTGAAAGGCAACCGGGGCGATCACGTCTACCCGGTCGCCGCCGGCACCGATCTCGCCTCGGTCCGGTCGGTCGTGATCTGGTGCAAGCGGTTCTCCGCCGGCTTCGGGGTGGCCCCGCTCGAGAGCGCGCGGGGCACCGGGTCGTGAGTGTCCACAAGGGACATATCGCGTCGATCGGGCACCCGATTGATACCTTTATGTCCGTTTCTGGACGGGGTCGTGAGTGATAATGAGGGTTAGAACCACCCAAATCACTCACGACCCCCACGCAAAGTGGCCAAATCGGGCATTTTGCCGCTGAATGTGTCCCTTGTGAACAGTCAAGAGCGCGCCAGGTCTCAGTGGTGAGCATGCTCTCGCCACCAACTTCATCACGCCACGCCACGTTTGACTTACCTCTCAATAGAACGACCCTTACCACTCACGACCCCCGAGCTCACGTGCCGGAACGGACGACACGCGTGATCAGACGGACGACACGCGTGACCAGGAGGACAGGACTCGGTGTCGTCCTCCTGATCACGTGTGTCGTCCTCCTGATCACGTGTGTCGTCCTCCTGATCACGTGTGTCGTCCGGACCGACACGGACACAGACCCGCGGCCACAGGAACACCTGGCCGTGAGGGCACAAGGAAATCCCCGCCGGATAGGTCCGGCGGGGATTTCCTTTGTGCCGTCACGGTCAGGTGGGTGACGCGTGGTCCTTCCCCGCGAGCCGGGCGAGGAACCGCGACCGGCGCACGACCGCCCGGGTGTGGGTACCGCTCAGGATCTCCTCCCGGTCGTCACGGCCGTAGACGTCGAAGACGAGCTTGCTGCCGGTGCGCTCGCGCAGGACCGCGGTGAGCTGGACCTCGCGGCCAGCCGGGGTGGGGGCGAGATGGCTGGAGTCGTGGCTGAGGCCGACGGTCATTTCGTCGTCCTCGAGATAGCCCTCGAGCGCCCGCATGGCGGTGATCTCCCCCAGCCACAGCAGAACGGGGGTCGCGAGCACGGGAAGGTCGTTGCGCCAGCGGTCGGCGGTGTCCTGGTCGGTGACCTCGTGGCGGTAGTCGGCGCGCACGGTGTCGGGAAGGGGCTTCATGGGATCCGTCCTTTGCGAAGGGTCAGGCCGCCGCGGGCACGGCGGTGGTGGTCTCGACCAGGTCCAGCAGATGGCCGAGGTGGTGTTCGGTGACTTCGGGATTGAGAAGGGTCAGTTTCAGCCAGACCAGGCCGTCCACGGTGGCCCGGCCGAGTACCGCGGTACCCGCGATGAGCAGCTCCCGGCGGATGCCCGCGACCAGGTCGTTGCCTTCGGCCACCGGCAACGTGTCGGCGGCGACCGGACGGAACAGGACGGTGCTGATCTCCGGCCATGCCTGAAGGCGGAGCCCCGGCCTGGCCGAGATCAGCCCGGCCAGTGACGCGGCCGCGTCACAGCACCGATCGGTCAGCGCCGCCAGCCCCTCCCAGCCCAGCGCCTGGAAGGTCACGGCGAGCTTGAGCGCGTCCGGACGGCGCGACGTCCGGATCGACCGGCCGAGGAGGTCCGGGAAACCGGCTTCCTGGTCGTCGTTCGCGTTCAGGTAGTCGGCGACCAGCGAGAGCGGGGAAAGCTGCTGCTTCGAACGCACCGCGAGCAATCCGGCCGGCAGCGGCTGCCAGCCGAACTTGTGCAGGTCCAAAGCCACCGAACCGGCCCGTTCGAGGCCGGCCAGCCGGTCCCTGCGCGAGCTGAACAGCAGGCCGCCGCCGTAAGCGGCGTCGACGTGGAGATGGCCCTGGTGCCGTTCGGTGATGTCCGCCATCGGCCCGATCGAGTCGATCACGCCGCGATCGGTCGTCCCCGCCGTCGCCACCACGAAATGCGGGCCGGGGACCTCCGACAGCACCGATTCGAGCGCATCGAGGCTGAGCCGCCCCTCGATGGCCGGAACCGGGATCGCCGGCGGAAGTCCCAGCATCCACGCCGCCCTGCCGACGCTGTGATGTGCCTCGGCCGAACACACCACCCGCACCCGTCCGAGCTCCTCCCTGGCCAGCAGCAGCGCGACGAGGTTCGACTCCGTCGCACCCGTGGTGACCACCGCGTCGGCGTCACCGTGGCCGGGATAGACCAATCCGGCGATCTCGTCGGTCACCAACCGTTCGATCTCGGCGGCGGCCGGTGCCTGATCCCAGGAGTCCAGCGACGGATTGAGCACGCTCGCGGCGAGGTCCGCGGCCGCGGCGACCGCCAGTGGCGCGCCGTGCAGATGCGCGGCACACAACGGATCGGCCGGATCCGCCGCGCCGGCGGCGACCGCGCGCACGATCGTCGAGAGCGCGCGGGTGGCGCCGACCCCCTCTCGGGGCAGGATCGACGACACCCGTGCGCGCACCGCCGCTTCGACCCGCGCCGGACCGCCCGGCGGCACCGGCCCGCCGCGCCGCCGCCGTCCCTCGCCGAGCGCGGTCAGCGTGACTTCGGTCAGTTCACGCAAGGTCTCCAAGCCCGCCGGGGTGGCGGCCAAGGGCTCCCGGGCGGTCATGCCGCCATCCCGACCAGCGCGGTTTCGACCACGGTGTCGGAGATCCGTCCGGCCGTCTCGGCCCATTCGGACAACGACATCGTGAGCGGCGGCAGCAGTTTGAGCACCCGGCCGTCCCCGGAGGTCTCCGCGATGATCGACGCCCGGAACAACGCGGCCCGCACCTGCTCGGCCAGCTGGGCGCTGGCGAACCGCAGGCCGCTCATCGTGCCCCGGCCCGCCGTCGTCGCCATCCCCTCCGGCAGTCGCGCGACCAGGTCGCGCAGCGACTCCCTGATCGCGACGCCCAGTTCCGGCACGTGCGCGACGAAGGCCGGATCGGCCCAGTAGTCGAGTGCCGCCGTCCCGGCCACGAACGCGAGGTTCTGACCACGGAAGGTGCCGTTGTGCTCGCCGGGTTCCCACTGGTCTCGGTCGCGCCTGACCAACAGCATCGCCATCGGCAAACCCATCCCGCTCAAGGATTTCGACAGACAGACCAGATCCGGCCGGAGCTCCGGGACATGCTCGAAGCTGAAGAAGGTCCCCGTACGTCCGCAGCCCGCCTGGATGTCGTCGACGATGACGAGCGCGCCGACGGCGTCCGCGACCCGGCGGATCCCGGCCAGCCAGGCCCTCGACGCCACGTTGAGCCCGCCCTCACCCTGCACCGTCTCCAGCAGGATCGCGGCCGGTGGGGCCACCCGCGACGTCGGCCGCAGCATATGCAGCAACTCCGCGGCCGTGTCCGGATGGCCCGGCCCGTTGTCGTAGTCGACGAGTGTCACGCTCGGCAGGATCGTCCCCGCCGCCCTGCGCAGCAGGGGCGACGTGGTCGCCGCCAGCGAACCCAGTGAGGCGCCGTGGAAACCGCCCCTGAACGCGATCACGTTCGCCCGTCCGGTCACCTTCCTGGCCAGCTTCAGCGCGGCCTCGACCGCGAGGGTTCCCGCCGGGCCGGGGAACTGCATCACGTAGTCCCCGAACCCCTTGGGCGCCAGCACCTCCGCGGAGAATCGCCGCAGGAACTCCGCTTTCGCGGTGGTGTGCAGATCGAGCGACTGCACCGGACCGCCGCCGGCGAGATACTCGGTCACCCGCTCGACGATCCTGGCCGGGTTGTGCCCGTAGTTGAGCGATCCCGCGCCGGACAGCAGATCGACGTACCGGCGACCTTCGGTGTCCCAGAGGTAGTGGCCGCTCGCGCGTTCGAACACGGCCGGAAAGCTGCGGCAGTAGCTGCGCACCTTCGACTCATGGCGTTCGAACACAGTCTGGTCCATCATTCCTATCACCTCATTTTCTTCAGTGCCAAGGGAGTTCAGGCCGCTTCGAAGGCCGCCAGCGCGCGCTGCTCGAGGTCGTGGGCGTGGGCGAGGTCCTCACCGACGACCATGTAGTCCAGGACGCCGCACCGGGCCACGTCCTCGATGGCGACGATCACGCCGGTGCGGGTGGTCTTGTCGAACGAGAGCCCGCCCGCGTCGAGTGCCTTGAGCACCGCGGTGAAATCCCTCGCTTCGACCCAGTTGTAGGTCAGCACGACCCGTTCCCGGGTGTAGTTCTCGCCGACGAGGACCCTGGCCAGGTAGTCGATGTTGGTGCAGCAGCCCATCCGGCCGTTGACCTCGTTGAAGAACAGCTTCCCGTCGACGGTCGTGATCGAGTCGATGTTCAGGTAGCCGACGAAACCGCGGCGACCCGCCTCACGGGCGAGGTTCATGCTGTGCGCGGTCATGTCGCCGAGGTCCGCCGCCAGCATGCGCTGGCCGGGGATCTCGAAACCGATGAAGGTCGGTTCCATCCGCATCTCACCGAAATTGAGCAGCTTCGGCGCCTCCGTGGGGCCGGGGACCCACAGCTCGCTGTAGTAGACCTGCGCCGCCTGGTGGTATGCCTCGACGACGACGCGGGTGTTGCGCTGCAGCGCCACCAGTGGCCACAGTTCCGCGGCCAGCACGGCGAAGTCGCAGCCCTCCGACGGCACCGGCACGACCCGCGAGGCACCGGTCAGCCGGGTCTCGTCGTGCACGGTGACGACGGTGTTGCCCGCGCTGCCGGAGTTCATCTCCTGTTTGATGATCACCCGCCCGGTTTCGCCGAGCAGGGTCCGGATGGCCACGCCGAGCTCGTGCTCGGTGCTCGCCACCCGGCCGGAGGGCACCGGAGCGTCGACCGTGCCGGCGAGCTGGCGGAACAACACCTTGCTGTTGAACGTCTCCGCTCCCCCGCAGCGCAGGAAGTCCCGGCAGGCCAGATCCGTTCCCTCGTCGATGCCGAACAAGGGCAGGCCGAGCTCGTCGGCCAGCGCCATCACCGGGCGGTCGAGGAAGTACGCCTCCATCCGCCAGTCGGCGAGGTCGCCGGCCCTGGACCGGATCTGCTCCGCGACGAAACCGTCGTTCAGCGACGCGTCGTTGAGAATCAGCTGGCGGGAGTCGCCGTCACGCGGCACCACGACGTTGTTCCGCGTGAGGTTGCGATCGAGAAGGCCGGCCACATAGTCGATGAACTCGTCGGAGACCGAATGCGGCAGGATCACGAGGTCTTCGTCTTCGGCCATGACGAGCAGGCGGCAGCAGCACATCGAGCTGAGCGCGTGGATCTCGGGCGGCATGTCGTTGCCGCACATCGAATCACTGTCCACATTGGCCACGATCACCTTGGGCATGACTTTTTCCCTTTCCGGATGGGGTTTTCAGGCAGCGGTCTTGGTGGCGACGGGGATGTTCTTGGCCTTCTGCAGTTTCACGAGCTGGGTGAAGATGTTCTTGCGCTGGATGTCGGAGGTTCCGCCGGCGATCAGCGTGCCCAGCGCGTCCTGGACATTGCGCGAGTGCCTGCTCAGCTCATAGCCCGCGTGACCGAAGATCTGCATGACGTCCAGCGCGGCCGCCGCCATCCCCTCCGAGCCGATCAGCTTGGCGGTCGACGACAGCAGCACGGCCTCGTCCTGCTCGTCGAGCAGGCTGGCGAGCGCGGCGTAGGACACCCATCGGGTGGACTCGATGGCGAGTTTGACATTGGTGATCCGCCGCTGGACGTACTGGTAGTCCGCGATCGGATGCCCGAACGCCTCACGTGTCTCGGAAAAGTCCATCGCGTCCTGCAGGAGACCTTCCAGATACGCGGCGCCGACCACGCCGTAGAGAAGCCTGTCGAGCGTGATCGTGTTGTAGGTCAAGCGGAGTCCGTCGCCGGGTTTCCCGAGCACCTGGCCCGCGGTGATGGGCAGGCCGAAGAACGAGATCGGACCGGTCGGGCTGGTCCGGTTGCCGAACATGTGCTCGTGGTCCCCGGTGCGCATCGCGGGGCCGCGTTCCACGACGAACACCGAGATGTCCCGTTTGGCAGGCAGCTTGTCGATCCGGCCGAGTACCCAGAACATGTCCGCGACGGGCGCGTTCGTGATGTGCGCCTTGCTGCCGACCAGTTTGTAGCCGTGTTCGGTGGGATAGGCGGTCGCGGAGACACGGCCGACGTCGGAGCCGCCGCGCATCTCGGTCAGCGCGGTCGAGCCGACCGAGCCGCTCATCATCCGGGGCAGCGCGACCGTGTGGTGGTATTCACCGCCGAAGTTCACCAGCGAACGCAGGAAACCGGCGTGCGCGATCAGGGACAGGCAGAAGCCGAGATCCTTGCCGCCTCTCGCGATCCCCTCCAGCGCGGCGCAGAAATCCCACCAGGTCAGACCATGACCGCCGAGCTCCTCCGGGACCGGTATCCGCCACAGCCCGTCGTCGGCCAGCGCCCGCCACGCCCTCCGGTCGAGCTGTTCCCGTTCGTAATGCCACTCGGAGCGTGGGGCGACGTGCTCCCTGGCGAGTTGCTCGTAGTGGTCGGCCAGCGCGCGCTGCGACAGAGTCCAGCCCATCTTCATCGCGAAGCTCCTTCCAAGAGGGTGGTTTCGCACCCGGCGACGGTGTCGAGCGCGGTGGAGAACAGTTCGACGAGCCGGTCCAGTTCGCCGAGCGTGATCGTCAGCGGCGGCGCGACCACCACCGCCTGGGGCACCGGCGTCGTTCCCGCCGGATAGAGCAGCAGCCCGGCGTCACGCGCCGCCCGCACGATCGCCGCGGCGGTGATCAGCGGCGGTTTTCCCGGTTCGGAGAAGTCCACGGCGAGCAGCAGGCCCCTGCCGCGGACCTCGGCGGCGATTCCTCTGGCGCGTAACGCTTCTCGCAGTCCTTCGGCCAGCGCCGGCCCCAGTTCCCTCGCCCTGCGGGGAAGATCGTGTTCGCGGACGTAGCCGAGCACGGCGAGGCCCACCGCGGCCGACAGCGGATTCGCCGCGTAGGTGTGACCGAGGAGGAATTGCCCGCTTCCGGCCCGGATCGCTTCGTGGATCCGGTCGCTCAGCAGTACCGCCCCCAGTGGCGCGTAACCGGCGCTGACCCCTTTGCCGAGCACCAGCAGGTCGGGCTCCACGTCCTCTTCGTCACATCCGAACCAGTGCCCGGTCCGGCCGAGACCGGTGATCACCTCGTCCGCCACCAGCAACACGTTGTGCCGGCGGCAGATTTCCGCCACTTCGCGGAGGTAGCCCGCCGGGCTGGGCACCGCCCCTCCCGACGCGCCGACCACCGGTTCGACGAACACCGCGGCCACCCGGTCGGCGCCCGCCTCGAGGATCGCGTCCTCGATGGACCGCGCGCAGTCGAGCGCGCAGGTGGACCTGGTCAGTCCGAAGGGACAGGCGCCGCAGTTCGCCGCGGTCGCTTTCGGCCAGTCGGGCAGTACGGCCCGCACCGGGCGCCGCCGCTGCGGATGCCCGGACAACCCGATCGCACCGAGGGTGGCGCCGTGGTAACTCCCGTCCCGCGAGATCATCACCGTGCGCCGCGGCTCACCGACCTCCTGCCAGTACTGCAGGGCCAGCCGGACCGCGGCCTCGATCGCCTCCGAACCGCTGTTGGTGAAGAAGGCATGGTCCAGATCACCCGGCGCGAGCTGGGTGAGTTCCGCCGCGAGCCGCTCCGCTCGCGGATTCGTGAACTGGAGCCGGGTCACGAAGGTGATTTCCTCGAGCTGCGCGCGGATGGCGTCGGCGATCTCGGGAACACCGTGCCCGATGTTCACCACGATCGCCCCGGAGCAACCATCCAAATAGGACTTCCCGGTCTCGTCGTAGACGTAGCTTCCCTTGGCGCGTACGGCGACCGGGTAGTCTTCGGCCAGCTTCGGATACAGCAGATGCGTTCCCGTCACGGCGCACCGAACCTGGTTCCGCTGCCGGCCCAGCGATGCAGGGACGCCCCGGCGCTCATCCCGCCACCGATCCCGAGCAGCACGATCAGCGCGTCACGTTCGATGCCGCGCGTCCTGATCGCGTCGTCGAGCGTGACCGGGATCGACGCCGCCGCGGTATTGCCGTAGACCTGGCAGGTCAGATGCAGTTTGTCCGGCGGCAGCCCCGCCGCGGTGAAGGTGTTCCGCAGCAGCACGGCGTTCGCCTGATGCGGTACCACGAGGTCGATGTCGTCGATGCCGAGATCGGATTCCTTGAGCAGCGTGCCCAGCAGATCGGGCACCACGGTCTCGACGTACTCACGGACCGCGCGGCCCCGCATGGTGAACAGTCCTTCGCCCGCGGCGAGCGACGCCGGCGTCAGCGGGTTCCGGCTGCCCCCGCCCTCGATCTTCACGAGACCCTGCAGCCGCCCGTCGGAAACCAGGCGCGAGGCGAGCATCCCGTGCTCCTCGCCGGTGGGGCCCAGCACCACGGCGCCCGCACCGTCCCCGAACAGCACCGCGGAGCGGTGATCCCCGAAATCCAGTTGCCGCGAGTAGATGTCCGCGCCGATGACCAGCGCGTACCTGGCGTTCGGGTCGGCGGTGAGCAGACCGCGCGCCGTGTCGAGCGCGTAGACGAAACTGGTGCACACCGAGTTGACGTCGAAGGCCGCGGCCCGGTCCGCACCCACCGCGGACTGCACCACGACGGCGGTCGCGGGCTGCGGGAAGTCCGGTGTGGACGTTCCCACCACGACGAAGTCGAGCAGCTCGGCGGGAAGGTCGGCCGCCTCCAGCGCGCGTTTCGCCGCCTCGGCCGCCAGATCGCTGGTCGCCTGTCCGGAAGCGGCGAAGCGGCGCTCGCTGATCCCCGTCCGCTCCGCGATCCACTC
The DNA here is from genome assembly GCF_042723975.1 of Amycolatopsis sp. NPDC058340. NCBI lineage: Bacteria > Bacillati > Actinomycetota > Actinomycetes > Pseudonocardiales > Pseudonocardiaceae > Amycolatopsis > Amycolatopsis sp. NPDC058340. Next base: position 12,984 of record NZ_JBHXIB010000007.1, on the reverse strand, counting down.
GGCCGTCACCCCGGTTCGCGGTGCGAGCATCTCGTTGGTCACCACGGATCGGGGCAGATAGGAGCCTGTGCCGATGATTCCGTACCTCATTGATTTCCCCGCTTTCATTTCGGATACGCGTGGTCAGTACGCGGCGAGACCGAACGGCGCCGCTTCGCCGCCCTTGCCGAACTCCGCGAGCTGGAAGACGTCGTGCTTCTCGACGAAGGTGAGCAACCCGTTGCCGGCGACCTTGAACACGTACAGGGAACCGGTGAACGAGTTGAGCTGGTAAAGGAACTGGGAATCCCGGCTCAGGCTCATGTCCGTGGCGCCCATGGGGAGGTTGTCGTTCTTCGAGTCCTTCCCGTCCGCGGCGGTCGCGACCGGCTGCAGCAGGGTCAGCGCCCCGTCGGCGCCGAGGCTGTAGGAGGAGACGATGCCGTCGTCGAACGGGCTGGAGACGAACACGGTCTTCTGGTCGTCGGTGACCACGACCCAGCAGCTGTCGGTCTGCTTGTTCGGCACCGAACCGTTGACGGCCTTCAGTTTGGCGTCACCGTCGAACTGGTACGCCGCGGCGTGGCCGCCGCCGGGGTTCGCCAGTGCGCCGTTCTGCTCACTGACGATCAGCTTGCCGTCCCTCGTGAAGTTGAACCCGAAGGGACCCGTACCGCTGGGGTCGTTGAGCTGCTTGCGGCCGAGCGTGCCGTCGTAGTGGACGTCGAACGTGGTCAGCGAACCCTTGTTCTCCTTGCTCGCTCCCGGCAGCGAGGCGATGCGCTCGCTGACGACGAGGGTGTGCCCGTCCGGTGTGAAGGAGACCTGCGAGCAGCCGGACCGCCCACGCCCGCTCAGTTCACGGGTCGAGCCCTCGATCGGCTGGAGCGCGCCATCCGGGGTGACCCGGAAGCCGGTCACCGTCGGGATACCGCCGTGGCTGCAGTTCTCCAGTGCCGTGGTCGGTCCCAGGAGCAGCCGCCGGTCCTCCTCGCCGCTGTTGAGCACGTAGAGCAGGCCGTTGTTGACCGTCACGCTCACCGGCCGCTTACCGCCGGACGGCGTCTGGCCGACCAGTTCGAGCCCGCTTTCCAGCACCCGGAAAACGGAGATCGTGCCGCTGCCGGCGTTGGTGACGAACAGCAGTTCCGCCTTGTCGATGTTCTGGATGGGCGCCGCTTCCCCGGACGCGGTCCCGAGCACGATGCCCCCCGCGCTGTCCTCGAAACTGCCGGTGCCCACTCCGCCGGTCGGGTATCGGCCGACCTCACGCAGGGTGCCGTCGGCCTTGCGGGCGAACGCGGCGACCTCGTTGGCGGTCTCGTCGTTCGACTGCAGGAAGACCGCGCCCTCCCGCAGGTTCCCCGCGCCGAGCGAACGCGGGCCGGTGTTGACCCCGTTCGCCGCCGGTGCCTCGGGCTGCGGAGCGGGCTCCTGCGGCCGCGGCGCCTGTTCGGCCTGGCCGGCGAGCACCGGTGCCGGCGCGTCGTCGCCGGTCACGGAGGCGGTGACGAACGCGGTCGCGACCGCGATGGCGATCGCGGCCACGAAGGCGGAAGTGACCACTAGGACGCGTCGGCCGCGTTTGGGCTTGCGCACCGGCGCCGCCCACGCGGGCGGCTCGGGCGGTGTCCCCTGAACGGGGTAGGGGTGGGGAGCGAACGCCTGGTTCTGGCCACCTGGCGCGGGGCAGCCGCAAGTCCCCTCGTGACCGCATTGCTTGTGCATGCCAACCTCCTCGGTGAGTCAGTGAGACCGAGGATGCTGGGACGTGCGTGGCTGGGCAGTCACACGTGCGTCGCAGGGGGCCTGCGCTTCATTCCCTGGTGATGCGCGCGTCCCATTCGATGTGGTGCCGGTAGAGCCAGTTCCGGTCCTGGTCGGAGTTCGTCCCCGAGGGCACCGCCGCGCTGCGCGCCACCAGTTCCTCCACCCGCGCCCGCCGCAGCCGCTCGTAGGCCGCGAAAGCCGTTGGCGCGTCGGGAAGATCCCGCAAGCACCGGGCCAGCACGACACTGTCCTCCAGCGCCATCGACGCGCCCTGCCCCGCGGCGGGCGAGGGCGCGTGCGCGGCGTCGCCCACGAGCACCATCGACGCGTTCCACCACACCGGCGTCGAAGGAACGTCGTAGGAGTGGCCGCCGAAGACGTCGTCTCCGGTGGACTGGATGATTTCCGCGGCGGGCAACGGTTCCCCGTCGAAAGCTGCGAAAGCGGCCGCGCGCCATTCGGCCGGGGTCAGGCCGGAGCGCACCCCCTCGGCCGTGGGGAGCCGCGCGAACCAGTACGTCGCGCCGTCGGGAGTGCTCGTGTAGCCGAAGAAGGCGTGCAGGCTCTGGATCATCCGATAGAGGGACGGTGCCCGCGGGATGTCCTGGTCGGTCGTATAGCCGTAGACGACGTCGAGGCCGGTCGAACGCGGCGGCGGGCAGTCCGGGTCGATGATCGTCCGGACGACCGAGTGCAGGCCGTCTGCGCCGATCAGGATGTCGCCTTCGGCCACGGAACCGTCCTCGAAGCGGGCGACACCGGGCGACGCGGAAACCAGCCGTTTCCCGCGTTCGAAGGTGATCCCGCGCGAGATCGCCTCCTCCTGCAGCGCGCGATAAAGCGACGCTCGCGTCATCGTGCGTGGTCCGGCGAGGCCGTCGATGTCGAAGGAACGCCGTTCGACGGTCTTCCCGTCCGGCGTCACGAGTTCCAGACCCACCGCGCCGAAGGAGTTGTCGATCACCGGCCCGTCGGCGTCGATGGCACGCAGGGCGTCCATGCCGTTGTGCATGATCGTCAGGAACGCGCCCGCGTCCTCGCCGCCGGACGGATACGCCTCGTGGACGCTCGCCTCGATCCCGGCCCGTCGCAACGCCATCGCGGTCACCGTGCCGGAGATACCGCCGCCGATGATCACCGCCTTCACCGCGAACCCCCTGTCCGTGTCGCCGTCACCCGACCGTACCGGGAAACGGCGACACGGCAGAGGTGTCTACGCGCCGCCGCTGGCGACGATGTCGCCGTTGACGCCCTTGGGGAAGAACCCGCCCTCCTTCACCGCGCCCGGGTTCAGGTAGACGACGTTCAGCACCCGGTCGGCGCCGCGGCCGAAGCAGATGCCGTTGTGGTCGGCCGGCACCATGTTGGCCTGGTTGCCGAGCAGGATGCCCTGGTCGTCGTCGCCGGGACCGTCGAGGGCGTCGCGCGCGTTGGAGATCTTGGCGGCCGCGTCGCCGAGTTCCCGGTCGAACAGCGCGGTCCGGATGGTGGCGGCGTGGTAGGCCTCGGCGGCCAGGATGCCGGCGGCCGCGTCGAGGAACGTCTTGTTGGTGATCAGCGGGGCCGCGCCCTTGTAGGCCGTCACGCCGACGTCTTCGAACAGGAACGCCGCGAGCAGGAAGTTCTTCTCGTTGGCGAAGGGGTCGAACTGCTGGTACTCGCTGATCAGCCCGGCCGCGCGAGCGGCGGCGGTGAAGCTGTCCTCGAGGTCGATCTCGGGCCGCGACACCGCGGCCTCGCCCAGCGCGCCGCGCAGGAATTTGACGTGCGCGACCTCGTCGCCCGCGATCTCCTTCGCGAACTGGTGCAGCGCCTTGTCGTGGAACATCACCTTCTTGCCGCCGGTGACGCCGCCCTGGGTGCCGGCGCCACCGGTGAGGTCGTCCGGCAGCCCGCGGCCGTGGACGGCGAAGGAGTAGAACTCGGCTTCGAGGTATTCCAGGTTGAGCGCGAAGTTGAGCACGGCGGCGTCGCTGGGGGCACCCGCCTCGGCCGCGGCCTCGCCGGTCGCCGAAGCGGACGAAGTGGCCTGAACCCCGAGGTAGGTCGCGCCGACGACACCGAGCCCCGCCGCGCCTGCGGCCTTCAGGAACCGGCGGCGATCCGTCCGGTTCTCGGCGCTGCGGGAGATCAGGGTACGAACGAAGGGCTTTCCGAACACGAGTGGTTCCTCTCGTCTTTGCGGTGCACACCCACCCACTCGGACGTTCGGAACCACTCGTGGCCCGGATTGGAAAAGATCCCGGAATCATCGGGAGGCAAGTCGAAGTGTCCACAAGGGACGGTTCACCTCGATTGAACGCCCGCTTTATGGGGTCGTGAGTGATAAAGAGCGTTAGAACGATCATTACCACTCACGACCCCGGCGCAAAGCGCACAAATCGGGCATCGGGCGAGCCTCGGTGCCCCTCGCGGACGGTCTGCCGCCCGCGAATGACACGTTCGCCTACCGCCCGTAACCCTCGGTCTGGATCTCGGACCTACTTCTTCGTCGCCGCGGCGAGGCGGATGCAGACGGCGAGACCGCGGATGGCCTCTTCCACCTCGGCCAGCTCGGGGTACGTCGGCGCGATGCGGATGACGGCGTCCTCGGGGTCGTCGCCGTACGGGTGGGTCGCGCCGGCCGGGGTCAGTGCGATACCCGCCTCCTTGGCCAGCCGCACGACCTCCTTGGCGGTCCCGGACGGCACGGTCAGCGAGATGAAGTACCCGCCGGTCGGCTTGGTCCAGGACGCGAGGCCCGATTCGCCCAGTTCCTTGGTGAGGATCTCGTCGACGGCCGCGAACTTCGGCCCGATGAGCTCGGCGTGCTTGCGCATATGCTCGCGGACGCCGTCCTCGTCGCGCAGGAACTGCGCGTGGCGGAGCTGGTTGACCTTGTCCGGGCCGATGGTCCGCTTGCCGATGAGGCCGGTCCACCAGGCCAGGTTCGCCTCGGACGCGCCGAAGAAGCCGACGCCGCCACCCGCGTAGGTGACCTTCGAGGTGGAGCCGAAGACGAACACGCGGTCGGCGTTGCCCGCCTCGGTGGCCAGCGCGAGCAGGTCCGCCAGGTGCGCCTCTTCGTCGGTGAGGTGGTGCACGGCGTAGGCGTTGTCCCAGAAGATCCGGAAGTCCGGGGCGGCCGTGACCATCGTCGCCAGGCGGCGCACGGTGTCGTCGCTGTAGGTGACGCCGGTCGGGTTGCTGTACTTCGGCACGCACCAGATGCCCTTGATCGCGGCGTCCTCGGCGACGAGACGCTCGACGAAGCCCATGTTCGGGCCGGTCTCGGTGAGCGGCACCTGGATCAGCTCGATCCCGAAGCGCTCCGCCAGCGCGAAGTGCCGGTCGTAGCCCGGCACGGGGCACAGGAACTTGACGCTCGGCTCGTCGGCCCAGCGGCGCTCGGCGCCGGGGAGCTTGCTGAGGAAGGCCTGCACGATCGAGTCGTGCATGAGCTCCAGGCTGGAGTTGCCCGCGGCCAGCAGCTGCTCGGCCGGGACCTGCAGCGGCCCGGCGAAGATGCGGCGGAGCTCGGGCAGGCCCTTGAGGCCGCCGTAGTTGCGGACGTCCGTGCCGTCCTCGGCCTTGCGCACGTCTCCGGGGAGGGCGAGCAGCCCGTCGGCGAGGTCGAGCTGGCGAGGGGACGGCTTGCCGCGGGTGATGTCCAGGGAGAGGCCACGGTCGACGAGGGCCGCGTAGTCGCGGCGGGCGCTCTCGACATCGACAGGTGCAGTGGTCATGCCTAACGCTAAACCCGGCGGCGATCCGGCGTGAGACGAGGGTGGCCCTGGCCCCGCTCGCACAAGATCCGATAACGGTTCCGGCGCGTTTTTCAGCAATCGTAACGAGGCCAAATCCCCTATTGATCCCGCCGCCGTTCCCGCATTCTCGAAAGTACGAGGAAAAGGGGAGAAAAAATGGGAGCGAAGAAGCGGGCGGCGGCGACGCTGATGGCGGCGGGCACGCTGGCCGCGTGCGCGGTACCGAATCAGGGAACGGCGATGCCCGCCGTCGCGCCGAACACGATCGTGATCCAGCCACCCGCGGTCGCCGCCCCGCCGCAGACGGTTTACGTCGCACCGCCCACGACGCAGACGGTGTATCCCGTGCCCTCGGTTCCCGTGGCGCAAACGGTGATCGCCTTCTACGACGCGATCAACCGGCGTGATTTCCCCACCGCCTGGAATCTCGGTGGGCGACGGCTGGCGAAAGGCGGCACTTATGCCTCCTGGTCCAGTGGATACGCGACGACTTCGTGGACCGCCCTCACCGTGCGGAGCGTGAGCGGGGACACCGTGTACGTCGATCTTTCGGCCCGGCAGACCGATGGTTCACTGCGTACTTTTTCCGGTTCCTACACCGTTTCCGGCGGCGTGATCACCGGCGCGGACATGAAACGCCTCTCGTGATCACAGCGGGATGAGCTGGGAGATCTTCCACCGGCCGTCGACGCGCTGCGCGGTGACCGAAAGCTGCGAGACCGTCGACTGCGGCGCGCCGCCACCGGCGGTCATCGTCTGCTGGTCGAGGAACAGCAGCACCTCGGCCTGGTCGCCGCGCAGGGACCGCACGCCGAGTGACCGCACCGTCGTCGTGCGTACCAGCTTCTCTTCTTCGGCCCGCTTCCGCGCCGACGCGAACTGGTCGCGGTACTGGCCGGTCGCCTCGCCGGTCAGCACGTCGGCGGCGGCCCGCTCGGTGCGCGCGAGGTTGCTGTAGTCGTAGGAGAACACCGCCTTCACCCCGGCGCCGACCTGGTCCGCGACCTCGGCCGTGGCGGACTGGTCCACCAGCGCCGCGTTGCCGTCCGAACCCAGCGAGGACGCCTGGAGGCCGAACCACACCGCGCAGCCGGCGGCCACCACGATGATCGCGACCAGGATCCGCGGGACGCGCCCGGTCATGAGCCCGCCGCCTGTACCGCGCTGACCTTCCAGCCGCCCTCGACGCGCTGGTAGTCCACGGTCAGCCTGCTCACCTTCGGTGCGGCCGACCCGCCGCCGGTGCTGATCCGCACGTCCAGCACGGCCATCAGGCGCGCCGTCCCGGCCACCGCGTCGAGCTCGGTGACCGCGGCCTGCTTGAGCTTCGCCGTGGCGACGGTCTTGCTCGCGTTCGCCCGGTCGATCTGGATCTGCCGGTCGCCGGTGAGGTCCTTGCCGAGCCGTCCGGTGGTGACGCCGAGCCAGCGGTCGACGTCCTTCGCGCCGCTGCGGTAGTCGATCGTGTTGAGCACCTCCAGCTGGCCGGACGCGGCGGCGAGGACGGCCTCACGCTCGCGGCCCCTGGCCAGGCCGTCGTCGCCCGCGGCGCGCCACCACGACCACCCGGACCAGGCGGCCGCGAGCACCGCCAGCGCGGCCACGACGGTGAGGGCGCGGGTGAGCATCACTTCCCGCCCAGCAGCGCGCCGAGCCCGCCGGGGGCGGATCCGGAGAGCAGGCTCAGCACGCCCGGCAGCTGGGCGGATTCCGCCGCCTGCGGGGTCTGCTTCGGCCGCGCCGGGACCGCGGGTGGCTTCCCGGCGTACGGGGCGTTCTGCGAGCCTCGCACGCCCGTGGGGCTTCCCGGCGGCTCGGCGCAGTAGGCCTGGGTGTTCACCGGCGCTTCGGTCGTGTCGTTGGCGGGACGCTGCTTCGTACCCTCGTAGCCCTTCGTGCACGAGACCGGGTCGAAGAAGTTGAACACGACGCCGAGGTGACCGGTGCCGTCCGGCGACGTCGAACGCGAGAACGCCGAGATGATCGGGTACGCGACCAGGAGCTCCTCGATGGCGTCGGTGCGGGCGGACGTGATCTGGGCGGTCGTGAGCGTGTTCGCGAACAGCACCCCGAGGTCGGTCCCGGACACCGCGAGCACGTCGCTGATCTGGCGGCTCAGCTTCGGTGCCTCGTCGATCACGCGCCGCAGATCCGGGTCGGACGTCTTCAGCTGCGCGGCGATCGTCTTGAGTCCGCTGGAGAACTGGGTGATGTTGTCGGCCTGCCGCCGCTGGGTGTCCAGCACGGTCCGCGAGTTGGCGAGCAGGCCCTGGGTGTCGGGCAGGTACTGCGTCGCGGTCGCGGTGAGCGAACCGGTGCTGTTCAGCAGCTGCCGCAGATCCGGGCCGGCGTTCGCGAACGCCTCGTAGGTCTCGTCGACGACGGTCCGCAACGATTCCGGCTTCACACTCGACACCAGTTTGTCCAAATTGGACAGCACGGTGTCCGGGGCGAGCGGGATCGAGGTCTTGTCGCGTTTGATGACCGATCCCTCGGTGAGATACGGCCCGTTCTCGTGCATGGGCAGCAGATCGACGTACTGCTCCCCCACCGCCGACCGGTTCGCGACCGCGGCCTTGGTGTCCGCGGGGATCTTCGGCGCGTCCGAATCGATGTCGAGACCGAGGTCGATTCCGTGTTCGGTGAGTGTCATCGACGCGACCTTGCCGACCGCGACACCGCGGTAGGACACCTCGGCGTTGACGAAGATCCCGCCGGAGTCCACCAGCTGCGCGGTGACGAGGTAGCCGCGGGTGCCGAAGAGCCGGTCCAGCCCGGCGTAGTTGCCGCCCGCGTAGACGACCGAAACCACCGCGATGACCACGAACACCGCCAGCTGGATCCTGATCTTGCGCGTGATCACTTGCCACCTCCCAGCAGCGGCCCGAGGATCCCGCCGAGCACGCCGCCCAGCACGTCCCCTTGAGCCGACGGCGGAGCCTGCGGGAGATCACCGGCGGGCAGCGGCAGCACCGGCGGCGCGGCGCCGTTGTTGAACGGGATCGCGCCGGGAGCGCCGGTGCCCTGGGTGCCGGGCAGCTGGATGATCGGCTGCGACGAGTTGTTCATGTTCTCCAGGAACGTGTCCAGCTTCAGGTCGATCTTGGCTTCGACGTTCGCGTAGTCGCCCTTGATCACGTTGCCCGCGTAGTCCGGGAACGGATACGTGAGCAGGATCCGCAGCGCCGTCGGCAGATCCTGGCCTGCCTCGGTCAGCTTCTTCAGCGTGGGCTGCAACGCGCGCAGGTTCGCGACCAGCGTGTCCTTGCTCGCGTTGATCGTCTCGGTCGCGACCCCGGCGAGGGTGTTCAGCGACCGCAGCATGCCGACGAGCTGATCCCGTTGCTCGGTCACGACCTTGAGCCCCGGCGAGAGGTTGTCGAGGGCGTTCGTGATGTTCTGTGTCTCGCCGACGAGGGTTTTGGACAGTTTGTCGAGACCGTCTATGGCACGCAGGATCTCGCCCTTGTGTCCGTCGAGTTCGGTGGCGAGTTTGTCCACTTGGGACAGCAGGGAGCGGACCTCGGCCTCGTTGCCGGTGAGCGCCTCGTTGAGTTCGTGGCTGATCTTCTGGATCTGCTCGACCCCGCCGCCGTTGAGCAGCAGGGAAAGCGCGCCGAGGACCTCTTCGACCTCGGGGTTGCGGTTCGTGCGGTCCAGCGGGATCTTCGCGCCCTCGGCCAGTGATCCCTCGGGTTTCTCCGGGGCGTGCAGGTCGACGAACTTCTCCCCCAGCAGGCTCGACTGCCGCAGCTCGGCACGCGCGTTCGCGGGCAGCGCGATGTCGCCGTTGACCACCATGCTCACCCACGCCGAACGCGTGTCCGGCGCCAGGTCGATCTTCTCGACGCGGCCCACCGGGACGTCGTTGACCTTCACGCTCGCCTGCGGCACGAGGTCCAGGACGTCGGAAAACTGCGCGGAGAGCCGGTACGGATGGTCGCCGAGATCCGCGCCACCCGGCAACGGGGTGTTGTACAGCCCCGAAAACCCGCCGTCACTGCATCCGGCGAGCACGAGGACGCCCGCCATCACCCCGGCGATCTTCTGCCGCTGCCGCCTCATTTGGGGATTCCTTTGGTCATCACATCGATCAGCGGGAGCGGCAACGGCGGCAGTTCACCGCTCTGCAGCGAGGCCAGCACCTGCGGGACCGACGGGAGTTTCAGCGTGCCGTCGAGGACGGGCGCGAGCTGTTTGCAGATGTTGCCCAGCGCGTCCGGGATCGGTTTCGGCGTGCTGGCGCTGATCAGGCGGCACACGGTCAGGATCGGGGGGTGGGTCAGCTCGTTCAGGTTGTCGCGCACCGCGATCGTGCCGGAGGCGGCGTCGTAGGAGTTGATGAAGTTGGTCGCCCCGGTCGGCGCGATGTCGATCACCTCGGCGAGCGAGGCCCGCTGGTCCACGAGCACCTTCGTCAGCCCCGCCAGTTTGTCCACATTGGACGAGAGCAGATCCTTGTTCTCCGCGACGAACTTCTCGACGTCGCCCATCGCCGTCGCCAGGGAGCTCAGCGCGGCGCCCACGTCCGCGGAGTCCGCGGCGAGGAACCCGCTCACGTCCGCCGCCCGGCGATAGAACTCGTTGAGCTGCTTGTCGCTTTCGGCCAGCGCGCCGGTGAAGGAGTTCAGGTTCTGGATCGTGGTGAACAGGTCTCCTTTGGAGCTGTCCAGGGTCTTGGCCAGTTCGGACAGCCGCGTGACCGTGGTGTTGAGGTTCTTCCCGTTGCCGGCGAGGTTCGCCGCCGCGGTGTCGAGCACGTCGGACAGCGCGCCGTCCTTGTTGGCGCCGTTGGGGCCGAGGCTGGTCGAGAGCTTGTCGAGACTGGTGTAGAGGTCGTCGAGCTCGGCGGGGGTCGCCGTCTTCTCCTTGGCGATCACCGTGCCCGTGGCCATTTCGGGGCCGCTCTCGTAGGCCGGGGTCAGCTGGACATAGCGGTCGCTGACCAGGCTCGGCGCCACGACGACGGCGCCCGCGTCGGCCGGGATCGGGGTGTCGCCGTCGATCCGCATGTCGACCCGGACCGCCTCGCCCTGCGGGGTCACGCCGGTGATCTCGCCGACCTTCACCCCGAGCACCCGGACCGACGAACCCGCGTAGAGCCCGACGGTCTGGCCGAAGTAGGCGCTGATCCTGGTCCCGCCCGGCTCCTTGAACACCAGCCACAGCCCGGCGGTCAGGAGCAGCACGAGCACGCAGGCGAACGCGACCCAGTTGTACAGCGTGCGAGTACGGGTGCTCATCGTCCGCCCACCCCCTGGTTCGGCGCGGCGATCGGCGGGGTGCAGCCCTCCGGGTTCACCTGGAACGCGCCCGCGATGATCGTCGGTGGCAGCAGGCCGCACAGGTAACCCTCGAACCAGCGCCCGTTGCCGGTCGCGTTGGCCCCGACGCGGGCGAACGGCGCCATCAGCGCGAGGCTGCGGCTGAGGTTGTCCTGGTTGCGCTGCAGGATGTCGGTGACCTTGCCGAGTTTCTCCAGCGTCGGCTTCAGCTGCTGCCGGTTGTCGGCGACGAGACCGGACAGCTGCGCGGAAACCTGTTGCGTGCCCTTGAGCAAGGCGCTGATCGCGTCCTTCCGGTTCTGCAGTTCGGCGAGCAGGAGATTGCCGTCGTCGAGGATCCGTTTCAGCTGGGCGTTGCGGTCGGACAGCGTCTTGGACACCTTGCTCGTGTTGGCCAGCAACGTCTTCAGCTCACCGTCGCGCGAGGACACCGTCTTGGACAAGGAGGAAAGGCCGCCGAGTGCGTCCTTGAGGTACTGCGGGCTGTCCTTGAGCGCGTCGGAGAGGACGGTGAAACTCGTCGCCAGCTGCGCGGTGTCGATGTCGCCGACCGTGCCCGAAAGCTCCTGGAACGCGTCCTGCAGCTCGAACGGCGTCCGCGTGCGGTCGAGCCCGATGGTGGTGTTCGGGTCCTGGTTCCCCTTGCCCTTCGGGGTCAGCGCGAGGAACTTCTCCCCCAGCAGCGTCTTGATCTCGATCGACGCGGCGGTCGCGTCGCCGACCCGCACGTCCTTGACGCGGAACTTCACCAGCACCTTCTTGCCCGCCAGCTCCACCGAGCTGACCTGGCCGACCTTGACCCCGGCGACCTGCACCTCGTTGTCCGGCGCCAGCCCGGCCGACTCGCCGAAGTACGCGGAGTACGTCGTCCCGCTGCCGAACAACGGGATCCGGTCGGAAAAGTACGTCGTCGCCGTGACCAGCACGATCAGGATCAGCGTCACGCCGCCGACCACGGCCTGGTTGCGTTCCTTGAGCGGCTTCACGGCCCGCACCTCTCCGGTCGCTGCGTGCCGGGCAGCGGCGTGATCGGCAGTTCGATGTCGAGCGACTTGATGCCGATGCTGCCGGAGATCCCGCACAGGTAGTAGTTGAACCAGCTGCCGTAGCTCAGCGTCCTGGTGAACTTCTGCAGGTTGCCCGGCAGCACCTGCAGAAGGTGGTCGAGCAACTGTTCCGAGTCGCCGAGGTTCTGCGACAGCGCGCCGAGCTGCGCGACGTCGTCCTTGATCGCGGGCCGCGCGTCGGCGAGCAGGCCGGTCGTGGCGACGGTGAGGTCGCCGAGTGCCTTGACCGCCTCCCCGATCGGCTGCCGCTGCTCGGCGAGCCCGGTGACCAGCCGCTGGGTCTGGTCGATCAGCTCGCCCAGCTGCGGCGAGCGTCGCTCGACGGTGCCCAGCACGGTGTTGAGGTTCGCGATGACCTCGCCGATGATCTTGTCCTTGCCCGCGATGGCCGACGTGACCGACGCGGTGTGCGCGAGCAGGCTGGTGATCGTGCCGCCCTCGCCCTGGAAGACCTGGATGATCTCGTAGGACAGTTTGTTGACGTCCTCGGGGTTCAGAGCGCGGAAGAGCGGTTTGAACCCGTTGAAGAGCACGGTCAGGTTCAGGGCCGGTTTGGTGCGCTCGGGCGGGATGATTCCGCCGCGGGGCAACGACTTCTCGTCCCCGATGTCCGTGCCGAGCGAGAGATAACGCTGCCCGACGAGGTTGCGGTACTTGATGGTCGCGGTCACCGACGCGGGCAACCGGTGCGAGGTCTGGACGTCGAAGTGGACCTTGGCGAAGTTCTTCTCGCCCTCCTCGACCTCGATCTTGCCGACCTGGCCGACCTTCACGCCGACGATGCGGACGTCGTCGCCCTCCTTGAGGCCGGACGCGTCGGTGAACTTGGCCGTGTAGCCCGAGGTCTCACCGAAGTTGGTGTTCGCGATGGTGGCGCCGAGGATCGCGGTGAGCAGCACGGTCACGACCGCGAAGACGAGGATCTTGACCAGATCCGGGACGAAGGACCTCATCGGGTGCCCCTCCCGCCTCGTGAGTGGTAAGGACGGTTAGAACCGTCCTTGCCACTCACGAGCCCCACGCGTGTCCGGTCGCTTCCTGCCGTCGCGGGCCGAGGACGTTGGGGAATCCACATTATGGAAGATGTTAGTTGGGTGATTGGGGTTTTGGACCAGGGGCGGGGGGCGGCCGGGGGCG